>DASRYI010000190.1:0-2648 GCA_035687255.1 Candidatus Krumholzibacteriia bacterium | reverse complement strand
CAGCGCCATGCTCGATGCCGGTCTCTACAGCCCCGACATGGCCACCGAAGATATCGATCTCTCGTGGAAGCTGCAGCTCAGGCACTGGGACATCCGCTATGAACCGCGCGCGGTGGTGTGGATGCGCGTGCCGGAAACATTTCGCGGCCTGTGGCGGCAACGGCGGCGCTGGGCGCGCGGGCTCGCACAGGTGCTGAGGCGCCACGGAACGGAAGCGACGGCGTGGGAACATCGCCGTCTGTGGCCGCTGGTGGTGGAGTCGTGGCTGTCGATTGCGTGGGCGTACTGCTTCATCGTGCTCACCTCGTTATGGATCTTCTGCTACGCGATGGGCTACCCGCCCGTGGGTGCGTCACCGATTCCCAACTGGTGGGGCATGTTGATCGGCACCATGTGCCTCGCGCAGTTGCTGACGGGCGTGCTGCTGGACCGGCGCTACGACCGTCGCATTCCGCTGTATTACTTCACCGCGGTGTTCTACCCGCTGCTGTACTGGATCATCATGGCGGTCGTGACGTCGATCGCCACGCCGGGCGCGGTGCTGCGCCGCCCGGCGGACGGCCCGGTACGCTGGAAGCCGGTGAGGGGCGAATGAGAAGTAACTTCGCGCATTCGCGGGTCCTGTCACCGTCCACCCCCGGATGGGTCCATTTCGCTGTGCGCGCGGGACGGGCATCACCCGACTCGCTCAGGGTCCTCGCCCGGGCAACGGCCATTTGCAGCGGGCTGCGGATTCGCTCGCTGGGTGACGCCCGAATCCCGCGCTCTCTCGCGATGGCCTCGTCCAGGACACATCGGTCGCGCGCCGGGTTCCCCGTTGGCGCATTCGTCACTCTCATTCTTCTGGGAGTGGGAGGAGGTTGGAATGCGCCGGCTGTCGCGGCTACGTCACTCACCGCCGACGCGGCGCTCGACAGTGCGCGCACGGCGGCGGCGCAGGACCGGCACCACGATGCCATTCGCTGGTATCACCGCGCCATCGCCGCCGATTCGTCGCTGGCGCCGGAACTGACGCTGGAGCTGGGTCATCAGTACACGTGGGCGGACCAGCCGGACAGCGCCGTGACCATGTACCGCCGGTATCTCGCCGCGCATCCGGGCGACATCGACGCGGAAATCGGACTGGGGCGCGCACTGGCGTGGTCGGGACATTACAAAGAATCCCTGGCCACCTATCGTGCCGCACTCCCGCACGCCGGCGACCGCCGCAACGAAGTGCGCGACGCGATTGCGCGCGTGGAAAGCTGGCAGGATGACCACGAGGCCGCGCGCCGCGACTACGAGGCGGTGTTGCACGACGATCCGCACGATCTCGACGCGGCCATCGGTCGCGCGCAGGTGGCCAACTGGTCGGGACGCCATCGCGAGGCGGTGGCGCTGTACTCGCAGATTCTCGCGGACCACCCCGGCAACACCGACGCCCAGGAGGGGCTGGCGGCCGCCCAGTACTGGCTGGGACGCACGGACCTGGCGCGGGCGACGCTCGCCGATGCGAAACCAACCCCGTCCGCACGGGCGTTCTCGAATGACGTCGAGCGCTCAGTAGCGCCGGACGCGTCGTACTCCTACGAACAGAACAAAGACAGCGACGACATCAAGCGGCGCACCCATACCGTCGATGCCGGTATCTGGGTCGACGATCTCACGCGCGTGGGCGGCGAATACGGACACGCAACCTACACCCAGGCACAACGCCCCGACGTCTCGCGCAACTGGCTGGCGGCGGTGCTGCGGCGGCGCTTCAACGAGACCTGGGTGGCCAACGCCGCCGTGGGCTGGCAGTGGAATTCGTACGATGCGTCGGCGTTGCGTCCGCAACCGTACTGGCAGGACAGCTTCAACCTGTTCACCATCGACGGTTATGCCACCTTCACGCCACGCGACTGGATGCGCTGGGATTTCAGTCTGTATCGCGGCTCGCTGACCAATCCCGACGCGATCTATCGCGGTATCACGCTCACACAGTTCTCGGCCGGACTTGACTGGCGCCTGCGCTCGAACCTGCTCAATACCACATCGGCCGACGTGACGTTCTACAACGACGCCAACACGCGCACCGGATTCAACGAGCGTCTGGCGTGGCAACCGCTATGGCGGATGCCGGTGGGCGTCAACCATCGCTTCACGTCGACGACGGGATTCGGTTACTTCGGCTTCTCGAAGACCGACCCGGACAACGGCTACTACGATCCCCGCCAGTATCTGAGCATCTACGAAGAGGTGGCCCTCGACATGACGTTCACGAAACGCGCGCGCGGCCACGTGGCCGGCCGCCTGGGGCTGGAGCGCGAGAACGGCGGCGACTGGTTCGACGTGGGGCGCATCGACATATCGGGAACTTTCACCGTGCACCCGCGCGTGTCACTCACTGCGGGTTATTACAACTCCAACTCGCGACTCGATTCGCGTGAGGGATATGCAGCGAACGGTTTCTACATCAACCTGGACTACGTCCACCACGACTGACGCGCGCGCGCTCACACTGCGCGACGCGTGGGTGGGTGCGGTGGTCGCCATCGTGGCCGCCGCGTTGCTGACCGTGGCCATCGGCGCCATGGTGACCGCGGACGTGAGCCCGGGCCGGCATACCACCGATGACGGATCGGTGGTGGCGGCGGGCGGCGTCTATCGCTCCGCCGACCGCGTGC
>DASRYI010000189.1:0-4567 GCA_035687255.1 Candidatus Krumholzibacteriia bacterium | reverse complement strand
ACGTGCACGGTCACCCCGCCGTGACTGGTCGTACCCAGCGAGCCGGTCCGTGCGGTGCTTTCCAATCCCGCGCCCACCACGCTCAACGTCGACAGGTTGATCGCAGGCGCGGTAACGGTGACGGCTATTTCCGACCACTTTGCATTGCTGATGAAGCCGGGTGTGGTGGCCGTGACCGTAACAACTCCCGCCGACAGACCCCGAAAGGCCACGCCGCCCGCATTCACGCTGGTCGGCGAAACGTTCTGACCGGGCGCGATGGCCACGGTGACCACGTTGCTGGTGTCCGGCAGCGTGAGCAGTTCGGCGATCAGGGAATCATCCAGCGACAATGTGACCGTCAGGCTGGGCGCTCCCCAGCGCACCGACTCCGGATAGAAGTTCAGGGTGTTGGCAACACCCACCTGCGTGGTGAACGGATCGGGCGGATCCAGGGTGGTGTGGGTCGCGGCGAGCGTGGTCGTGATCCGCACGACAGGCTGCACCAGGTCCACATCCTTCAGTTCGTCGGTAAAACCGGGCGCGCTGGCGGTCAGGCTGATGACGCCGGTGGTGTTCTCTTTTCCCTGAAGATAGAACGCCGCGAGTGTCTGTCCGTTCGCGAGAGGAATGTCCGCGAATTTCCCTCCCACGCTGGTGGCGCTGGGCGCGACCAGCGCGAGCGTCGTGTCGGCCACTTCGACATGCACGATCACACCGCCGTGCTGCGAAGCGCTCAGCTGCGCGTACATCGGCGAAATCGTCTGCAACCCGGCACCCAGACCGATGGCCGGCGCATTCGTGATGTTGATCGTCGGCTGTGTCACCGTGACATCCACGATGCCTGAGGATACCGGCAGGAACCCGGTGGCCGACGCCGTCACCGTTGACACACCTGCGGAGATACCGTCGAACGCCACGCCTCCAGTGGCGACACTAATCGGAGAGGAACCCTGGCCTGGATTGATCACAACCAGCGCGGAATCATCCAGCGTCGAGGTGGTCTCGAGAAGACCGACGGCGTCGTTCGAGCTCGTTACGGTGAACGCGATTCCCGGTCCTCCACCGCGGGCTTCCTGAACCAGACTCAGTGCCGTCAACGGCGCGTTCGGGATACCCACACTCACGTAGAACGCATCGTTCGGGTCCAGGGTGTCGATGGTCGTCAACAAACCGTTGAGCCGGAAATACGGCTGCACGACATTCACATTTGTCGTCCCGAGTCCAAACCCGCTGGCCGTCCCGACAACCGTGACCGACCCCAGAACGCCTTCCAGCGCCTGCACGTAGAAACTCTGATTCGTGGTTCCGTTGGGAAAGAAAACATCGAGCGTCGACGTTCCGGCGTCGTTGATACCATTCGCGAACAACACCAAAGTCGAATCCGTGGACTCGAGGTGAACCGTCGTGCCCCCGTGCTGCGAACCGCTCAATCTGACCAGCATGCTGTTTTCCTGCAGACCGGCTCCCACGTTGACGGATGAACTGAACGACACCACGGGAGCGGTCACCGTGATCTGCAGCGGATCGATGTTCAGAGGCAGGAAACCCGGAATGCTTGCGCTGACATCCGTGGTGCCCGCCGCGAGACCGTCGAAGGCAACGCCACCGGCCGCGACCGTGGCCGGTGATGCGTTGTCTCCCGGCGCGATGGACACCGTCACCACCTGTCCGGTGAGGGCGGTGGTGACCAGCTGCCCCACCCCACCGTCCGAGTTGGTGATTGTCGCTGTCAGGCCCGGCCCGCCCACGCGCACCTTCTGCAGGGTGGAGAGTCCGGTGTTTCCAACGTTTGCCAGACCGACCTGTATTTGGAACGCATCATCAGGATCGTAAGGATCCTGCGATGCGTTCAGATACTGCACGCGCTGTGACGGTGTGACCACGTCGATTGAATCCGCTGCCGTCGCAAAGCCGGTCGCAGTGGCGGTGAGGTGCACCGTCCCGACTGTGTCCTCGAAGGCCTGCACATAGAAGATGGCGTCGGTGCTGCCATTGGGAACGAAGATGTCGACGAACGTCGCGCCGGGTGTCAGTTCGTCCGCGGAGATGAGCGCGAGCGCGGGTTCGGCGCTCTCCACGCGCACCGTGACGCCGCCGTGCTGCGAGGTGCTCAGGCGCGCGCGCACCGCGGGGGTCTGCAGACCGGAGCCCACGTCGGCAGGGAGACTCACCCAGGATATGGTTTGTGCGTGCGAGGGACGCGCGGCGATGGCAACGATCAACAGCGAGAGACCAGTCAGAAAACGTCGCATGGGTCGGCCCTTTCGCAAGGGTCAAAAAAGGACATTCCCACCCCGGAATGGCGCGGGGGCGAATTTCTCCCCGAATGGCAATGCAAGTGAGTGAAATCAGACCGAGGCTGCGGCCGCGGCCAGTGAGTAGTTTACAACAGACTGGACCGTGGATGCCACCGTTGTTGATGGCATGGACGTAAGGACAGCGACTGTCTCACGAATCCGTCTCCGTAAAGCCGTGCGCGTTCATCCATTCGTCGCTAACGAACTTGGAGAGGTAGTTGCGAATCGAATCGGGAAGAATCGTAAGCACCCGTTTCGTCTCGGGATGGCGTTTTAGCGCTTCCAGCGTTCCCCACACGGCTGATCCCGAGCTGCCACCCACCAGCAGGCCTTCTTCACGAATCAGGCGGCGGGCCATCTGGAAACTGTCGCGATCGTTGCAGTAGATCCACTCGTCGATGTGGTCGTACGACATGACCTCGGGGATGAAATCGTAACCGATGCCCTCGACGTAGTACGTCTTGACCTCGTCGCGGCCGCCGAGAATCGATCCCTCCGGATCGATACCAATGATGCGGATGTTCGGGTTCTTCTCCTTGAGGTACCGGGCCACACCGGCGATGGTGCCACCCGTCCCCGCACTCACGACGCACATGTCCAGCGTATCGCCGAAGTCATCCCAGATTTCGGCGCCCGTTCCATAATAGTGGGCATCTGGATTGTCGGGATTGCGGTACTGGTCCGGAATGACCGAATTGGGAATCTCCTTGTTGAGCCGCGCCGCCACACCGATCAGGCTCTCGGGTGAGTCGTACGGCACTTCCGTGGGCGTGCGGATGATTTCGGCCCCCAGCGCTTCCATCACCACCTGTTTCTCGCGGCTCATCTTCTCCGGCATGGTGATGATCATGCGGTACCCTTTCACCGCCGCCGTCATGCACATGCCCACCCCGGTGTTGCCGCTGGTCGCCTCGATCAGCGTGGTCCCAGGACCAACCTTTCCGCTCTTCTCCAGCTCCTCGACCATGCGCACGGCAATGCGGTCCTTCACCGAACCACCCGGGTTGAGAAATTCACACTTGGCAAAGATTTCGACACCCGTGTCGGTACCAATCCGGTTGAGTCGCACTGTCGGCGTATTGCCGATGACCTGCAGAATATTGTCGTAAATCACACCGTTGTCCTTCCTCTGTCCACACTCCGCGTGCTGTCTCCGCGATTGGCCCGATATCCACTGCGTAACGAGCGGGGGATTATAGCAGATCGTTCGGAGCAGGGTTGACCAACAGGCTTTTCTGACTTCACAGTCCGCTTCTTGCCGCGTGGCATATTCGCGTGGAATGTGCCTCGCACGCTGAGGTAGATTCATCGGATGCCGCTCTCCCCCGGCACACGCCTCGGCCCGTACGAGATCACTGCCCCGCTCGGCGCGGGCGGCATGGGCGAGGTGTTTCGTGCCACGGACACCCGCCTCGGCCGCGAGGTCGCGATCAAGGTGCTGCCGCAGCATCTCTCCGCCAATCCCGAAGTGCGCGCACGCTTCGAGCGCGAGGCGAAAACGGTCTCCTCCCTCAACCATCCGCACATCTGCACGCTGTTCGACGTCGGCCGCGAGGGTGACACCGACTACCTCGTGATGGAACTGGTCGAAGGCGAGACGCTTGCACAGCGACTCGAGAAAGGCGCGTTGCCCACCGCGGATGTGCTCAGGCTTGGAACCGAGATTTCCGATGCGCTGGATCGGGCCCATCGCGCCGGCGTAATCCACCGCGATCTCAAACCGGGCAACATCATGCTCACCCGGTCCGGCGCCAAACTGATGGACTTCGGCCTGGCGCGTGCCACCGGCATGGCGGGACCCACGGGAAGCGGCGTCACAGCGCTCACGCAGTCCCCCACGATGGCGGCGCCGCTCACCGCCGAGGGTACGATCGTCGGCACGTTCCAGTACATGGCGCCGGAGCAACTCGAGGGAAATGAGGCGGACGCACGCAGCGATCTGTGGGCGCTGGGCTGCGTGCTCTACGAGATGGCGACGGGCAAGCGCGCGTTCGAAGGAAAGAGTCAGGCGTCGCTCATTACATCCATCATGGGCTCGCAGCCCGCGTCCATGTCGCAGCTGGCGCCGCTGACCCCGCCGGGGCTCGAGCGGGTGGTGCAGGCGTGTCTCGCCAAGGACCCGGCCGACCGGCTGCAGAGCGCGCACGACATTCGCATGCAGCTCGCGTGGATCGCCGAGGGCGGATCGCAGGCGGGTGTGCCGGCGCCGGTCGCGGCCCGGCGCAAGAACCGCGAGCGTCTCGCATGGGTCGTGGCGGCAGTGGCGATCATCTCCGCCGCCGTGCTGG
>DASRYI010000188.1:0-11426 GCA_035687255.1 Candidatus Krumholzibacteriia bacterium | reverse complement strand
CCTGCGAGAACGACGCCATCACCAGATGCGGCGAATCGTGGTCGAGGTGATCGATGAGATGCGCGTAGGTCTCGACGTCGCTGGTCTGGCCGAGATCCGTGGATGCACCGTACGCGGCGCCGTAGTCCGGATCGAGCCCGTATGCCAGCGCCGCCAGCTTGTCCTTCACGGAAATAATGACCGCGTCGTCGGGCGCCGCGTTTCTCGCCTTGCGGTAGTACTCGAACAGCGTCGGTTCCAGCGGCCGCTGTTTTCCGTGGTTGTCGATGTGCTGCCATACACCGGTCAGAATGGTGCCGTGCCCGGGGTTGGTGAGCGTCAGGCCTTCGTTGCGGAAGTTCGTGCACAGTGTGCCCTGCGGCCGCAGCTGGTTCCACATGCCGGGAATGTGCGCGTGCAACGAATCGCCGAAGGTTTCCGACCAGCGCGGTCCGTCGATGACGAAGATGACCACGCGTGCGTCCGACGCGGGCGGGGCTTCCCCGGCGGACGGGGCGGGTGAGGTGGTGGGACGGGCGCCGCCGTGACAGGCGCACACCAGCGCAATGAGTGCAAACGCAAGCCTAAGTCGTGAACGCACGATCAAACGATCCTTTCACTCCAACGACATGTTGGTGGCGGGAGCTATCCTAGCATCGGCGGGGAAAAATCTCACGCGGTTCGCAAGCGGTTGAACGCGGGTTGACGGGAAGGATGCGCTGCGGAAGCGGCGGCAGGCGCGGTCAACGTCGACACGGTGACGGCTATTTAGCGCCCGGAAAAAGCGCCGCGCGGTAGCTGAGCATCGCAGAGCTGCGCCGCCCCCGCTACACATCTTCCTGCGTGCATACTGCGCACGCCCCGCGGCGACCGTCAAACCCAAAGCCGCGTCTTCGCAGACACTTAACACGGCCTTTGCGGTGCGTCGTGTTCGTTTACGCGGATTTCAGAAAGACCCCGGAATCGCGCCGGGTTACACGCCGAGTGCTCCGTGCCGCTTCAGGAATCCGGCGACCGCCGGACTTACGATGTCGGGGCGCTCGACGTGCGGATAGTGCCCCGCGCCCTCGACCACGAGGAATTCCCCCTGCAGTCGCGACGCGACGCGGACGGCTTCGGCCGCGGGGTCCGGAAAGTGATCATCCGCCGCGCCGAAAACCGCCAGCACGGGACACGAGCATTTCTCAATTCTCTCCGCCATACCGTCGCGGTGTGCGGTCAGGGTTTCGCGCACAGCACGGCGGCGCGACGGATCGCGTAGCATCGCCTTCATTCGGGTGAGTTCGTTGTCGATGTCGTCGGGGACGCGGCGCTTGTACCACGAGCGATACAACCGGTCCCATACGCCACCTGCCCACGGTCCGCCGAGAAGCGTTCTTACGAGTCCGGTCACCAGGCGTCCCTTGAACGAGTTGTCGGCATCGAGGTGAGGGCTGATGGCCACGATCGCGGCCACGCGGTCGGGATGTTCCGCTGCCGCCCAGATGGCGGCGGCGGGAGCGAAGGAGGTCGCCACCACAAGCGCGGGGCCACCACCCAACGTGTCGATCAACCCGAGCAGCGCATCGGCGGTTTGTGCCACGCCGTACGACCGCGCCGGCGGCGAGCTTCCGTGCCCCGGGAGATCGGCGTTCACGACGCGCAACTCCGCCGCGCTCAGGTCGCGCACGAGGAAGCGATTCTCCGAACGCACGTCCCCGGCACCGGGAAGGAGAATCACCGGACGGCCGGCGCCGCCCGTGTCATCGTAGGCGAGTTGCGTTGACGTCGGCCGTACCTCCCTCGCGTCCGCGCTCGCGGCGCCGTCAGGTCAACTCCCGAGCTTGAATTTCATTCCGGCGACCACGGCCAGGCCGCGGTTTTTCGCATCGCCAAGTTCGAAGGCGTTGGTGGCTCCAATTGTATACGAGAAATCGAAGAACACGGAATTCGACCCACGAAGGTGTTCGACCTCAGCGCCGATAACCACGCTGAATTCGGTGCTCTTTACGTCCTTCTTGATGTCCACTTCGTCGCCGCTCTTTGTCTTTCCCTTGCCACCCGTGTTGAATGCGAGTACCGGGCCCGCAAAGCCGCGAAACGCCGTGGAGTGCGTAGGAGTGGAACCCGCCATGAACACCAGCGGGAACTCGACGTAGTCAAGTTTGACGGTGGTGCTCTGTGGTCCAGCCGCCGCATCATTGGAGTTGTTCTTCGCGCCCTTGCGCACGTACATCGCGGACAGGCGCGCGCCGAAATTTTCGTTGAACGTCGTTTCGACGAAGCCGCCGCCTGTGAACCCGGCCTGCGCGCTGGCGCTCGCAACACCGGAGAGGTCGCCCCAGTTGACACCCGCGACCGGGCCTACCGACAATCCGGCTGCATACGCCGGAACAGATGCTGCCACGAACAACGCCGTGCAAAAACCAATCACCAGCTTTTTCACGTCACCAACCTCCAGATATTTCGCAGAATGGCCGGTGCCAGCGACCGTCTTCATCGCGCAGCGACCGGCTCTCGATGTGTTCATAACTTGCGGCCTGGAGTGAGACTATGTTATCCGGCCGCCCAAGGCAATCGTCGTCGCGCAACCGGTACTCACGAACAAGGTGGCGGGCGGAGCCCGAAGCGGCGCCGCAATGCGGCTGTGAGCGTCTACTCGTCCCGGTGAACAATCGTGGGAGAAAAGGCCGGAAGACATACGGCAATATACTCGGCGCCGTCCGGCGTCGGCGTGCTGTAGCGGATCCATTCGCCGGGCCTGCAAATCACACCCTGTCCGGCGCGCACGTCCAGCACACCACCTTCGTATTCGACGCGCAACAGTCCCTTCAATACCACCGTGAGTTCCTCGAACTCGGGCCGCTGGCCGGGTTCCTGCCAACCGGAAGGCGACACCATGCGAGCCACGCTCACGCTCTCATGCCCCGTGGTCACGCGGCCGGCGTATTCTTCGATGCGCTTGGGTTTGGTTCCGGCGGCGTTGATGATCGATGGCGCCTGAATGAGTTGCGGCATGATTCTCTTGCTACTTGAGTGCGCGCAGCGCATCGACGATCTCATCGTCGTCGGGAAAGCGCCCTGACTCCTGTTTGGAGTAAATGAGTTTCCCGTCGGCTTTGACGTCAAAGACGCCGCCCTTGCCTTTTATCAATTCGGCCTTGATACCCAGCTCACGGGAAAGTGTGGCCTCCAGACCGGAGGCGCGTGGAAGGTAGTTTCAACTGACGCAGTACGTGATTGTTACGTTCATGTGATCGCTCCCGTCGTCATGTCAACACCATCGCCTGGATGTTTTTCGCGCGAATGGTAATGCGTCCGTCGCCGCCTCACAAGCGCAATAGCTGTCTGACCTGCGCCCCTCAGATATGCAGCACCTGTCGTTCAGGTCAGCCGCATCCCTTCTTGAGGATGGCCATGGCGTCGGCCTTTGAAACCGGCTTCGCCCGCTCCGTCAACTGGCGCCACCATGCCTCCGCAAACGCGGGCACGGACTCACCCGTGATTTTAGGCACAACGTCGACGCCGTGCTGCCACACGTCCCGCGTAGCGTCGCGTCCGTACTGCCGGTAGATATAGCCAACGATGCTGGCCGCCTGCATATACGCTTTGAGGTCGTTGAGCTGCCGGAACTGAGTGGTGAGCGTATCCATCGGGACATACGTGTTCGAGAGGGCACGACAGACGTCGTCGACCGAGTATGCGCCGCACCGGCCATCCATGAATTGCGCGAGACCTTCTTCGACCCATGCGCCCGACGCCGGCCCCCATGTGTTATGCGCGTAGACGTGCATCATCTCGTGCCGTTCAAACGCACGCCAGTCCGGGTTGGTCATCAGAAATGCCGCCCGATCTTCGCGCGCCGCGAACCCGGTCACGGGGTACCCCGTGAGCAATTTCATCTGGTCGCGATTCTCAACGAAGAAGACATCCACGGTGTCGTCAAAGTGCTTGACGCCGAGCACCTTGAGGATGTCGGTGCGCGCGGTCTCGCAGCGTTGCACCAGTTCTTCCTGGTGGGCGGCCGCATACGAACCGGTGGGAAAGTAGAGTCTCAGGTGCGGTGCGTCACGCTTTATCCACACGAACGCAGAATCGTCGATAGCCTCGCGCGCGGCACCCTTCGGTGGCTGGGCGCTCAGCACACCGGGCGTGAGACACAGGATTGCAACGATGATTCGGATCATTCCCGACACCTCCTCCGTGTCCTTTAGCATAGCAGGGTCACGGGGACTCTGCAGCGAGCGGTTTGCCCGCTCCTCTCACGAGCAGCCAGAATCCCATCATCAACTCGAAGATGAGGATGGGTGCGCCGCATAACATCACCGAAATCACATTCATCTCCTGAGCATGGATCCGATGGCCGCCACGCGGAACTGCTCACCAGTAAGAGGGGGCTTCCGGCAACTGCTGGCCGCAGCGGCACACGCCCGAGCTTCTCTCATGGTCATTCATTTTGCCGCAGGCCGTGCACCGGACCCAGATGGGATTGATGTGATCAGGAATCCACACACTCGTGAAGGCGGAGTTGCCCAGCTCAACCCAGAACTTTCGCATGGCCTCTCCGTGACTGCCGCCTTTCATCATCTGTTTGACGTGTTCGGGTTTTTCCCACGCGGAGATGGTGACACCGCGGCCGCCGATGCGAAACACGGACACGCCGATGAATCCCTCCATACCCAACATCTCGGTGGCAATCGCTTTGGTCGTCGCGCGGATTTCTTCGGTCTGTGCGTCGGAGTTCCAGATGGTCGTGATGCCGAAGGCGCCGGGTTTTGTCTTTTTGCCGGACTGCGCTGCCATCGAATTACCCAGAGAAAATGGGCCCACCGTGAAAGGTTGCACGATCACCTGCAATCCCAGCTGCTCGGGAACCGCTCGGGAATCGAAGTAACCCTTCACGTATTTGATTCCGTCCGCTCCGGCCTCAATCACGTCGACGCCGGGAAGCACCACCGGCCGCCCGGTCGCCGGCAATCCCTGAAACGCACCGCCATTCGTTCCCTTCATGACCCACTCCGCCACGACCCTGCCCGCGCCCGCCTCAGCAATGCTCGCGATTTCGAAGGACAGATCGGGAAATGCGCTCCACAGGCGCGTCGCATTCTCGGCGATCGCCCGCCCTGAAAGTTCGCCGGTCGTGGGATCACTGTAGATGCCGCCGTCAGCGAACGTACGAAGGATTGCGTCCGCGTCATGTGCATTCCATGCGTCCAGATATGCCTGTGCCATGTTCAGCGAAGTCATAATCGCCTCTGTACGTGTTGAAGCCTGAGATGCATTGGATCGCCGACCCTCTGCCGGGCCTTTAGCACGTGGCCGCCTTCACGGTACCTTCGTGGGGCGCCGCCCCTGTGGTTCGTTCTACGAGCCGGTCTTCTCGAAGTATCGGATGCTCGGTGGTCCGGCAAGCATTCCGCCGAGCTTGTCCATGACGCCGGTCTGCGTGCGCCACCCCAGATACTTCTCGTGATGCGAACGCGAGTCCCACTGCTCGACCATGACCATCCTGGATCCATCTTCCGTGTTGAAGTAGACGTCCATGGCCCGGCAACCATCATACGCACGAGATTCGGGAAGTAACTTTGCGAGATACGACTTGATGTTGGAGACTTCCTCAGACTTGACCGGTGCTTCGAGCAAAACCATCACGCTCATGTTCATTTCCTCCTTCTCACGATATTCCCGGGCTCCTGTCATAGGTGTACCACCAAAGCGACGAAATACAAGCGGTTAGTTGTGCGGAGCGCCGAGGCCCCGAGTGTGTTGACCCGCGGTTCGCGGCGTCAATGCATTGAGTCAGGACCGGGGCTGAGGCACGCTCGCAGTGAGCGTGTCACTGCAAGCGCACCTGAAATACAGTCTGTAGTTACAGACGCTTGAGAATGTCCTGCATGGCGGGCGAGATGTCGGTGTGGTGATGCACGATCTTCCAGGCGCTGCCTTCGCGGCGATACACGTTGGTGACGCGGTGTTCGACGGACACTTTCTGCCCGTTCAGGCTGAACGACCCCGCTTCGATGCCCACCTCGTAGGCCGCGTCCCCGGCGACGTGGATGTGCTGATCCTTCAGCTGAACTTTGCCGTCCTTGACCAGTTTGGACACCTGCTCCCACGACCCCTTCACCTTGTCCCAGCCCACTTCGCGTCCACCGATCGGGTGCATGGTGGTGACGGCGGCTCCGTGCGACCAGATTTCTGACAGGGGTCCCGCGTTGCCATTGAGCATGCTGTTCAGCGCGGAATAGAACTGCTCGGATGCCTTGCGAACCTCATTGTCTGCGACCATGATGACTCTCCTTTGAATAGCTCCACCGGTCCCTGCACCATGGCGGTGCAGTCTCATTGTACTTTCAGCGCCCCCGGGCGTTCCCGCACGTACGGACAATTACTGCTCCGCGGTGTAATAAATCGTACTGTCGTCTGCCCGGGCAAACACCCACAGATGATTGCACTTCATCGGGCATTGTTGGCGGGCGATGCGGTCGTTCCGTCCGGAACAAAATCGAGCACGATCGAGTTCATGCAGAAGCGTTTGCCGGTGGGAGGTGGACCGTCGTCGAACACGTGCCCGAGATGGCTTCCACACCGGCCGCACAGGACTTCGATGCGGTTCATCCCGTGTGACGTATCGGTCTCATAGATGACGGCGTCGGGCCGCGACGGTTCGAAGAAACTGGGCCAGCCGCACGAACTTGCAAACTTTGAATCCGACCGGAACAGTTTGTTGCCGCACACCGCGCAGTAGTAGGTGCCGAGTCCTTCGAAATTCCAGTATTTGCCCGTGAACGCCATCTCGGTGTCCTTCTCGCGAGCCACCGCGTACACATCGGCGGGAAGGATCTTCTTCCACGTCGCGTCCGGGACGTTCAGTCTGGTGGTGTCCGTCCGCGAGTAGAACGGGTTCTTGATCGGTTTGGAATCTTTCATGGACGTCGCATCCGACCCCGACTTGCAGCTCATCACCGTCAGCAACAGCAAAAGAACGAGACCGGCCCGCGATGCGATTCTAGACAGATCCGGGCTCATACGTGCGCGTTGGGACGAAAGAACCCCCAGCACGTGAGCCCCGGGACAATCTCGGTCTTGCCGATCAGACGGTAGCCGAAGTGCCGGTAGAGTGGCACATTCTTTTCCGTTTCCGTGGTGAGCGAAACACCGCACGAATCGGCGTCATCATAGGAAACGACCTGCACGTGTTCCAGGAGCGCGCGGGCCAATCCCCTGCCGTGCGCCGCGTGGCGCACACCGATCATGTTGAGATGGAGGTGCGGAGGAAGATCCAGGAAAGGAGCAATCGCCACCCCGTATGACTCGTAACGGGCGCGCGCCTCGGGACCGAGCACGTTCCACAGGTCTTCGCGCAGGGCATCCAGTGGCGGCGGGCTCTCGGAACGCGAGGGCCGCGAAAGCAACGCCGCCGCCTGCAGGACTCCCCCGTCCGACACACCGAACAGAAACTCGCGCCGGTAGACACGCGCCATCGCGGCAAAGTGAACGAAGCGGCGCAGGTGATCCGATTCCGGGCCGTGTCCGGGACCCAGCATGTGCGCCATCACCGGATACCCGGCGAAGGCGTCGGATAGAACGTCAACCACGCCGGGGATGTCCCTTTCTGTGAGACGTTGAACGCGACTGCTCATATTCGATCCTTCTGGTCCTATCTCATTATAGTACGACTACGGACCGTCGAGGAGCGTTGTCGATCTGGATCTACGCGTGTCCGGGGAGGGAAACGACGCCGATCTGCTGCCACATCCCCAGCATGTCCAGTTGCTCCCACGCTTCCATGATCTTTCCCGCCTCGATGCGATAGATTGTGATACCACCAATAGTGATCCGCCTCCCGGTCGGTGCTACTCCCGGAAGTTGCCCCGTATGCGTTGCCGTCGCACTCCAGCGGCCGACGACAGTGTTTTCGCAAACCACCATGTCGTCAAACGTCACACATGAATCAGGAAAAGCGCTGCGATACATGCCAATGGCACGACGCCATGTGTCCCGGTCACCGACACCACCGGGCATGTGCGGACCGTGATACTTTCCATTCGGAGACATGACCTCGTCGACGACGGCCAGGTCACCGCGATTCCATATGTCATGTGCTATCCGTGAAATAAGCGCCCTGTGGTCGTTGGAATCCATCTCGCCTCCTCGCCGTTTGCGTGACGCGCGTAACTGCACGCGCATCACGTCCAGCGTTCGCCCGACACTTCCCCCCACCACCCGGGCCAAGTGGGTATGCGAACTACAATCGCGACGCGCGAGTGTACAGAGGCCAACGTAACACGGCTGGATGCCCGTTGCCACCGAGTGCATCCCGGATCGCCGCCTCAATTTCGAGCACCGGGTCGATGCCCGTGGCCGCCATGTACGCGTGAACCCCGCTCCATGTGCGCATGAATCTCAACACCTGATCGGCCGTCCACTCGACCGACACGCTGAACGATGGAGACGGCAGCGGCTGACCCGGCAACGCGAGGGTTTCGTAGCGCGCGTCCACCAGCCGCGCACCCGGCGCAAAATACGGCGCCAGCAGGTCACGGTAAAACGGCCCGAGGACGGTGTCGAGCGGCGGCTCGACGTGCGCCACATGGTACGTCCATGCGGCAAGAACTCCACCCGTGCGAATGACTCTCTGCGCCTCCGCATAGAAATGCGGAAGATCGAACCAGTGGACCGCCGCCGCCACCGTGACCAGGTCGACCGAATGCGATGGCAATCCCGACTGCTCCGACGGCGCCACACGGTACTCGATGTGCGGATGCTGGATGGCGTTCTCAATCTGGCCGGCGCTGACGTCGGTGGCAATCACACGTGCGAAATGCGTTGCCAGCCCGAGTGCCGCCTGCCCGCTTCCACACGCGACGTCGAGCGCCACATCGTGACGATCGAGCAAGCCCGCGAGCCATGCAAACAGCGCCGCCGGATATCGCGGACGCGACGCGGAATACTCCGGGGCGATATGGGAAAAATCGGGAACGTCATTCATCGGCATGACACTTCCTTCGCCAGCGCTCACAGGTTTCCCAGGGCGACCAGTCCCCCGGGTGTCCGTATTCTGGCGGCCAGCCTTGTCCTGCCTGATTCTGCACGAGAGACTACCACCGGTCCGTTGAACCCGATCTCCCGCAGCAACGACTCCAACAGTTTCGGCCGGGGATGCTCGATCTGCAACTCTTCGAGTGTACACCCGACATCCGGCAACGCCCTCGCCGGGTGCGTCTCCCCCGACCACTGTATCAAACTCGGAGCAGCGCCTTCCAACGGCATGCGTCCGTCTTCCGGGATTGTGATGCGCCACGCAAGCGCTTCACGCGTCATGGTCTCGATTTTTCCAAGCGAGAACGGAGCCAGCGTGGAGGCTTTCTGAATGTCGCTGGTCCTCACCACCCAGGTCACAAGCCGCGGTGGCGCGGACGGCAGCATGTCATCCAGACCAAACCAGCGGGCCCGTGCGGGCGCCGCCGCAGCCAGGTTCACCGCAATCACTTCGAGGTAAGTTGCCTCGCCCAGGCGAACGAGAGCATTGTGGGTTCCCATTCGCGGATGTTCTCCGCCCGGTTGCGGCACCACTCCGAGGACTTCGGCGACGTAGTCGCTTCCCAGCGCCCGCGAACTTGCGGTGATTACGAGATGATCGATGGCGCTCTTCAGCATATGAGACCTGAGCGGCCGGTCAGAAACCGGAGAGAAGCAGCCATGCATCAGCATGCACCGACCGCCTCAGCAAACGGTATCCGAAGGCGATGAGCACCACGACCAGCAAGGCCTGCGCGATCTCCGTGAGGCCGGTGAACTGTGGCGGCGGCCGAACGATGAGGTTGTGGGTCTGCCATCCGAGAATCCCGACGCCGAGAAGCACCGAGAGCGTACCGAGGACACGCGGCAGGAACGTGTACGCGGCACGAACGTGCCGGCCAGCGGGGCGCGCGGTCCGGACCGCGTGAACTCGGGTCAGGATGGAAACGGGAACGCCCAGGAAGACGCTAATGAGCCACGCGACGAAGTCGATTACGTCATTGGGGATCCAGGCGGCAATCGCGAACAGGGTGAACGTGCACAGGCCCGCCGTTCCGAAAGCGCGCAACTGAGAAAAGAACGAAGCCAAGGTGTGAGTATCCCCGGTCTCGCGTTGACGCTCCTCTAGCCCAGCAGCCACATCACGACGATGACATAGAACAGTCCCGTCGCGGTTGTCTCGAGCAGCAGGTAACGTTGCTCGGCGCCAAGGAACGCGGCCGAAGCCGATTCCCCGGGCTGCGGGGCCAACTGCCGGAACTTCGGCTCGGCGACATTGTCGATGATCGGTCCCAGCACCCATACGACGCCAACGAGAACGAGTTTTGCAATCAGAAGCGGCGTGAACTCGCGCCCAAGCAGCAACCAGCCCACACCGGACAGTGTGAGGAGAACCAGCCCCAGTATGATCAACCGTGTCACCGGTCTGGCGACGGCGATGTAGGTCGGCAGGAAGGAACGATCCTTCCTGCACCGAAACAGCAGCATCAGTTTTACACTTGCGGCGCCAACCGCCAACGCCAGGCCGATCACATGCGCAACCAACAGGAGTGACGTGAGCACAGACATAGCCTCCTATTTCTGCGGCCTTCTGAACGACTCCACCCTGCTGACCGTCAATACAAATGCCGTCAGCAATGCAGCAAGGACGGCGAGGTGCCTTCTGATCAGGAGGTTCGTGTTATCGGGGCCGGCGCGGCTGCGTCTCCGAGTCACATATCTGCTCGCGTGAAACCGCTCGGCCGGTCCCTCCGGCGTGCGGACTCTTTCAACCAGCGCCAGTCGACGTTCGGCGCAGCGTCCACTTACGGCTCTCCTCCGCAAGCCACTTGAAGTTCGGCCAGTAGATGGATTCCACCCCGGGCCTATCGGTCGCCAGGGGTGGAAACTGCGCAGCAGCCTCTTCCATGATGTGTCTTCGGATCGGCTCGAACGCGTTCCAGTCGACCATCGGCTGAGCCGAAAGCGCGTCCAACACATCCTGAAGATCGATTACACCTTTCCTCACCAGAAGCCCCAGTTGCTCATAGACGTTCGCGAAATTCCTCACCTGGAAGTCCTCGAGACTGTGGTGGAAGCCAGTCCAATCACCCGCGGCGCGCTTACCGGCTACCTCGTGCAGCAGGTGTCGGCGAACCGCAAACGTGGGGTCCACGACTTTTCCAATGAGGTCGAACGCATTGCGGGATCTGGCCTGCTTTGCATTCACCCTGAGCTGGAGTACCACCAGAATTGTGCCCGCGATCACGGAGATCGCGCCGATTATCCGGAGAAGCGTTTCGATGTTGGTCATGGATCGAGTCTAGTCCAAGCGAGAGTCAAGTCAATCATCCCTTTTTCATACCAGCGTCCTGGTAGTAGACATGTTCACTCGACATCACGCCTGGCCGTTCAGTTGCGGGTGCGCGGATGCACAAATACCGGTCCCGGACTACGGCTCGATCTTT
>DASRYI010000187.1:0-10693 GCA_035687255.1 Candidatus Krumholzibacteriia bacterium | reverse complement strand
GCGCTGGTGTTGCTGGGCGCGGTGCCGCGCGTGAAGCGCGTGCTGCCGACGCTCACCTCGTCGCGGCGTGTGGGATTCCAGCAGAAGCTGCTGGCGTCATTCCTGGTGGTGGCGTTGTTGCCGGCGCTCCTGCTGGGCGCGTTCTCCATGGACTTCATCAAGCAACGCTTCGTGCAGGAAAACCGCGACGAAGCGTCATACAAGGCGCAGAGCGCACGCAAGGCGTTCATCAACCTGCTGCACGGTGAGTTGCAGTTCTTCCTGAATCGCACCGATTTGGCCCTCCTCCTGTCCGCGAAAAGTCCCGCGGTGCGGACGATGGGTGGCGGACGTGTGGTGATGTTGTTCGCGGATGTGGCCGGCGGAGCCGTGCCGCCCGGCGTGTCGATTGCGGGACGCATTGACGAAGCGTCCACCGAGGACCTGGTGGTCATGCGCGTCGATGGCGTGATGCACATCGGTGTGTTCAGCGCGCCGGCCACCGTGGTGACCCGCCAGGGGACCGGGACATACTACGTCTACTACGCGCGCGCCGTGGACGCAGACCTGCTCACGGAAATTGCGGAGCAGGTGGGCGCGGACGTCAACGTGTACGCCAACGGCGATCTGGTGGCGTCGAGCCGCGAAGGACTACTGGCGGGCGGATTCATCAGTTCGGCCATGAACGCCTCCGCGTACGTGGAGGTATCGCTGCTCGGGTCGGAGCGCTCGCTCGCCACCGAACGCGCCGGTGACTACGACTTCCAGGTGGCATATCTGCCCGTGGATCGCTGGGCGGCGCCCGATTCGACCGGCATGTGGAGCCCGGCGCCCACGCGCGCGGCCATGGCCGTGCCCCTGCTGTTCCGTCCCGAGTCGTACTCGATGGAAGTGCAGCGCGCCACCTCGGTGCTGCTGGGCGGCTTTGCGTTGCTGCTGGTAGCCACCATCGGGCTGGGGCTGCTGGTGGCGCGCGGCGTGTTTGAACCGCTGCGCGAACTGGTGGCGGGCACGCGGCGCATCAGCCGCGGCGATTTCGACGTGCGCCTGCGCGAAGATCGCTCCGACGAAGTGGGGCAGGTGGCCAGCGCCTTCAACGAAATGACGGAGCGCATCGCCGCGTCACAACGCACGCTGGAAGAACGCCGCCGCTATCTGGAGACGATTCTCGAGAACATCGGTGCCGGTGTGATGAGCGTGGACGCGGAGGGACGTGTGCGCACCGTGAACAGCGCCGCCGAGCGCATCACGGCGATGGAGGCGCGCGACATCATCGGCCGCGACGTGCGCGAACTGGCCGCGACGTCGCAGGCCACGCGCATATTTGAGCTGCTCGCCGGCGGCTCCGCGGCGGAACCGTTCGAAGCGGGCGAGCTGGAGTTCGGTGTGGGTGAGCGGCGCGCCACCGTGAAGTACATGCGCACGCACCTGGAGGCCGAGGGACGGTCGTTCGGCGCGGTGCTGGTGTTCGAGGACGTCACGGAACTGATCGAGTCCAAGAAGCTCTCGGCGTGGGTGGAAATGGCGCGCCAGATCGCGCACGAAATCAAGAATCCGCTGACCCCCATTCGCATTTCGACGCAGTTCATGCGGCGTGCCTACGAGCAGCGTCCCGAGGATTTCGAGCGCATCTTCCGGGAGGGAACCGACACCATCATCCAGCAGGTCGATGTGCTCAAGCGTATCGCGGGAGAGTTCTCCAGCTACGGGCGGCTGCAGCGCCTGGAACTGAGGCCGCTGCCCGTGGACGCGCTGGTGCGCGGCATCATTGCTCCCTACCTGAACAACACCAGTGGCGTGCGCGTGCAGTATGAAAACGGCGCCGGCAATTCGGCGGTGCTGGCGGATGCGGAAGCGGTGCGCAAGATCTGCGCGAATCTGATGGAGAACGCCATCGAAGCGATCGGTGCGGGGGGTGGGGATCTGTACGTGACCTGCTCGGTGATCACCGAGCGCGGGGAACGAATGGTGCGCATCAGCTTCCGCGACACCGGTCCGGGCCTCAGCCAGGCCGCGATGCAACGCCTGTTCGAACCCTATTTTTCCACGAAGACCACGGGGACCGGACTGGGCCTGGCCATCTGCCGGACGCTGTCGCGGGAAATGGGCGGCGACGTCGCGGTGAAGAATGCGGATACCGGGCGGGGAGTGGAGGCGACGCTCATCCTGCGCGGCGCCTGATCAACCCTTCTTCTTGCCGCCCTTCGACTCGTCCTTGGACTTGCTGTCCTTGTTGTTGTTCGAGTTCCGTTCCTTGAACTTGCTTTGCTTCTTGCCGGAATCGTTGCTGCCGCCGGAACTCGACCCCTTCGACTTCACGCCCGTGCTGTGAACCGGCGTGCTGACGCTGCCGCCCCCGCCGGAATCTCCACCGCCACTGGCCGGTGGCGGCGTCCACGAATTCGACGGCGAGTACTGAATGGGAGCCGATGATGACGTCGACCCAATCGTTCCGCGGTGTGCGTCGATGAGCGTCTGCTGACCGGGCGGGAAGATCACCTTTGCAAACTCGTGGTCACCCACCACGCGGCGGTTGAGGGTAACGTCGACGGTCGCGAATTTTCCGCCGGTACGTTCGATGTCGCGAACGTCGGGCGCGCCGCGATACATGGTTCGCTCCGACTCGCCGGCTTTGAACTTCGGCGTCACGCGATATTCGGCCACGTTGTTGTCCTTGAACTTGCGCACCGGTACCGACACCCACGCCTGCTCACCCTCCCACGGTTCGCGGAAGTGATGCCCCGGCGGGGGAACCGGCGCCCAGCAGATGTAGTCGTCGTAGACCATCCAGTCGCACTGGACCGGCGACCACTGGTAGTCCGGAATCCAGATCCACCCCAGGCGGAAATCGGTGACCCAGTATCCATAGTGTGATGTGGCCCAGCCCCACGGGTCATAGTCCACCCACATCCAGCCGTATTGCGTCCAGATCCAGTGCCCGTTGGTGAAGGGCTGCCAGTCCGTGATCACGGTCGGGCGCCACACCCAGCCGTACGGATCGACCTGGTACCATTGTCCGTAGTAGTCGAGGTCGTTGAACATTCCGACACCCATGGAATCGTCCGCGACGGCCGCCTCGGTGGCGTCGACGGGGGGCTCCTGGGAGGTGGTCACGGCGGATTGGGCCGCCGGGGCCGGCTGGGCTGGCTGGGGGTCGCCCAGGAGCTCGCGGTCGTAGCGCGAGCATCCGGCCGCCAGCAAAAACAGGGCGAGAAATGCGAGTTGCAACGTACTTTTCATGTGTGTCGGGTCCAGCGTCTGACCCTGCCCTCCCAGCTATCTTAGGAACGGAGCCCGGGGCACGCAACGTGCAAGTCGTGAGCCGGGTCGGCGCGGGCACGTGCGATATGCATCATGATGGCGACGTGAGGCCCATATGGGACTGCCGTTTCCGACGCTGCCTTTGTCTTTTGGACAGCAGTTAACTATAATTGTTGCACGCGAGTTACACATGCAGACGGTCCGCATCGCATATCTCCTCGCCGCACTGCTGGGTCTTTCCGGGCTCCTCGGGACGCCGGCCCACGCCCAGATGCTGAAAGGCGACCCGGCCGAGGAATTCGGCCTCCGTATCGGGCGCCTCAAGTACAGCGGCGGAGGCGACTGGTACAACGACCCCTCCTCGATCCCCAACTGGGCCACCGAGCTCGAACGCCGCGTGGGCATCCGCACCAACAAGGAAGAAAAGGTGGTGGCGCTGACCGACGAGAACCTGCGCGCGTTCCCGTTCATCTACATGACCGGCCACGGCAGCATCCGGCTCTCGCCCGACGAGCGCGACGCGCTGCGCGCCTACCTCGAAGACGGCGGCTTTCTGATGATCAACGACAGCTACGGGATGGACGCGGCAGTGCGCGCCATGGTGCGCGATGTGTTTCCCGATCATCCACTCGAAGAATTGTCCAACGACCACCCGGTGTTCCATTGCTTCTACGATCTGCCGGGTCTTCCCAAGATTCATGAACACGACGGCAAGACGCCGCAGGCATTCGGTGTGACCATCAACGGGCGCCTGGTGCTGTTCTATGACTATGAGTCCGATATCGGCGACGGTCTCGCCGATCCCGAAGTCCATCACGATCCGCCCGCGAAACGCGAGCAGGCCATGAAGATGGCCATCAACGTGATGGTGTATGCACTGACACGCTACGCGATTTCCTGAGGCGGGCAAGCATGACGACCACGCCGCACAACGAAAACGACGCCCTGCGACGGTATCTGCGCTCGATCCTCGTGCGCGCGGCCGCGCTGCATGCGGGCGCGGGACTGGTGTCGTTCCTGGCGGCGATGTCGTGGGTCATGCTGGCGGTGATCCTGTGGACGGCGCTGGTGGCGGCTCCGCCGCTGGGCCTGGCCACGTGGGTGGCGCGCATCACGATTGCGATGGCGGTGGCGCTGTTCGGGTACTTCATCGTGTGGCCGCTGGTACGGCTGCCGCGGCTCGATCAGCTGGCGGCTGAAATCGAACGGCGCCAGGACCTCAAGGAACTGGTGCGCGCCGGCTTCGAGTTCAGTCGCGACCAGACCGCGTCGACGCGTTACTCGCCCGACCTGGTGCGCGAGGTCATCCACCAGGCGGTGCAGCAGCTCTCGGGATTGCAGGTGCGATCGATCTTTCTCGATCGCCGCAATCTTCTGCTGGTTCCGGTGGCGGCCGGCGGCCTGGTGGTGCTGCTGGCGCTCACGCTCTTCGATCCGCAGATCGTGACCCAGGCCGGCCGGCGCGTGGTGGCGCCGTCGGAGGTGGCGGTGGCGCCGCACGTGCCCAATCTGCTGGCGCGCCCCGGCAACGTGACGGTGCTGGCCGGCTCCGACGTGACCGTGAGTGGCCTCGACCTGGGACAGAGCGGCATGCCCCTCAACGTGTCCTTCAATCTCTCCGGTGATTTCTGGAAGACGGAACCGACCACGCTGGTGCGCGGCGCCGCGTCCGGCGACGACGCGTTCGACCACCACGACTACACCTTCAAGGACATCCGCAACACCACGTCCTATTTCTTCGAGGCCAACGGTCACAAGAGTGCGCAGTACACGATCACGGTGGTGCACGAACCGATTCTCACCGACGTACGTGTGACGCTGACTCCGCCCGCGTACACCGGCGAAGCGCCATCCACGCTGACCGACAACGCGGGCAACGTGCAGGCGCTGGAAGGCACGAAAGTGCACGTGCAGGCGCGCAGCAACAATCCGTTGAAGAACGCATTCGTGCAGTTCGACGAGAAGCCCCGGACGCCGGTCGAGCACACCGGCCGCGACCTCGCCTTCGATTTCACGGCGTTGGCCGACGGCCACTACAAGGTGATGCTGGAAGACTCGCTGGGATTCGCCACGCGCGATCCCCTGGCGTACACCATCGAGGTGTTCCAGGACCACCCGCCCAACGTCGACGTGCTGGAGCCGGGCAAGGACACCGAGATGCCGCGCACGCAGGAGATCGACCTCGGCTTCGTGGCCGCGGACGATTACGGCGTGTCGCGCGCGTCGTTGCACTACCGCAAGAACGGCGAGGGGAACTTTGTCTCGCTGCCGGTTCCGATCGGGGCCCAGAAGAGCAAGAAGGAAGTGGCGGTGGCGTATCACTGGAACCTCTCCGCCGAACAACTCTTCCCCGGGAACACGGTGGAGTACTACGTCGAAGTGGCCGACAACAACGTTGTGACCGGCCCCGGCATCGCGCGCAGCAAGACCTATCGCATTACCATGCCCACCATCGGGCAGCTCTACGACACCGCGCGCCAGGACGAGCAGCATCGCGATGAGACGCTCAGGACCGCCATCGATGACGGCAAGGCGCTGAGTGAGCAGCTCGAGAAGCTTTCGCGCGAATACACCAAGACCGAGAAGATGGACTGGTCGCAGAAGAAGGAATTCGACAAGGCGCTGGAAACGCAGAAGGGCATCCAGCAGAAGATCGACGACGCCAAGAAGTCGCTGGACGAGACCCTGCAGAAACTCTCCGAGAACGAGATGACCAGTCAGCAGATCGGAGAGAAGCTGGAAGAGATCCGCAACCTGATGGAGCAGATCAATTCCGACGAACTCAAGAAGTACATGGAACAGCTGCGCCAGGCCATGGAGAAGCTGACGCCCGAAGAGATGAAGCAGGCGCTGGACAATCTGCAGGTCAACACCGACGAGATGCTCAAGCGACTGGAACGCACTGCCAATCTGCTCAAGGAGCTCCAGAAGGAGCAGCAGATGGAAGAACTGGTGCGCAAGAGCCAGGACCTGATGGAGAAGCAGAGCGATCTCAACGAGGAGACAGAAAAGGCGTCATCGCAGGACAGCCAGAAGATGGACGAACTGGCCAAGCGCCAGGAAGAGCTGGCCAAGCAGGCCCAGGACATGCAGGACGCCACCGACAAGCTGGCGAAAGACGTGGATGATCCCCAGGTCAAAGACGACCTCAACCAGATGTCGCAGCAGATGCAGTCCAACGACGGACCCAAGTCGAACATGGACAAGGCATCGCAGCATCTGTCGGCGCAGCAGAAGCAGCCGGCGCAGCAGGAACAGCAGGAAGCGCTGCGCAAAATGACGGGGCTGTTCAAGACCATGAGCAAGGCCCAGGCGAGCATGGGACAGAACGCCGGGCAGAAGGTGGCGCTGGATCTGCAGAAATACGCGAAACAGACACTCGAGCTCTCGTTCCGCCAGGAGCAACTGGCGTCGCAGATGAAGGACGCGGCCTCGTCGGGCGACGGCCCGGCGCCGGAAAAGACGAAATCGTTCGCCGATCAGCAGTCCAGCTATCTGGATGCCACGGAAAACGTGACCAATCAGCTGATGAATCTCTCCAGCATGACCATGGCCATTCCGCAGACGCTGATTCAGTCCATGGGCGAAGCCATCAACCGCATGCAGAGCTCCATGATGATGCTCGAGCAGGACAAGTCCTATCTCTCCACGACGCACGCCAACAATGCGGTCGAATCGCTGAACCAGGCGACCATCGAAATGCTGCGCACGGCGCAGCAGTGTTCCTCGAGCGGCGGCTCCGGCAGCCAGTCGCAGGCCATGCAGATGCTGCAGCAGATGATTCCGCAGCAGCAGGACATCCTGCGCGAGACGCAGGAAATGATGCAGCTCAAGCTGGCCGAGGAGGCGCTGCGGCAGCAGAAACAGGCGGAGCTCCAGCGGCTGGCCGGCCAGCAACGCTCGTTGCAGGACGTGGCCAAGCAGATTCAGGAGTCGCTGAAACAGCAACGCCAGGGCGTGGGCAAGCTCGACCGCGCCGTCGACGACATGGAAGCCGTCACCGAGGCGCTGAAGAACGGCGAGTTGAACGACGACCTCGTCAACCGCGAACAGCGCATCCTGAGCCGGCTGCTGGACGCCAACCGCTCCGTGAATACGCGCGACTACGAAAAGAAGCGCGAGAGCCACACCGCGCAGGATGTGTTCTCCAAGAGCCTCGGCCACCGCGGCGACAGCGCCAGTGCGCAGAATCTGCGCGACGAGATCCAGCGCGCCATGCAGCTCAAGGCGCCCGGTGAGTTCGAGGACCTGATTCGCATGTACTTCCGCGCGCTGGCGGGAGAGGCCAACCCGCAACCCGACACCAGCCCCGCCCCGGAGAGCCGCTAGCGTGCGTCTGCCGACGCGGGAATTCGCGCGACGCGCGCGCGTTCGCATGGCCGCCGTTATGGTAGCGGCCGTGAGTGCCGGGATTGCAATTACGGCGCCGCACGCGCAGAACGTCCAGCCGCGATCGTTTGCGCAGGACGCCATGCGGGTGAACGCCGATCTCATCGAGGCCACGCGTCTGATCACCGTGAATCCCGAGGCGGCAGCGGTCCTGCTCCACAAGCTCAATGCGCGCAGCCCGCACCGTGACGACATCCTCACGCGCCTCGCGTACGCCCTGCAGGTAGCGGAGAAAACCGACTCGGCGGCGGTCTATTACCGTGAAGCCCTCGCGGTGAATCCGCTCAATCTGGACGCCGGCAAGGCGCTGGGGTCCATCTACTTTGCCGACGGCAACGAGACCCAGGCCATGCAGGTGTTCGACGGTCTGCTGGAAGCGAACCGTCACAGTCTTGCGGCCTACAAGATGGTGGCCGGTGCGGTGCGCGATCTCGGCCGCCCCGACGAGGCCATCGCGGTGCTGGAGAAGGGACGCGAACGCGCCCGGACCGCCGATCCCAAGGGCCGCTACGTGGGCCCGTTCACCATTGAGATTGCCGCCGCCTACAAGCAAATGGGTGACAGCCGCCACGCCATGGACGAGTACCTCGCGTACGCAGCGGCCGAGCCGCGCAACTTTCGTTTCGTGCGTGATCGCATGATTCAGATTCTGCGCGACGACGAGAAAAACCGCGCCACGCTGGTGGACTACATGAAGTCGCGCGTGGAGCGCGGCGATACGGGCTCGTTCGTCATGGCCGACGTGTTGGCCGCGTACTATATGGAACAGGGAGTGCTGGAGAATTCGCTCGATATGGCGCTGCGTGCCGACGCCAACAAGGCATCGGACGGAATGTCGCTGCTCGCCATCGGCGAGGACGCAACCACACGCGTGGAGTCGCGGCCGCGCGCCGAGCGCGCGCGCTACTATGACATGGCGCGGCGCGCGCTGGAGGCGTACACGCAGCGGCATCCCCAGGCGCCCTCCATGGACCGGGCGCACTACCTGCTGGGCGGCGTCTACGCCGGAATCGGGTCGGGCACCGACCCCGCGCTGACCATCGCCGAGCGCACCTCGTATCTCGAGAAGGCGGTCAACGAGTACGCGGCGGTGTCACGCCAGTATGCCGGCGGGCAATTCGCGGAGGACGCGTACATCCAGCGGGGTGACGTGCTGCTCTACAAGCTCAAGCGCCCCAAAGACGCCATGGATGCGTACAAGGCCGGGTCCATCAATGCGCGGCAACATGCGACCACGTTCGCGGGACGCATCGCGGCGGTCTACATTGGAACGTCGACGCCCGCGGAAACCGAGCATTACCTGCAGGCGCTCTCTCACGCCAACCGCCCCGAACTGGCGCAGGCGGGTCAGTACTACTCCGGGGTGTATCTCACGACGATAAAGAAGTACGAGGCGGCGCGTGACACGCTGACCTCACTCGCGGAGAAGGCGCCGTTTTCCAGCTTCACCAACGACGCCATTGCGCTGGCGTGGGTGCTGCAGGAGGGACTGCAGCTCAAGTCACCGTCGATGGACGATTACAGTGCCACGCTCAAAGCCGACCTGGTGGGCGACACCACCGCCGTGGTGACGCACCTTCAGACCATCGTGGGTCGCGATCAGAGTGATCCCATGCGTCCGCGCGCGTTGTACCGCCTGGGCCTGGTGCTCTTTGACCGCGGAAACTACGATGCCTCCATCGCGGCCCTGCGCCGCTTCCTGGAGGAATATCCCCAGAACGACGATTGCCCGGCCGTGCAACGTGCCATCGGCCGTACCTACGAGATCGGACTCGGACGCAACGCCGACGCCCTCAAAGAATACGAACACATCCTGGTGGCGTATCCCGATTACGCCATGCTTGACGACGTGCGCCACGACGTGGAACGCGTGCGCGCCGCACAGGGGGCCGGATATGCGCCGTAGATTTTTCATGCTCATCCTCGCCATGGCGCTGGTTGCGTCGACGGCGGGCAGTGTTTTCGCGCAGCAGATCCTCATTCCCATGGATCTGACGCAGACCAATCATCTCAAGGCCTACGGCCTTGCCTACCTCGCGCTGACCAAGGGGCATCCCGTGGACTGGCTGCTCAATTATCGCGGTGGCAGCTTTCTCATGCCCGCCGCGGACGAACTCATTCTTGAGGCGCGCCTGCGCAACGTGTCGTTCCAGCCGGTGAGCGGATCCGACGTGGCGCAGATTCAGGCGGAGATCGCACAGAGCAACATGGAATCGGTGCGCCTGGAAAAGGCGCCGAAGGTGGCCATCTACGTGCCGCCGCTCAAGCAACCCTGGGATGACGCGGTGATGCTGGCGCTCGAGTACGCGCAGATTCCCTACACGCGCGTCTTCGACGAAGACGTGCTGGCCGGCGACCTGCCCAAGTACGACTGGCTGCATCTTCACCACGAAGACTTCACGGGCCAGTATGGAAAATTCTACGGGGCCTACCGCAACACCGACTGGTACCAGGCCGACCAGCGTGACGCGGAACAGCGCGCCCGCAAACTGGGTTTCACCAAGGTGTCGGACGAGAAGAAGGCGGTGGCGGAGAAGATCCGCGATTTCGTCATGAACGGCGGCTTTCTGTTTGCGATGTGCTCGGCCACCGACACCTTTGATATCGCGCTGGCGGCGCACGACGTCGACATCGTGTCGCAGGAATTCGATTACGACGGCGTCACGCCCGGCTTTCAGGACAAGCTGGACTACAGCCGCTGCTTCGCATTCACCAACTTTCACCTGATTACCAATCCGCTGATCTACGAATTCTCCGACATCGATACCAGCGACTATGCGGCCGCGCGTGGCCCCGACGCCGACTACTTCACGCTCTTCGAGTTCTCGGCCAAGTACGATCCCGTTCCGGCCATGCTCACGCAGGATCACGTGAGCTATGTGAAGGGGTTCCTGGGACAGACCACGGGATTCAAGAAATCACTTGTGAAAAGAAACGTCGTGATTCTCGGCGAGGATGCCGCGCACGACGAAGTGAAATACCTGCACGGTAACGTGGGTCGCGGCACCTTCACGTTCCTGGGCGGCCACGACCCCGAGGATTATCAGCACGCGGTGGGCGATCC
>DASRYI010000186.1:0-1633 GCA_035687255.1 Candidatus Krumholzibacteriia bacterium | reverse complement strand
CCTTCCTCACCGAGGAAGTCCGCGAGGGCGGCGTGAACACGCGTGACCTCGCGCACATCGTTGGTAAGCGACACTCGCAACATTCCCATGCGTTGTCGTTTCCCGTGGCTATTCGTTCCTGTAGAGGAACGTGTGAGGCGTACCGTCCTCCCCGATATACCCCCGGTACATTCCACGCGTGTTGAAATCCATGGCGAAGTGACCGTGACGGTCCATGGCGATCATGCCGCCGGTATCTTCGCCTCCCAGCTTGACCAGTTCATCGTGGATAACGTGTTTCGCGGCGGCGTCCACGGACATCCCGCGATACTGCATGAGAACGGAAACTTCGCGCGCGTACGACCCGCGAATGAAATACTCGCCGATCCCCGTGCATGACACGGCGCAGGTGGCGTTGTCGGCGTAGGTGCCCGCACCGATGATGGGCGAATCGCCCACACGCCCCCAGCGTTTGTTGGTAAGCCCGCCCGTCGAGGTGGCGGCCGCCAGGTCGCCATGTTTGTCGAGCGCAACGGCGCCCACGGTTCCCAGATGCGTGTGCGGAAACTCCAGCGACCCGTACTTGCCTTTGGTCTTTTCTTCTTCTTTGATGCGCTGCAGCTCCTGCCAGCGCTGGGGAGTCGCGAAGTACGCGCTGTCCTCGAACTCGAGTCCCTGTTCGCGTGCAAACTCAACCGCGCCGTCGCCCACCAGCATCACGTGACTGGTCTGTTCCATCACCTTGCGCGCCGCGCGAATGGGATTCTTGATGCCGGTCACGGATGCCACCGCGCCCGCGCGGAGTGTCTTGCCCTCCATGATGGAGGCATCCATTTCATTGTAGCCGTTGCTGGTATAGACCGAGCCACGTCCGGCGTTAAAGAGCGGAGAATCCTCCAGCACGCAGATGGTCGCTTCGACGGCGTCGAGGCTGGTGCCTCCGTCGTGGAGGATCTGATACCCCGTCTGCAGCGCCTGGGAGAGCGCTTCGTGGTAGGCCTTTTCCTTGTCGGGCGTCATCTTGTCCGGCGAAATGGTGCCGGCGCCGCCGTGAATGACTAGTATGGCCTTTGAGGATCGTGAAGATGCGAGGGCGTGCTGCGACAACAAGGTCCCCAGTGTGATGATCAGGGATAGAAGAAGCGTAACGTATTTCATCGGTTATGAACGGGCACGGAGGCCAGTATAACACGATGTTGCGTTACGCGTGATTGGCGAGAGGAGGTGGGGTCTCGATTTTTCACGCTGCCGGCGTAGCAACCAGTGCTTCAGTCCGACATATTTTTGGGACCGGGTTCGCCGGTTCGATCACGTCTCGCCCCTTTAGACGGGCATCGAACCCCTGGATCCCCCAGTCCTGCGTAAAAGGGTCGACCCCACCGGAACGAATTCCCGGAAAAATTTTTCGGGATCAGAAGAAAGTGGCTAACCGTTTAGCAGGCCAGTAATTAGCGTGCTCGCGCGGGTCTCGAGTGCAGACCCGGGGAACTCGGTGCGGACCAGCTGCAACGTCCGCCGCGCCGACTCCCACTGGCCGGTCTCGTACTGAACCAGCGCCAGATTGAGCAGCGCCGCGCCGTCGCGAGGGTTGGTGTCCAGCGCCGTGCGGAGCAGATTCTCCGCGCGGTCGAGGTCGTTGGTGCGGTAGGCCACG
>DASRYI010000185.1:0-16886 GCA_035687255.1 Candidatus Krumholzibacteriia bacterium | reverse complement strand
TATACGGCGGCGTCCGCATCGACAAACAGCTGCGGAAGCTGCACAGCGGCGTCGACGTGGTCATCGCCACGCCCGGCCGCCTGCTGGATCACATGAACCGCCACACCATCGACCTGCGCCAGGTGGAGTTCTTCGTACTCGACGAAGTGGACCGCATGTTCGACATGGGCTTCATTCAGGACGTGCGCAGGATCATGTCGAAGATTCCGGCGCAGCGGCAAACGCTCCTGTTCTCCGCCACGCTGTCCTCGGAGGTGAAGCGCCTCGCGGAGCGCGCGCAGAAGGACGCGGTGATCATCGAAGTGGGCGAGGAGCGCACACCCACGGACATGGTCACGCAGTACATCTTCCCGGTGGCACGTGACCGCAAACTCGACCTGCTGCGCGCCATTCTCGAAGACGAGGGGTGGAGCATGGTGCTGGTCTTCTGCGGCACCAAGGACAACGCCGAGTTTCTGACGCGCCGGTTGGAACACGCCGGCATCGATGCCGCTGAGCTGCATTCCAACAAATCGCAGTCAGAGCGCAAACAGGCGCTGGAGGGCTTCAAGAGCGGCGAGCACCGCGTGCTGATCGCCACCGACATCGCGGCGCGCGGCCTCGATATCGACGGAATCTCGCACGTGGTGAACTTCGATGTGCCCCGCAACGCCGAGGACTACATCCACCGTATCGGACGCACCGGGCGGGCGGAAGCCACGGGGGACGCCGTGACGATGGTGGCGTTCGATGAGGAAGAGTTCATGGACCGCATCGAGCAACACATCGGGACCAAGCTCGAGCGGCGCCGCTACAAAGATTTCGACCACGGCATCGGCCGCTTCGGGCCACCCCGGACGAGCACGGCGTCGTTGCGGCGTGGCGGGCGCCGATCTGCCAAACGCAAATACGTCTAGTTCACTGGCTCAAAGTTGTCTTTGTGGATGTTATGAATGATAACCGCAAGCGCGATAGCAATTCCCACCACGATTGCACCCAGCACTAAAGCGCCTTTCTGCATGTCAGAGCTCACGGACCGCGGTTCCCACCGGTCCATTCGATAGATTTCACGAATTGGTATCTCGACCGGCGCCTTCACGTCTGCCGGCGGCGGTGTCAATTGATCCTTGCCGTAGAGCTTCGCCTCAAATGCGGAGAAATACTGCGGGTCGCGGAGGATTTCGTTGATCACCACCGACGAGTCGGTGGACGCGAACTTGGTGGTGACGTAGGTGACGCCGTCGGTGGTGTGAAAACGCACCACCACGCCCTTGCCTTCGTAGGCCGCGAGTCCTTCCTTCACGGATTGCGGCTGGGGAGATGTTGACGGGGGCGGCGACTGGCTGCACGCGGTCTCGATCAACATCATGAATGCCGCGACCAGCAGCGCGCGGGCACCCCATTTGAACCGGGCGAGGTCCATGCGGGCATCATAACACCTGCCCGGGAACCGCCGGGCGCCGACCCGCTCGCGGGATGCAACCCGGCCGGAAACCGGCCAGCCAGGGGGGTCAAAAATTGCCGGGTAGCGCGGGGTACAGCACCCCCTTCAGACACCCAATCCTCCCTTGCGACACGGACTTCGCCGATCCGGTCCGCTTCTTGCCGTAGCCCCCCTCACAACCGTTCTCACGAACCGCGCGGCGGTCGTGCGCTCCGGCGAGTGCCAAAAGCATTCGTGGGGAGGATGGCGCTACTTGTCAGGTGTGCCGGCTCTTCGGGGCGCGCGCCGCGCGAGAACGGAAAACCGGCGGCCGCGGGAATTCATCCTGGCCGGGGCAACAGTGCCGCCGCTTAGAAAGGAGATTCTCTCGTGGGCAATCTCTTCTCGATGCGTGGACGAATCGGCCGGGGACAGTACGTCATCATCACGACGACCATTGTCCTCATATCCTATGCGTTTGCATTCGCGATCGGTTTCGTGAGTGCGGTCTCGGATCACGACGTGCACAATGCCGGCGTGCTGGGCCTGATAGTGGCGATTGCAGCATGCGCGCTGCAGGGAGTTCTGTCGGTGCGGCGTCTGCACGACCTGGGCAGATCGGGCTGGCACTTCTGGCTGCTCCTGATTCCCTTCTACAACATCTATCTCTCGCTGGTGCTGTGCTTCGAGCGCGGCTCGCGGAGTGACAACGAATACGGCCCGGCACCTGCGTAGGTACCGGGCCGTTTGCCCTTCTTACGATTGGCGCCACCGTACTCGCGGGGCCTGTCACCGTCCACCCCGGACTGACTCGCTTGCGCTCGTCCCCGGGGTCCCCGGCCGGTGCCACCCGCTCGCACCTGCGTGTGACGCCTTCTGCACTATGCGCTCAGATAGTCCTCGATGTACTGCGATGCCTGCGGGCGTGAGCGCAGCTTGTCGATGGCCTGTTCCTTGATCTGGCGGATACGCTCGCGCGTGTAGCCCATTTCCTTTCCGATCTCTTCCAGGGTGCGCGCCTTGACGCCGCTCAGGCCGTAGTAGCGCGTCAGAATCGTGCGCTCGCGGTCCGTCAGTTCGTCCAGGGCCCGCGCCATGTCGCGCCGCAGCGAATCCGCGTAGGCACCCGCATCCGGGGACGCTGTCTGCTCGTCAACAATCTGATCCACGAACGTGGACTCGTTGCCCTCGTCGTGCACCGGCTGGTCGAGCGAGAGGTGCGCCTGTGAAAACGTGGTGACTTCTTCGATTTCCTTCTTGGTGACGCCGAGCTCTTTGGCCAGCTCTTCCGCATCCACCTCGCGCTCGAGGTGCTGTTCCAGCTGCCGTGACGCTTTGGCCGCGCGCTGCGCGAGACCCACACGATTCATGGGAATACGAATCATGCGCGAGTTCTCGGATACGGAGACCAGAATCGACTGGCGAATCCACCACACGGCGTACGAGATGAACTTGAAGCCGCGCTCGGGATCGAAGCGCTCGGCCGCCTTCACCAGGCCGAGGTTGCCGTCATTGATCAGGTCTTCCAGGGGCACGCCGTTCCCCACGTACTTCTTGGCGATGGAAACGACGAAGCGCAGGTTGGAGCGAACCAGTTTGTCCTGGGCGACGCGGTCTCCGGCGCGGGCGCGCCGCGCCAGATCCAGCTCCTCGTCGCGCTTCAGAAGCGGATATCTCCGGATCTCATTGAGGTAAAGGTCGAGACTGGATCTGCCTGACGATCCTGATGTGCTTGCCATCATCTGATTCACAAATTTCACCTCAAGTTTCTGCCGCCGGGGGCACCGGCGATCGGTCCTCATCTATAATTCTTCGCCCGAGTAGTCTCCTGATCGGGCCGGACCTTACATGCATTGATACCCCATTGACTAACTTTTGTCTAGGACAATTTTTGGGCAATCTTTCCCTATCTGGCGGTCTGCCCACCCCGATTCCTTGACAACGGTGAGACAGATTCGTAACCTGTTGTCCGTGAGCGAGAAAGACCCGAATTCCTCTCCCCGGCACCCCATCGGCGTGGTATCCGCCCGTACCGGGCTTCCCCAGGACGTCATTCGCATCTGGGAGCGGCGATATAAGTGTGTATGCCCCCCGCGTGGCGATACCGGTCGTCGTCTTTATACCGACGAAGACGTCGAACGGTTGCGTCTTTTGAAGAAAGCCGTGTGTGGCGGACGCCGTATCAGTGACGTCGCTCAGCTGGAAACCGACACATTGCAACAGCTTGTGACCGAGGATCAGAATCACGTCCCGGTCGAAGTTTCAGCGCCCGCGCCGGCCGCCACCGATGTCCCGCAGGCGTTTCTCGACCAGGCCGTGGAAGCCCTGGAGAATCTGGACCGCAACCGCCTGCACCGGGTCCTCAGCGACGCGTCGGTGGAAATGAGCGGACCGGAATTTCGCACGGAGCTCATCGTTCCGCTTCTCGCCACCATCGGACGGCGCTGGCAGGAAGGATCCCTGCGCATCGTCCACGAACACCTGGCGAGCACCATCGTTCGCTCCTTTCTGGCGGTCCCGCGCACCTTCCCGCAGGGCGTGCATCCACCGCGCATCGTCGTCACCACACCCTCCGGCCAGTACCACGAGCTGGGTGCGTTGATGGCCTCCGCGGTGGCGGAGGAGGCGGGCTGGGATGTGGTCTATCTGGGAGCGAGTCTTCCCGCCGAAGAAATCGCTGCGGCGGTGAAACAGGTGGGCGCGAGGGCGGTGGCCATGAGCCTCTGTTACCGCGAAACCGACTCACATGCGCTCGCCGAGTTGAACCGCCTGCGCCACTTGCTGGGTGACGAGATTCCCGTGTTCGTGGGCGGCAATGCGACCGGCTGCATTCGCGATCGTCTTGTGGAAGCGGGTGTCGAAGTTCCGTCCGATCTGGCCGAGTTCCGCCTGGGACTCATGGCCGTCATGAGCGTCTAGTCCTCACTTTCACCCATCCAATCATGTTGTGCTAGAGTGGCCCCTTCCCGGGGCCGAGCATGACGATTCAAACCCCTGCACTCTTCTGCGCAACCGCCTTCACGCATGGCGTCTAGCCGGCAGATGGTGGTGGTGGGCGCGGGGCCCGCGGGCGCAACCGCCGCGCTGTTTGCGGAGCGCGCCGGGCTCGATGTTCTGCTCATCGACCGCCGTCGTTTTCCGCGCGACAAGATCTGCGGCGACGCCATCGCGCGCAAGAGCCTCTCGGTGATGCGCGAACTCGACATCCCGGTCCCTGCCGACACCGTGTTCGAGCCGGTCGCGCGTGCCGTTCTCACCTCCCCGCACGGTCATCGCATCGACGTCGACCTCTCCTCCCACGATGAACCCGAACCGCACATGGTGTGCCGGCGCGAGATTTTCGACGATTTGCTGGTGCGGGCTGCACGCGCGCGCCTCGACGTATGGGAAGACGCGCGCGTCATCGACGTGATTCACGGCGCCGGCCGCGTGCGCGGCGTGGTGGTGCGCAGAAACGGCGTCGATCACAACGTGCCCGCCGCCTTCGTGGTCGGCGCCGACGGTTTCGACTCCATCGTGGCGCGCCGGCTCGGTGTCTACCGGCACGATTCATCGCACTGGTACGTGGCCACGCGCGGGTACTATCGGGGCCTGGATGTGGCGCCGCGCACCGTCGAGGTTCACTTCGTCCGGGAATCACTGCCCGGTTTTCTGTGGGTGTTTCCCACGGGAGATGGAATCGCCAACGTCGGTGTGGGTGTGGTGCACCGCGATCTGAAGCGGCGGCGCGTGAGCCTGCGCGATGTGCACGAAGCCGTGCTGCAACTGCCGCGCTTCCGCGACCGATTTGCGCGCACCGAGCGCATCGGCGCCGTGCACGGATGGAATCTTCCCACGCCCGACTTTTCGCGCGTGCTGGCGGGCGATGGATTCGCGCTGGCGGGAGACGCCGCGGGGCTTGTCGATCCATTCTCCGGCGAGGGTATCGGGAACGCGATGGTCTCGGGGCGTGTGGTGGCCGAGACTGCGGCGCAGGTCATCGCCGGGCACGCTGCGTCGCACGAGTACGTCCCGCGATTACGCCAGGCAATCGACGCAAAGGAGATTGCGTTGCACTATCGGCTGCGGGACCTGGCGCGTCACGCGCGCCTGATCGATGTGCTCGTGGGAACCGCGGCGGCACACCCCGACGTGCTCGAATGGGTGCGCGGCATGACCGCCGGGCACGACGCGGTGGCACGCAAGCGCGAGCTGCTTTCGCCCGTTACATACGCCCGGTTGTGGATGCGCAGAATGCGAAGCTAATCCGCGACGCCCAGGGTGTCGCGGATGGCACTCTCCACCTCGGCACCCGTGAAGGGCTTTTCCACCACGCGGGTGGCGCCGAGAAGTTGAGCGCTCTGAAGAAAGACGCGATTGCTGGGTGAACTGATGGCCACGCACTTGGTCAGCGGGCTTTCCCGCTGCAGGTACATGATGACTTCGAGCCCGTCTTTCTCGGGCATCAGAATATCCGCCACCACCACGTCGAAGGACTCTTTGCGCAGAATCTCAATAGCCTGTTTGCCGTCGGACGCATCCGCGACTTCGTAGCCGGCGCGCGTAAGCCACTCGCGCAGCATGTCGCGAATCTGGGTTTCATCATCAACGATGAGTATTCGGCGTTTCATAAAACGTCTCCCGGAGGTGGGGTTGGCCCATTCGGGCTGGACTCCGTCGCCAGGTCATGCCGTTGACCCCCAAAGTCTACCCTGTTTTCCCCCGTTGCGAAAGCCTACTTATTTGCGGTCCTTGGGGGGGTAGAAGCCGCCTCGATACGGAACCCAACGATCGTTTGACCCGCAGTTCGTCTTGCGCTCGCTCGTACCAGTAGGCATATTGGGCGGAGATATCGCTGCCGGAGAGACGCCCGGTACTCGCCGTTTTTCCCGCCGTGGGCCGTAATGGCTGGATCCTTGCTCCGATTGATCTTGTGACGATGTCCTTATCGATTACCTACATAGGCCATGCTACGTGCCTCGTGGAGATGGACGGGGTGCGTGTCCTCACCGACCCCATCCTGCGTAACCGCGTGGGGCACATTCGCCGGCACTCCGCGTCCGTTCACCGTGACGGCCACCGGAAACTGGATGCCGTGGCGATTTCGCACCTGCATCTGGACCATCTGGACCGTCCGTCACTGCGGCGTATCGACCGCTCGACCCGCATCATCGTGCCCGCCGGCGGCGCGGACATCCTGCGCCGCGAGGGCTTTTCGCGGATCGATGAGGTTCGCGCAGGGGATTCGACCATGGTGGGCTCTATCATGGTGGATGTGACGCGCGCCGACCACGACAGCTCGCGCTACCCGTTCGGCCCCGAAGCCGACGCGGTCGGATATCTGTTCCGCGGCCCGAAGTCCGTGTATTTTGCGGGCGACACCGACATCTTCCCCGAAATGTCGGAGATTCACGGCGACCTGGATGTGGCGCTGCTGCCGGTGTGGGGCTGGGGCCCGACGCTGGGCCAGGGTCACCTCAATCCCCGCAGCGCCGCCGAGTCCCTGAAGATGCTGCGCCCGCGCGCCGCCATTCCCATCCACTGGGGCACGTTTGCTCCACTGGGCCTGGGCTGGCTGCGTCCCCGCTTTCTCACCGCGCCGCCCTATGACTTCGCCGACCACGCCAGCAGCCTGGCCCCGGGCGTCGAAGTTCACGTGGTTCAACCCGGCAACCGGTTTCGCCTGGGCCACTAATCCTTCATAATCGACCCCGTGGGTCGAACCTCTCCCCTGTTGTTTGCGGCCGGACGCGTTCTGATTCTCGGAGCGGCGGAAGTGTTCGCGCTGTTGCTCCTGTCGATGACATCGGTGGGCATCTCGCTGCACGGCTGGCACACCGCGATTGAGACGGTGGTGCTGGTGGGCGTCTTCAACGCCCTCTTCCGGCCGGTACTGCTCATCGCCACACTTCCGTTCATGGTGCTGTCCCTGGGATTCCTCACCCTGCTGATCAACACCGTCATGTTCCACCTGGCGGCGGTTCTGCTGCCGGGCATCGAAGCTGGATTCGGGGCCAGTTTCGTGGCCGTCCTTGTGCTGGCCATGGCGAACACGCTGGCGTCGACGCTGTTTGCGTTCCACGAAGAAGACTCCATCTACCGCTACATCACGCGCCGCCTCACGCGTCTGTTTCGCCCGCTGCCCACGACGCCGACACCGGGTCTGATCTTCGTCGAAATTGACGGGCTGTCCCATCCCACGCTGGAGCGCGCCATGCGCGCCGGCTACATGCCGGCGGTGCGGCGCCTGGTGCGCAGCCGGTCGCACCGGCTCACGCGCTGGAACTGCGGGCTGCCCTCACAGACGTCGTCGGTTCAGGCCGGTGTTCTCCTGGGAAACAACTTCGACATTCCCGGCTTCCGCTGGTTCGACAAGACCGCGGGGCACATGGTGCAATGCAACGATCCCGCCGACGTCGCGAAGATCGAACAACGCGTGTCGCGGGGAGCCGGTCTCCTGCGGGAAGGCGGCATCAGTATCTGCAACATGTTCACCGGGGACGCGGATCGGTCCATCGCCACGCTGTCGACGCTGAACACGGCCGGGCGCCTGCGCAAATCCTCCGCCGCGTATTTTCCGTACTTCCTCTACCCCTACAACTTCCCGCGCACGCTCATGCAGATCGTGGGCGAAATCGTGATCGAGCGCTGGCAGGGATGGCGGCAACGGCTTCGCAACGAACTTCCACGCGTCTCGCGGGGCGGAAGTTTTCCGCTGTTGCGCGCGGCGTCCACGGTGTTCCAGCGAGAAATCGGCACCTACGCGCTCGTCAGCGAAATCTTCGCGGGCGCGCCCGTGGCCTACATTACCTACAACGGATACGACGTCGTCGCCCACCACGCCGGCCCGGAGCGCAGCGACGCGTTGCGTATCCTGCGTTCCGTTGACCGCCGCATCGCGCTCTTGATGCGTGCTGCGCGGGACGCGCCCCGCGACTACCACTTCGTGTTTCTTTCCGATCACGGGCAGACGCCGAGCGTTCCCTTCCGGCAGCGCCACGGCCGGGGAATTGACGCCGTGGTGCGCGAACTGGTAAGCGACAACCGCGCCGTGCACGCGCCGGTCGCAAAGACCGAAGAGTGGCCGCATCTCAGGTCGCTCATTGCGGAAGCACTGGCGTACGACCGCCTGTCGGCACAGGCGGCGCGAAGAATTTTTCGCGCGCGCGCGCGCCGGCGCACACCGGTGGCCACGCCGCAAAGCGGCGACGTGCTGGTGTGCGCGTCGGGAAACCTGGCGCACATCTATTTCACCAGCGAACCGCACCGCCTCCACCTGGCCGACGTTGCGGGCGGACACCCCGGCCTGATCGAAGGCCTGGTGGCGCACCCCGGCATCGAGTTCGTCATGCTGCTAACCGCGCTGCACGGACCGGTGGTGACGGGTCGCGGCGGGGTGCACTACCTGCGCGACGGTCGCGTGGAAGGGGAGGACCCGCTGGCGGTTTACGGGCCGCATGCGCGCGACCTCCTGCTTCGCCTCGACGAGTTTCCGCATTGCGGCGACATCGTTCTGATGGGACGGTACGATCCGGATTCGGGGCAGGTGGAGACGTTCGAAGAGATGGTGGGCGCCCACGGCGGGCTGGGTGGCGCGCAGAATGCGCCGTTTCTTCTCATCCCCGGGCGCTGGCCGCTACCCAACCCGATGGCGTCTCCGGAGGAGTTGTATCAGGTCTTCATCCACTGGCGCGACCGGCTGGATCATGGCAAGGTGCCGCCGCCGCGCGTGGACGATCGCGCGCGCGATGTTCTATAGTCACGCCATGCCACCGCGCAAACCCGACTCCCCCGACTTGCACGCGCTCATCAAGGAGCTCGAACAGGAAAACGCCGCGCTGCGCCGCGGGCTGGAAACCCTCCACCACGCCCAGGACCGGCTGCGCGATACCGAACAACGGCTGCGTGAGGTCATCGACCATGCCCCGATTGTGGTGTTCGCGATCGACGCCGGGGGTGTGTTTACGCTGTCGGAAGGGCGTGGATTGCAGGCGCTCGGGCTCGAGCCCGGCCAGGTGGTGGGAATGTCGGCGTTCGAGGTCTACAGCGACTTCCCGCAGATCGTGAAGAACCTGCGTGCCTGCCTGGAAGGTCACCTCATCAACGACGTCGTCGAAGTCAAAACGCTGGTGTTCGAATCTCTGTATGTGCCGCGGCGCGATGCGTCGGGGCGCATCGTCGGTGTGTCGGGCGTGGCGTGGAACGTGACCGCGCGTGTGCGCGCGGAGGAAATGGCGCGCGACCTCGAGGCCCAGCTGCGGCAGTCCCAGAAAATGGAAACCGTGGGAACACTGGCGGGAGGAATCGCGCACGACTTCAACAACATCCTTTCACCCATCCTGGGCTACGCGGATCTTGCGCTGCTGGATATTCCTCCCGGGCATCCGGCGCGCGACGACATCGAGCAGGTCATGAAGGCGGCACGGCGGGCGCGCGGGCTGGTGGAACAGATTCTCATCTTCTCGCGGCGCAGCGACCAGGTGATGCGACCCGTTCAGCTGCACCTCGTTGTCAACGAGGCGCTCAAGTTGATTCGTTCCATGTTGCCGTCCAGCATCGAACTGTCCCAGCGGATTGAAAAGGAAGGCGACACGGTACTCGCGGACGCCGGCCAGATGCACCAGGTTGTGATGAATCTGACCACCAACGCCGTGCACGCCATGCGCAACACCGGCGGCGTATTGCGTGTCGTGCTGGGCCACCGCGAAATCGATGCCGGGACCGCCGAGAAACTGGGTGATTTGGTTCCGGGTTCCTATGTGGTCCTGTCGGTGATCGATCACGGGGAAGGGATGGACGCCGACACGCGCAACCGCGTGTTCGAACCGTTCTTCACCACCAAGCGACCCGGGGAAGGAACCGGGCTGGGCCTGTCCGTGGTGCACGGAATCATGCACAGCCACGGCGGTGCAATCGACGTACAGAGCGAACCCGGCAAGGGATCCACATTCACGGTGTACATTCCCTCCGCGCCCGCGCGCGCCGAAACGGAAGCGCCGGCCGAGATTTCTGAAGCCGGCGGGGGCGGTGAACACGTGCTCATCGTCGATGACGAGCCGGCGATCGTGGCGCTCTTGCGTCGCATGCTCGAAACGCGCGGCTTCCGTGTCAGTTCGTTTACATCCAGCCGGGACGCCCTGGCCGCATTTCGCCGTGAGCCGGACGCATTCGACGCCGTCATCACCGATCAAACCATGCCGCGCATGAGCGGTCTGGAACTGACACGCGCCATGCACGACATCCGCGGGGACATCCCCGTTATTCTCAGCACCGGATATCTGGACGGCGTCGCGGAAAATGAAGCCGGCCACGACCTCGCCGGCGTGGCCACCAAACCGTTCGATACCGCGACCATCGTCGGACTCCTGCGCAAAGCGTTGGACAGGGCGTGACACCTCCGCGGGGAACTCGCTCACAGGCCATCGCGTTGGCGGCCGGCGCCGTCATCCTGTTTGCCGCGCTGGCGGAGATCGGTCTGCGTGTCTTTTCTCCCGTGGTGAATCCGTACGATGAAATCGAACGCCTGAGGCCACAGATCAATCAGTACATCCGCTTTGAATACCCGCGTAATTACTCGGCGGTCACCGAGGCGGAACCCGGGCTTCCGGGTCTGTCCGGGAAGCACCATTTCACCACCGACAACATGGGGTTTCGCGGCGATCCGCTGATTGATCCCAAGCCGGCGAATGAGTTTCGCATTTTCATGGTGGGGGGCAGCACCACCGAGTGTTTCTACCTGGACGACAACGACGATATGTCGCGCGTCATGCAGCGCAAGCTGGCCGGGGTCGCGCCGCCGGGGACGTCCGTGAAGGTGTACAACGTGGGGATGTCCGGTGCGGCCAGCGATGATCACGTGGCCATGATCAGCCAGCGACTGGTGCATCTTCAGCCCGACCTGGTGGTCGTGTTCTGCGGAATCAACGACCTTACCCGTTCCATCTACAACTACGACTATCGCCACTACATCGAGTACCGGCCCGCGTATCACAAGCCCTGGTACAAACGGCTCTTGATGAAATTTCAGATTGTTCGCCGCTTGTTCCTTTTGAAGGAACGCATCAACCCTGACCGGCAGCGTCTTCAGGAACAACGCACACTCGTCACCAACTACGCGGGGTTGATCGGGCTGGAACGCAGTGCGCCGGTGAGCGACGCAGTGCCGCGTACCGACGAAACCAGCTATGCCACCAATCTGCGCTCGATGGCGGGAATCGCGCGGGCCAATCATTTCGAGATGGTCTTCATGACGCAGCAGACGACATGGAACAGCGCCGTGGACTCAACGGCGCACGCACACCACTGGATGCGCTACCGCGCGGGTGCGCCGGGCCCGGACGGTTTGCCGACGCCCACTGGATTCACCTTTCGGGAGGACCAGATGGACGCCGCCATGGGGCGACTCAACGATTCGATGCGTTCGGTGTGCAGAGAGGAATCAGTTCCGCTGTACGATCTCGCCCGCGAGCTGCCCAGGTCGCTGGAATACTTCTATGATGACTGTCATTTCAATGTGAAGGGCGCCAGGATCACCGGTCTCAACCTTTCGCGCTTTCTCATCGGTCAGGGTCTTGTCCCCGCCTCCACCACCTCCGACTGATCCGCGCGCGGCCAGCGCATCTCACGAAATAACAATGGCCTGGCACCCACTATTAAGATTCTGTGATGATCATTACGTGGCAGCTTCATGGAAATAAATCACTTAGATGGACCACACCGTGGCTTTTGTGGATAAGCGGGGTGCTGCGTGTTCCTGTCCATGTGCAACTTGTTTGTTTTCATGGAACAAGGAGACCAATACCCAAATCGTAACTTATGCACAGGCTTGTTCCTCGGTGTGGAAAAGTGGTGTCGGGACTGGCTGGAAAACGAACACGCCCCCGGCCATGCGACCGGAGGCGCGTCCTGAAAGAAACCTGGCCTGACTGCTTTAGCGCGAAGCGACCGGAACCGGCTGCTTCTCGTCCTTGCGGTTCCAGTTCGAGCTGCCGGAACTGGAGCTGCTCGACGTGCTCGACGAGCTCGAGTCGCTGTCGCGAGTCGAACTGTTCGACGTACCCATCTTGCAGTTGCCCTCGAAGAACACGCCTTCGTCGATGACCAGACGCGCGGTCTGGATGTCGCCTTCGACGTGCGATCCGCTCTGGAGCTCAATCTTGTTCGCCGCGGCGATGTTCCCGATGAGTTTCCCGCCGATGACGGCGTTCTTCACCTTGACCTCCGCCTTGACCACACCGGACTTGCCGATGATGAGAGTATCCGGACATGAGATCGACCCCTCGAACTGGCCATCGATGCGCATCGTGCCCTGAAGCTCGATGTCGCCCTTGATCTTACAGCCCTGGCCAAGCATCGAATTCAGGGTCGCCTGTCCCGTGGTGACTTCCGCGTCCTTACCAAACATGGTCTTCGCCTCCTCGTTCGACTGAGTCGTCTTGAAACCCGACTTCAACATGTTGAATGCCGTCCCGTCCGTTCGTCCGTGTCGGGAGCGCTGTCGTCCAAACCGCCAACCTAATTGAGCAGGTACTTTCGCGGATTGACGGGCACGCCGTTTTCACGAACCTCAAAGTGGAGATGCGGGGCCGTGCTCTTGCCGGTACTCCCCACGAAGGCGATCGTTGTTCCACGGGTCACCCGGTCTCCGGCTTTTACCAGATTCCGGGAGTTGTGTCCATACACGGTACGAATTCCGTAGCCGTGATCGACCTCAACCATCCACCCGTACGTCTCGTCGAATCCACTCATCTCGACGATTCCGTCCGCCACCGCGAGTACCGGTGTGTCTCGCTCGGCAGCAATGTCCATGCCCGGGTGATACGCTGGGTTCTTCTCGCCGCCAGTTACTTCGAATTCCTTTGTCACAAAGCCTTTTACAGGCCATATGGTGGGCATCGCCTGGAGCATCAGGCGCTGCTCCCCGGGGGCCACACCGCCTTCTTCTTCGTCGCTTTCGATGGCCGGAGTCTTGGCAACCGGCGAGAGAGTTGCCACCAGCGCGCTGTCCGCCGCCGATAGTGGGACTCCCAACATGTGCTTCATCTGCAGACCCAGCGCGCGCACCTCAAACAGCTCCACCCGCAGCGAATCCACCTGGGCCAGCTCCCCGCGCAGCTGGTGGTTCTCGCGGTTGACGGTTACCACCCGGTGTGCCACCGACGCCACCCGCCCATAGGTCACCACCACCATGATGCCAACCAGCAACCCGACCACGGCAATCGCCCCCACGAGATACAGCCAGCGGTAGGACACACGGAAATTCCACGTGGTCCGGTTGTCGTGAGGAACAATAATGACCGAAAACTCTTTCGGCATCACAAACCGGTCAGCGCGGCAACGGGATATTCATGAGTGACGCCAGCCGCTCGAAATCATCGAAGCTGTAGAACTCGATATTGATGCGCCCCTTGCCGCCACGCTTCTCATCGATGGCGACGCGCGTTCCCAGGTGGCTTGCAAACGCCTTCTCCAGGTCGACGAGATGCGCCGGCTTTTCCTTGCGACGCCGCGCGCTGCCGGGCTTGCGCGGTTTCACCAGCCCCACGATCATCTCCACCTGGCGCACGCTCATGGCTTCTTCGACGATGCGCCGCGCCAGCACTGTCTGCTCCTTCTGCGTCGTGAGCGCGAGCAGTGCGCGCGCGTGCCCGGAAGAAATCGTGCCTTCCTGAATCATCCCCTGAATCTCTTCGGGCAGATTGAGCAGGCGCAGAGTGTTGGCAACCGAACTGCGATCTCTTCCCACCATGCCCGCCACATCCGCCTGCGACGCGCTGAACTCCGAAATCAACCGGCGGTACGCCTGCGCTTCTTCGATGGGATTGAGATTCTCGCGCTGAATGTTTTCGACAATGGCCAGGCGCAACGCGTCGGCATCGCTGACATCACGCACCACCACGGGAATGCGCGCCACGCCCGCCAGGCGCGCGGCCTGCAGGCGACGCTCACCCATGATGAGCTCGTACTTGGAACCCTTGCGACGCACGACCACCGGCTGCAGCACGCCGTCGGCCTTGATGCTCTCGGAAAGCTCCTTCAGCCGCTCGTCGTCGATGCGCTTGCGGGGCTGAAACGGATTGGTATCGATGCCGTCGGTGGCGACTTCGAACACCTTTTCACCCGGCTGGGGCCGCTCGATGGCAGCCGGAGTCGGAATCAATGCTTCAAGCCCGCGTCCCAGTACTTTGCGTGTGGACACTGTTGATCACCTCTTGCGCGAGATCGAGGTAGCTCCTCGCTCCCTGCGATTGAACGTCGTACAGCAGAATGGGTTTTCCAAAGCTCGGCGACTCCGACAACTTGACGTTGCGCGGAATCACCGTCTTGTAGACCCGGTCTCCAAAGAAATTTCTGGCTTCCTGCGCCACCTGGCTGGCCAGGTTGAGTCGCTTGTCGAACATCGTGAGCAGCACGCCTTCGATGGCGAGATCAGGATTGAGCGACGCCTGCACCTTCTTCACGGTCGAGAGCAGGTGGCTCAATCCTTCCAGCGCGTAGTATTCGCACTGCAATGGAATCAACAATGAATCCGCCGCCGTCAGTGTATTGAGCGTGAGAAAACCGAGACTGGGCGGACAGTCCACCACGATGTACTCGTAGCGGTTGCGAATGAGCGCGAGCGCCTTCTTCAGACGAATCTCGCGTTCATTTTCGTTCACGAGTTCCACTTCCGCCCCCGCCAGTTCCGGCGTGGACGGCAATGCATCGAGAAACGGCATCATCGTGGGCACGATGGTTTCGTAGACCAGCGACTCGTCGTAGAGCACTTCGTACACGCTCTGCGTCAACATGCTGCGGTCAATGCCGGTGCCCGACACCGCATTGGCCTGCGGGTCCATATCCACGAGCAGTGTCTTCTTCTCCGCCGCTGCGAGACTCGCGCACAGGTTCACGGCCGTGGTTGTTTTGCCCACGCCGCCTTTTTGATTGGCAATCGCGATGATTCGGGCCATGTGTTTTCCGCTCCGCTAGGGTGCCGGGCACGTGCAGCTGGGAGTGCCGGTAATCGGACTTCCGTCGAGCCATGGGCACGATGTCACCCGTGTTTTCACGGTGCTGGTATCGAGCGAATCACGAATCGACAGGTCGATGTCAGCCTGGCTGGTGGTGACGGTTCCCCAGAAATTACAGGTGGCGTCGAGTGTTGGATAGATGACCGTGCCCGGGTACCCTCCCTGCAGAAACAGGTTCGAAACCGTTTCTGCTCCGTTTCCCAGAAATGTGTTGTAGTGAATCTGCGGGAATACCGAGCGCGCCAGCGAGATCCCGTGTGATGAATTGAATTTGATGTCGTTGTGATTAACAAAGATCTGCGCCGATTGCGCCCCGTCATCCAGATCCATGCGGATGCCGACGCCCCCGTTGAGCTGAATCGTGCACCCCTCGACGCGTACCGAATCGGGGGTCGACGTCGAGGATACGTTGGGTCCACCGACGGAAATGCCGTCTGAGACCCCGTCTGCGATTAGCGTGTCGAACACCTGAAGCCACCCGTTGCCTTCGATGGACACGCCGGCCGTCGCCGAACATTCGATACGGCAGTCACGCAGGGTCCCATACGACGCCTCCCTCAGCCGGACGCCGTACTTGGCAAACCAGATCTGTACGTACTCCAGGTTGACAATTCCGGGCGCCATCGTTCGGATGCCTTCCCACCAGCCACGTCCGGTCGCGCAGTCCACCGTACGGTCGTTAGACTTGAAAGTGATTGGCGCATCTACAGTTCCAATCGCGTCCAGTTCACCCTCGACCTGAATGTATCCGCCAGGCGTGCTCATGTAGAGTTCGGTCCCAGGTTCGATCACAGAGGTGTCGAACACGACCATGACCGGTGGCGTGCCCGACGCCGAGAGGATGTAGGGTGATTCGCTCTTCTTGAAAAGTCCCTTCATGACGGAAGTTAGCGTCCCCACTTTGACTTCCGCGGTGATCGTGGTCGTGGCCGTTCCGTCCGACGCCTTCACGGTGACCGTATCGGTACCGACGGTGGCGGGCGTGGCCCAGCGCATGATGGTCTTGGAGCTGTTCTGCGCCGTCAGCGCCCCGCGCGTGATGGACCATGTGACTGTCAACGGATCCCCGTCATCATCCTTCGCACTCACCGTGAGGTTCACAGGATTTCCGGCCGGCACCGCAATGGGTTTGAAGGTGAACGAGAGGGTTGGTTTTCGATTCGTGGGAGACGTTCCCGAGTCGCCGCTGCCGCCGCAGGCAACCAGTATCCCCAGCAGGGCACCAGCAACTGCCTTGGTCTTTATCATGTAACACCTTCTTAATAAATAATTTACAACACTCTTGCTGGTGGGGATGTGATATCTGCAGAATAGCCGGGGCGGCCATTGCCAAGCAAGTGAATTGTGCAAATTCGTGCGGACGGCTTCCCCAACCAAGTCGCTCCGCCGCGGGGCGACCGTCGTCTGGTTCGGCCCACGCCCTGGAAGACAGGTCGGCGGAGTGATGCGGCGGGCCGAGCAGCCCCCGGCGCATACCGGTGGTCGCCCTCCAC
>DASRYI010000184.1:0-2387 GCA_035687255.1 Candidatus Krumholzibacteriia bacterium | reverse complement strand
TCACGCGTCGCGTCGACGGTCACGTCGCGTGGACCCAGGCCCGTGCCCCCGGTGGTGATCACAAGATCCGTCCGGCGTTCGACACGCTCACGCAGCGTTCGCACGATGACCTCGCGATCATCCGGCACCACGCACAGTGACGCCTCGATTCCCCACGCGTGCAGCCGTTCCACGATCGCGGCGCCTGAGTGGTCCTGCCTCTCGCCGCGCGACACGCCGTCCGACGCCACCACCACCTCCACCGTGAACCCGTCCGGCACGCGCGCGTTGGCCGGGTCCGAGCGGCCTCCCTGTTTGAATTCGAGATGAACGTTTTCGATCACCATGTGACGGTCGTCGGGCTTGAGCATGTCGTAGATGGTCAGCGCCGCCACCGACGCCGCCGTGAGCGCCTCCATTTCGAGTCCGGTCCGCGCCACCGCTTCGACCTGCACCGCAATGTCGATGACGTCACCCTCGAGTTCGAAGGAAACATCGACCGACTCCACCGGCACCGGATGGCAGTACGGGATCAGGTCGGATGTCTTCTTGGCCGCCGAAATCGCAGCCACGCGTGCCACCGCGAGCACGTCGCGTTTCGAGGTTTCGTTGGAGCGGACACGATCAATCGTGGCCGCCGACGCACGCACGCGCGCGTGCGCAACGGCGCGACGCAGGCTGGTGGTCTTGCGTGTGATGCGCCGCATCATCCCCCCACCGCGCGAATCGGGGGTCCCTGCTCGGCCGATACCCCGGCCGCGTCCATGCGCTGCAGGGGAACGTCGCTGAACTGGCTGCCCCGGGGCTTGTTGAATACCGCCAAACGGATCAGTGACGCGAGCTCCGCGTCGTCGGCGCCTGAGCGCAGGCGCGCCCCCAGGTCCACCGCATAATCGGAAAACAGGCACGGCCGCAACTGGCCGTCGGCCGTCAGACGAATGCGCGAGCAGGTGGTGCAGAACGGTTCGGAGAGCGGCGCGATGAAGCCGACCCGACCGCGTCCCCCGGCCAGCTGGAACGTGCGCGCGGGTGCACCGTCGCGTGCCAGCTCGCGCAGTTCGAAATGGCGTTCGATCAACGCGCGCACCTCGGGCACCGGATACACGTCATCGCGGTTCCATGGCGACGTGCTCAACGGCATGAATTCGAGAAAGCGCACATCCACGTGCTCGGCGTACGCCAGGCGCGTGAACTCAAGGATCTCGTCGTCCGGCATGTCACGCAGCACGACCACGTTGATCTTCACGGGGAAACCGGCGCTCACCGCGGCGGCGATGCCATCACGCACCTTCGCATAGCCATCGACACCCGTCACCCGGGCGAAGCGATGCGCGTCGAGGCTGTCCAGGCTGATGTTGAGGCGGTCGAGGCCCGCGTCGCGCAACGGCCGCGCGTACTCGCGCAGACGACTGGCGTTGGTGGTCATCGAGAGTTCGCGCACACCGTCGATGGAGCGCAGCAACGCCACGATCTCGACAATATCGCGGCGCATCAGCGGCTCACCGCCCGTCAGCCGGTAGCGCATCACGCCGAACCCGGCGGTCAGGCGTACCAGACGAGCCAGCTCGCCGGCTGCGAGATAGTTCGAGGCCGGCATGGGATGAAAATGGGCGGGGCTGCAGTAGAGGCAACGGAAGTTGCACCGGTCGGTCAACGATACGCGCAGCGACCTGACGCGGCGGCCGTACCTGTCCACCAGCGGTTGCGGACGGCTGGAAGCACTCATGCCATTACTCTAGCCCACCTTGCGGCCATCCTCAAGCCGTTGAACAATGGATATTAATACCTTTAATATTTTATTCTACTCATCTATACTCACGCCAATTATCCGGAATCTCGTCGCGTTGCTTCGGTCTCCATGAGGTGAAGGACGATGGAAGAACACGAACTGATCTACGACTGGAATGCGCGGGGCCTCCCCACGCCGGCCATCCGCATCGTGGACCTCGACGACGAGACGCTGCGGGACGGGCTCCAGTCCGCCTCCGCATCGGATCCGTCCGATGAAGACAAGATTGAGCTCGTCCACCTGATGGTCGAGCTGGGCATCCTCTCCGCGGACATCGGGCTGCCCGGGGCCAACGCGCGCGCTTTTGCGTCCGCCCGCGCCATCGCCCTGGAGATCGCGGGCCATCACCTGCCGATCAAGGCCAACTGCGCCGCGCGCACCGTCCCGCGCGACATCGCTCCCATTGTCGACGTCTCGCAGGCCGCGGGCATTCCCATCGAAGCCTCGTTGTTCATCGGATCCAGCCCCATCCGCAGGCTGGTGGAGAAATGGGACGTCGACGTGATGGTGAAGCGCGTCGAGGAGTCGGTGACGTTTGCGGTCGAACGCAACCTGCCGGTGATGTTCGTCACCGAAGACACCACGCGCGCCGATCCCGACGTGCTGCGCACCCTCTACC
>DASRYI010000183.1:0-10025 GCA_035687255.1 Candidatus Krumholzibacteriia bacterium | reverse complement strand
GGAGGAAGAACATATTCGCCGGGCGCCAGGTGGACGGTGACGTCGCGAAGGGGTTCGCGCAGGGCATCGATCAGCTCCGCCGTTGTGGAGACTTCAACCACGCGGCGTGCAGGCTCCCGTGCTGACGTTGTTGCCAGGCTCAATCCGACAAGCAAGACCCATGTGATAGAACGCATGGGCCCATGCTAACGCGGCACGATCTGGATGCCAAGCATCCAACAAAGCAAAACGGCACGGCGGTACCGGTTGCGTTCCGGACCGCCGCGCCGTTGGGGGCGACCTGCTCCCCGATTGCTAGCGGGCGATGACGAATTTCTGGGTGCGGCTTGCGCCTCCCGAACTGATGCGGCAGAAATACACGCCGCTCGGGAGCATATTGCCCGCCCTATCGCGGCCGTCGAATACGACGTCCTGCCACCCCGCACCGAGCGCAATCACACGATCACTCACGCGGCGTCCGGAAATGTCGTAGATCTCCATGCGCGCGTTGCCCGAGGCAAAGGGCGCGGCCGCGCGAAACGTGGTGACACCACTGAACGGATTGGGCGAATTGGGAAGCAGCGTGAGACTTGCCGGAATACCCGGAGTGTCCCCCACGCCGCTGGCGGTCGACGACACCGAGACCCGCACATTGTCGACGGCCCAGGATTCGTCGTCGCCACCCTGCCACTGGTCGGCCGCGGGACCCGAGATGGCACTGATACGCCACACAATGGTCACTGAACTGGCGGTGTGTGCCACCGTGAACACAGGGTCCACACCCATGTTGTAGGCGCGGTCGCGGTTGTAGTAACAGCACCCCGAAAATCCCAGGTTCGTTCCCGAGCTCAGTAGTCCACCGGGCGGCGCCACGTAGTCGGACATGTCACCGGTCGCCAGCTGGAACCAGTGCGAGAATACGGTGGTGCCGTCGATCTCCACCTGGAACAGTTCGGTGCCATCCCACGAGTCAATAATGGCCGCCAGGAACCCGAGGCTCAGGTGGTCGTGGGCCGGCAGGCCGGTCACCGTGAGCTGCGTGTCGTACAGAGGCACGCTGGTGTAGCGCAGAAAGCTGCCCCCGAACTGATTGCCCGCGGGGCCCAGCCCGGCATAGCCCTGCACACCGTCGAGGATCGACCCGGGCGCGTTGAACTCCGCGGGTATCCCGCTCTCGAAATCCGTGTAAAAGACGGTGGTATCGGCTTGGGCGGCGGAAGCAATGATGCCCGCGCACATGGCGGGCAGCAGGATTGTTGCGACCTTCATGGCAGTATCCTTTCCCGGTTCCCCGTTCTTTAGACGAAGAAATGCACCGGGAATCACAGCCGGGCGGCGGGCTTTTCGGGGGAAGAAAAGAAAGCGCGGGGGACCCGGCTGTTCTGCCGGACCACCCGCGCGGTGAGGGACGATTTCGACGCGCAGGCTACGGAATGTTCAGCGTCGACGGGGGCGACGTGGAGATCACGTCGCCGCCTTTGAGTGCGTTCACGTGCCACGACAGAAAGCTGCCCGACGGGAGGTCGCCGAGCACGGCGCGCGGAACGGTCGCCGTGGAACTCTTGAGCGCCGCACTTCGGAACACAGTATTCAGGGCATCGTCGAATATCTCGATCTGGTACCTGTCGGCGCCCGGAATCCGGTTCCACGCGAACAGCATGGAATTGTCCGATACCTCGGGTGTCTGCAACGACCACTGTGTCTCGCTGCCGCCGCGCAGCATGGGTTGTTCGGGAGAATTGTTGCGCAGCAGGGAGACGGCGACGACGATCAGCAATGCCGCGGCGGCGGTAACCAGCGCAGGACGCAACCACCAGCGCGACACTTTCTGCACGGGCTTTCGGGATGAAGTCATGGCATCGGCCGCCTCCGCGCGGCTACGAATGGTTTCTGCAAGCGACCGGCGCGCCCCGTCGAGATTCGACGCGCCGGCGACATCGGGCTGCATGAACGACTGATAGGACAGCCACAGGCTCTGGCACCGCGGGCACTCGGCCACGTGCTGTCGCATGGGATGTCCCTCGGGCAGGGACTCGACGTCGGCAATGCGCTCGGCGTCAATGCATGTTGAATCCATCACACCATCCTTCTCTCGTCGCGGTCCAGGGCGGCGCGCAGTTTGCGGCGCGCACGTTGCAACAGCGCGCGTGCGCCCGACGAACCGGACACGCCCAGCAGAACCGTGATCTCTTCCACCGGCATGCGCTCGATGCAACGCAGCCAGATGGCCTTCTGCTCGTCGGGGTCGAGTTCCCGGCGGATCAGGGCCAGCAGCCGGTCCTCACCGCCGGTATCGATGGCCACGGCGTCCGGGAGCGGTGCGGGATCCGGATGTTCCTCCGAGATCAACTCGTCCGCCAGCAGGTCGACACGCCGGCTGGCATCGATGCAGCGGTTGCGCGTCACCGCAAACAGCCACGACGAAAACTTTGCGCGCCCTTCGAACGATCCGATCTTTTCCCACGCCGTCAACATGACGTCCTGCGACAGATCCAGCGCGCGCTCGGGGTCGCGGGTGTAGCGCAGGCACCACGCGTACACGGCATCGCGATAGCGCAGCAGCAGGGCGGCGGACGCGTCGCGACGGCGCGCGGCATCGCGGTCACCGCGCGCGACCTCGAGCAGCTGGCCGTCGTCGGCCGACGGATCGATTCCAGATGATTTGGACGAATGTGCCATGGCGCCGTCACAGGCAAACTGCGACCCCGCCGGGCCAATACACGAAGGGAGGGGGCAGACGCCGTACGGCCAGTACTTTAGCAGACCGGCCCAGGCCCCGCGATGGAACTATGTGCCGGCCGGGGAGGGCCGGCGGCGATGGAAGAACCAGGCCGCAACCGCGGCCAGTGCGAGGGCCAGCAGACCCAGTCGCAACCATGCACTCGGATGGCGTTCGGTCACCGTCGGACGGATGACGCGCGACCCGTCTCCGACCACCGCGAAGCCCGCCCAGTAGAAGGGGTGGCTGGTACGGCGATTCCTGCGCACGGCGAGCTGGGCATCGCGCAGCGCCGACGCCACCGTCTCCCCCGCCGCCAGCCGGTCATAGAAGTGCTGCATCAAGATAGCGGTGGCGTGATCGTCCACGGCCCAGCGGCTCGACACCACCACCGGAACATCCGCACTGAGAAAGGCCGAGGTCAGACCCAGAACGCCTTCGCCGCGGGTGGCGCGCCCGGCGGCAGTTTCGCATCCCGCCAGTACCGCCATGGCGTAGGGCAGTTTGACGCGGGCGATTTCCCAGGCGCGCAACATCTCCTCGGGGCGCACGCCGGGGTCGGCGGCGGGGATAGCACCGCTGCCGGCGCCGGATTGCAGGATGAACCCGGACTGCCACGGCGAGTCGTCCATGACACGCGCGTGGGCGGCGATGTGCAGAATACAACCGGGAGACGCGCGCTGGATGAGCGTGTCCAGTACACCCGCGCTTGCGTCGAACCGGTGAACCCCCGCATAGCGGTTCTGCAGCGCAGCGACTTCGCGAAATGCGCCACTGCGGGCCGAATCATCGCCATCGGCCACCGCAATCATCTGCATGCGGGTTGTCTTGCCGGCACGGTTCGCGCGCGCCCAGGCAAGAACGGCCGCGGACGGCACTTCGACCACGTCGCGTGCTTCCATCAACATGTCAGCGCCGGAGCCGTCGGTCAGCGTGCCCAGCGGAATGAACGTGTAGCACCCATCCGGCGCAATGAATACGCGGTCAGCCTTTGCAATCAGGTCCGCCACCGGGCCAAGAATCACGCGTCCCAACGACTGCTGCATGGCCGCGATACGCGCCGGCGAATATCCGTCGCGCGTCTCCGACGATCGCGTGGACAGCACGCCCGCGTAGAGTTCCATTTGCCCCGCGAGCGCGGAGTGCGACCCCGGCAGCGACACCAGCCGGCACGAGTCCGGGGAAACCGCAAACAGAAATGTCTCCGCCGGGCTGACGACCATGTCGAGTAACAGTTCCCCATCGTGCAGCATGCCGCGCTGCAACCGGCCGAGGCCGATGGCATTCCCGAACGTGTCGGCGATGGGAACCGCCCGGTCGCCGCGCGGATCACGGATGCGTTCGAGCAGGGTGCGTGTCTTGAAACGCTGCAACGCATCGTAGAAGGCGCGGACACGCTCGGCCCGGGGCGCCTCTCCGGGGTACTCGAGCAACACGCGGCAGCCTTCGATGACATCGTCGACGATATGCTGACCGTACGCTTCCCGCCATTGTGCCTGTCCCGTCTGCACGCGTGCGACTTCCAGCGAATCCATCGCGGTGCGCAGAGCAGCCACGGCGCCGGGCGCGTCACCGAGCGCGCGTCGGCACGAACTTTCGATGAGTCGTGCCGAGACGCCGAGACCGGTACGGCCCGCGCGGTCGGCGTCGTCGCGCACCGCTGCCGCCCGCGCCAACGCCTCCTGGTACCGGCCCTGTCGTCGCAGAAGTTCCGCACAGGTGACTTCGAGGAAGGGTTGAATCATGTGATCGGGCGCGTCGACCCGCGGCGACACGAACGGCTCGAGTGCGTGCGTGGCGGTCTCGACGCTGTCCAGCTCCGCCAGGGCGAGCGCCAGCCCGCATACGGCCATGCTGCGCTCGGAGGCATTGAAGACGAATTCCGCGTTCACGATCCTGCGGAACGCAGCCGCGGCCTGCCGGTTCCGCCCGGTTTCGAGCAGAAGCTGGCCCAGCAGATTGGTGTTGGAATCTTCGAGGTCCTTGAATCCCGCGCGACGCGACACCTCGATGGCTTCGTTCAGCGCCGCCCGGGCGCGATCGAACTCGCCGAGATAGCTCCACGTCGAGGCCAGGTTCATGAGCGGCAGGGCGATGCCACGATCGAAACCGATGCGGCGCCCGATGGCGAGCGCCGCCGCGTAGTAGGTGGTCGCCAGTTCCTGATTTCCGAGGTCCGCTTCCAACCAACCGAGGTTGTTGAGAGCCCACAGCTCATTCAGCGGATAATGGTGCTCACGGCAGATGCGCAACGCATCGTTGAACCAGTAGCGCGTTGAGTCAGGATTCCCGAGCGCACGATGCAGCATGCCGAGATTCAAGGCCCCGGACGCGATCAAGTACGGATTCCCCGTCTGCCGGTACAGGCGCATGGAGCGGGCGAATCCGGCCTTCGCGGACTCCAGACGGCCGCGTCGAAGATCGCGGTAGGCCAGGTTCCCGATTGCGGATCCCTGCCCGGACATCACGTGCGCGCGTGTGGCCAGATCCAGTTCGCGTTCGAAAAGCACCATCGCGTCCGCAGGGTGCCCCTGGTCGCGCAGAACGAAGGCCTTGAAATGCAGCGCGGGAAGCAGGCCCACGGTGTCACGCGCCGCCTGCGTGAGACGAAGGGCGCGGTCGAACTCGCGGCTTGCGATCGCCTGATGGCCAAGGGTGATTTCCACGCGGCCGCGCTGGAAGGTGAGGCGGCCCAGAGCGGCCGAGTCTCCGCGCGTCTCCGCATCGTGGATCAGGGCGGGCAGAATGGTGCGCAGTGTGTCGTAGCGCGCGGCGTAGAAGAGCGAATCGAGCGTCAGTTCCCAGGGAGCGCGGGTTTGTGCGGACCACGCACCGCAAACACCGAGCGTGATGCTCAATGCGATCGCCGCGCGCGCTATTCTTCGATGCCGGGGGCGCACGATGTCAGATCCGTTACGGGTTTTCAGGCGGTTCAGAAGATGAAATTGCCGCCGGCGTCGAAATCAATCGATGACCGGCGGCAATTTCCGCTGTCAGTCCTCTCGAGTTCCCGGTTTACGGGTTGCCGCTCGACGGTTCCCGCACGAAGTCCGGGCGGCGGATTTCGCCGCGCTCCGTCGGACGATCGCCACCGCGATCATTGCGGTCCCCGCGATCATTGCGGTCCCCCCGGTCGTTTCGGTCCCCGCGATCGTTGCGACCTCCGCTCGAGCCACGGCCGCCGCGCGAACCGCGACGCCCACGACGCACGTCGCGCATGTCATTGCGTGGTTCACGCATGGTACGCGGCTGGTCGTCGGCGCGCAGCTGATTGGCCTTGCCGCGCATGAAACGCTTGGTCTCGAACAGGAGATCAAACAGATCGTTCCAGAACTTGCTCAGAAATCCGAGCACTACACCGGTTGCCAGCACGCCGATGACGTCATCGACGACATCGGCGCCCGGGAATGACAGGTACGAATCGAATGCGGGCGCGGTGCGCAACATGGCGATGATATTGAGGCGCGCAATCGCGGCGAGAATCACGCCGATCACGATCGCGCGGCCATAGATCTTGCGCATGTTGGCATAACGCCCGGTCAGGTCGATGTCACCGTGTCTCCAGAAATTGTTGATGACGGTGACGAACATGCTCGCTACGGCGAGCAGGCGCCCGACGGCGCCAAACGATTGAACATCCACGAATTCCCTCCTTGGGGAGTTTGGCGATGGATAGTAACCGGAGTGATGGCGTCCGTCAACGGCGGGCTTTTCGCGCGTGGAGACGCGCCGGATGCTTACTGGATGCGCCCGTTACGCAGTTCCAGGAGACGGGAGTGCCATATTTCGGCCGTCCCGGCGTGCGCGGCCGTGAGCACCGCGGCCCCCTCCCTGGTTCGCGTGCGAATCAGCCGGTTCAGGACCACCCGGCCGGCGGCGTCGAGACACGAGGTGGGTTCGTCGAGAAGCAGCAGTTCCGGCTCCAGGGCAAAGGCGATGGCAAACGCCACGCGCCGCATTTCCCCGACACTGAGTTCGAAGGGCGAACGTGCGGCCACGTCGACCGGGTTCAGGTCCGCCTCGGTGAGGGCCGCTTCCGTCCGTACGCGCGCCGCGTCTCCGGATACGCCCCGCCGTTGCAATCCGAAGGCGATTTCCTCCCGTACCGTCTCCGCAAAGAAAAGTCGCTCCGGACTCTGTGGAAGATAGAGTACGCCGTGCGCGCGCACGTCGCGATGGATGCGCCCGCGCCACGGCTTCAGCGCGCCGCCCGCCAGCAGCAGCAGCGTGGACTTGCCGCTCCCGTTGGGTCCCGCGATCTGCACACACTCGCCCGCCGACACCGACATGGTTACGTTCGAGAGCACGACGCGCCGGTCGTACGCAAACGCCACCGACTCGCAACCCAGCCGCATTCGCTCCGCACTCACGGCGTGACGTTCACGCCTCGTGGTACGGTCACCGTCGCCCCTGCTCGATTCGGTTGTTGTCCGAACCTCGGGGGTGGCGCGATCCACAACGCGGCCCTTCTCGAGCCACACCACATCGCGCGCCAGCATCACGTCGTCACCGGGCGTGGCCCACACCACCGCCACACCGTTGCTGTTGAGTTCGCGCACGAACGCAAGCACGTTGGCGCGCATCTCATCGTCGAGATAGGACAACGGTTCGTCGAGCAGCAGCACATCGGGAGACTCGAGCCACACCGTGGCAAAGGCGAGCCGCTGCTTTTCGCCGCCCGAGAGGCGGTGGGGATTGCGCTCCAGCACATCTTCCAGCTGGAAACGCTCGATGGCGGCGTCGATGCGGGCGTGCTCGAACACCGCATCGGTGTGCCGCGGAACCGACAACGCCAGTTCGTGGGCCACACTCGACGCCACCAGCTGGTTGTCCGGCTCCTGCAGAAGCAACGCCGTGCGCATGCCGTCTTCGCGCCGCACACTGCCGGAGCGCAACGGCAGCAGGCCAGCCAGCGCGGCCAGCAGCGTGGTCTTGCCCGATCCGTTGTCCCCCGCCACGGCGATCCAGTCGCCGCGGTGGACGTCCAGCGAGACCTCGTGGATGACAGGGGGAACGCCGTCGCGGTGGGCGACGGACGCATCACGGAGTGAGATCAGCGGCGCGGCCACGCGCGCCTCACGGCGTCGAACACGTCGGCCATGGTGACGCCGGCGCGATGTGCGATTTCGCGGCAGGATTCGTATTCGGGACTGCCCGTCTCGGTGCCGTCGGGGCGCGTGGCAATCTTGATGCGCGCCGGCCCCCACGGCGTTTCGACGGTTTCGATGCGGCGTGGCAGCTCGACGCGCCCCTCACGCCCCACACGCAATCCCAGCGTGGTGGTGTGCGTGAACACCAGCCGGCTCAAGTCATCCACCTGTTCGTGTTCGCACAGGATCGTGACTTCGATCCCGGGGCGGTTCTTCTTCATGATTATGGGCGTGAAATAGACCTCGAGCGCACCCGCGTCAAAGAGACGCTGCATGAGGTCGCCGTAGAGCTGGGGGTTCATGTCGTCGATGGTGCTGCGCAGCACGCTCACGTCGCGCGCGCCCGGCTCGATGTGTCCCAGCGACACGCGCACCACGTTGGGCAGCCCCTCGGATTCGCGGGTGCCGGCGCCGTAGCCGACGCGTCCCTGCACGAGGTGCGCATCCGCGGCCAGCGGCCGGAACACCGCCGCGATGATGGCCGCGGCCGTCGGCGTCATCAGTTCTTCCTGGCGCCCGCCGTACGTCACGCGGTGTCCGGCCAGCAGTTCCAGTGTGGCCGGTGCGGGGACCGGCATCTCGCCGTGCTCGCCGCGAATGGTTCCGCCGCCACCCAGCGCCAGCGTGGTGTAGTAGAACGATCCGATACCCAGCGATTCGGCCAGCACGAAGAAGCCCACCACGTCGAGAATGGCATCCAGTGCGCCCACTTCGTGAAAATGCACCTTCTCCACGCTGGTGCCGTGCACGCGGGCCTCGGCCGCCGCCAGACGGGAGAACGCGTCTTTCGCGCGCGCGCGTACCGCGTCCGAGAGCGACGGCGCTTCGTCGATGATCTTCGTGATGTGCGAGAGATGCCGGTGGGCGTGCTCGTGCGGCAGGGTGACGGCGAGTCGCGTGGCGGCAAACGGTCCGCGGCGCACTTTCTCCACATCGACGCCGACCTTCGCAAGCGCCGGAATCGACGACGCGCAGGCGCGCAGTGTATCAACCGACGCGCCCGCGTCGATCAGCGCCGCGATCAGCATGTCGCCCGCGGCGCCCGAAAACGCGTCGACCACCAGGCTCGGCTTCACCGCGAGCGTTCCCTGTTGATTTGCATCGCGAGTTCGCGTGCCTTGGCCACCACGATGGCGGCGGCGCATCCCGCGCCGAATCCGTTGTCGATGTTGACCACGGTTACGCCGGTCGCACAACTGGTCATCATGGAGAGGAGTGCGGCCAGGCCTCCAAAGCTCGCGCCGTACCCCACGCTGGTGGGAACCGCCACCACCGGGGCGCGCGACACGCTGGCCACGACACTCGCCAGCGCGCCTTCCATTCCCGCCACCACGATCACGGCGTCGGCCGCTTCGATCATCGATTGGTACGCCATCAGGCGGTGCACACCCGCCACACCCACGTCGTACACGCGGTCCACGTTGCAACCGAGGATATCCGCGGTGACGGCGGCTTCTTCCGCCACGGGAATATCCGTGGTGCCGGCGGTGATCACGAGCACATAACCCGCGCGCGGCAGCGCGCGCACTTCGAGCGCGAACGCCCGCGCGTCGGCATGCCACGTCCCTTTCGGGAAGCGCCGTACCAGCGCTTCGCCCGCCGCCGTGTCACACCGCGTCACCAGCAGGCTGGTCTTCTTGCCGACGATGGATTCCGAGATGGAAATGATCTGCTCGACGGTCTTGCCCGCGCCGTACACCACTTCGGGAAATCCGCGGCGCAGCGGGCGGTGATGATCCACCTTGGCAAAGCCGAGGTCTTCGAACGGGAGCGTGCGCAACCGGTCGAGGACGGCGTCCTCGGTCAGGCGGCCGGCCTTGAAGTCATTCAACAATTCTCGCAGGGTTTCTACATCCATGATACGGAGCGGCGCGTGCGCGCCGTCGTCAGCATTCGGAAGCAAACTCTTCCAGTGTCACTTCCTGGGCACACGGAACATCGGCAAGAGCACCAATGTCTTCGAGGTAGACGTCACACAGTTCGCTCACCATCGTGAGCGTGGTCGACTGCATGAGCGCCGCGCGCAGGCCGCGCGCGTTGGGCATGCGCTTGAGGTACGCGGCCATCACCTTGCGCGACGCGATCACGCCGCCGGGTTCGCCGTCCAGCGCCACGGCGTCGTGGATGTGGCGCACCAGCACCGCCACGCGCTCGCGCGGCGTCGGCTGGGTGAATTC
>DASRYI010000182.1:0-16413 GCA_035687255.1 Candidatus Krumholzibacteriia bacterium | reverse complement strand
CAATCCCACCATCCTCGCCACCTTCACCGTGATTGCATCGCTGCTGCCGCTGGCATTCGTCGGCGGGCTGATGGGCCCGTACATGCGGCCGATTCCCATCAACGCGTCGTGGGCCATGTTGTTCTCACTGCTGGTGGCGTTCATCGTGACACCGTGGGTGACTCTGCGCGTAATGGGTGGAAAGGTGCACCCGCACAAATCAGCCGGCGGCCCGGATCAGGAGACCAAAGGCGAGCACCGCATCGAACGCATCTACACCACCATCATGCGCCCGCTGATCGAGCGGCCGAAGCGCCGCGCCACCGTGCTGGTGGCGGTGGCCGTGCTGCTCGCGGGCTCGGTGGGGCTCCTGTTCGTGCGCGCGGTGCGCGTGAAGATGCTCCCCTATGACAACAAGAGCGAGTTCCAGGTCATCATCGACATGCCGGAGGGAACACCGCTGGAAGCCACGGCGGCCGCCGCCGGCGCGCTGGCGCAGACGGTGCGCACGCAGCCGGAAGTGACGGACACCGAGGTGTATGTGGGCACGTCGGGGCCGATCAATTTCAACGGACTGGTGCGGCACTACTTCCTGCGCCAGGGGCCCAACGTGGGCGACATCCAGGTGAACCTGGTGGGCAAACACCAGCGCAAACAGCAGAGCCACGACATCGCCAAGCGCATGCGTACGCTGCTCGATCCGGTGGCTGCCCGGTACAACGCCAACATCAAAGTGGCGGAGGTACCGCCCGGACCGCCGGTGCTCTCCACCATGGTGGCCGAGATCTACGGACCCGACGCGCAGCGGCAGCTGGAAGTGGCCAAGCAGGTGCGCGAGGTGTTCGAGACCACACCCGGCATCGTCGACGTGGACTGGTTCGTGGAAGCCGACCAGCCCAAGCGCGTGTTTCGCATCGATCAGGAAGCCGCGGCGCTGGCGGGTGTGCGGCCCGACATGATCGCGTATGAACTGCGTACCGCCGGCGCGGGTGCGGAAGCCGGGCTGCTGCACGAAGCGCGCGGGCGCGAACCTATTCCCATCGTGCTGCGCGTGGACCGGTCACAGCGGCCCTCGCTGGGCGACCTCGAGGGGCTGGCGTTGCCGTCGATGCAGGGACGTATGGTGCCCGTGGCCAGTGTGGCGCGCATCGAAGAGACCACCGAGGATCGCAACATCTACCACAAGAACCTGCGCCGCGTGGTGTACGTCACCGCCGAAGTGGCGGGCGCCACCGAGAGTCCCATCTACGGCATTCTCGACATGAAGAAACGCATTGCCGCGCTCTCCATCCCCGAGGGCTACCACATCGAGCAGCTGTACAAGGCGCAGCCGACGTCGGAAGACCGCCTGCAGATGAAGTGGGACGGCGAGTGGCAGATCACGTACGAAGTCTTCCGTGACATGGGCATCGCGTTTGCGGTGGTGATGCTGCTGGTGTACGTGCTGGTGGTGGCGTGGTTCCGGAGCTTCCTGACACCGCTGGTGATCATGGCGCCGATTCCGCTGACGCTGATCGGTATTCTGCCCGGCCACTGGATCACGGGCATGTTCTTCACCGCGACGTCGATGATCGGACTGATTGCGCTCTCCGGCATCATCGTGCGCAACTCGATCCTGCTGGTCGATTTCATCAATCTCGAGCTGGAGGCGGGCGCGCCGCTCGAACAGGCCGTGCTCAAGGCCGGCGCGGTGCGCTTCCGTCCCATTGTGCTGACGGCCGCCGCGCTGGTGGTGGGCGGACTCGTCATCATTCTCGATCCCATTTTCCAGGGTCTCGCCGTCTCACTCATCTTCGGCGTCATCATTTCGACGGCGCTGACCCTGGTTGTGATTCCGTTGTTGTACTACCTGCTGCTGTTGCGTCGCGGCCTTCCGGTAAAGGACGACGGCGACGAGGCGGCTCACTCTCACCCCCAAGGAGAACTGTCATGACGATCAATGAGGCCCTGCGCGCGGTCGCGGGAACGTTTGTGCTGGTGTCACTGGCTCTGGGCTGGCTTGTAAGCCCGTGGTGGTTTCTGCTCACCGCGTTCGTGGGCGTGAATCTGCTGCAGTCGGCATTCACGAAGTGGTGCCTGATGATGAACATCCTGCGCAAGCTGGGCCTGCGTGACGCGCGCGCGAACTGAGGTGTCGCCATGGAAATGAAGATGCTGATGATGATCGTCGAACAGGAGCACCGCGAGAAGATCGAGGCGGCGCTCACCGATCACCGCGTGCTCGGCTACACCGAGATTCCCACTGTGTTCGGCATCGGGTCGACCGGGCCCCGCCTGGGGTCGCGCGCATTTCCCGAAACCTCGTCGATCATCTTCACCGTGGCCGAAGCGGCGAAGGTGGAAGAACTGCTGGCCGCCATCGACACATCGTGCGCGGAATGCAAGGAGGGCATGCGCACCATCGTATGGAAAGTCGACCGCATGATCTGATTCTAGGTCCATGACGCCATACGAACACTATGCGCACCCTTCATCCCGGTTTATAATGACGGGATCAGCGTTGGGAATTATCCAGGGTGCGCATGGCCGAGCCACACCGGAGAATTACCGAGATTCTGTGTGATCTCGATCCGTCCAGCCTCCAGCAGGCTGGCGAACTGTTTGGACTGGTCTACGATGAACTCCGCCTGATGGCGGAGCACCAGCTCCGGCGCGAGCGCGCCCATCACACGCTCGAGCCCACCGCCCTCGTCAACGAAGCGTTCCTCAAACTTGTAGACGCACCGGTTGTTGGCCTCGAAGGCCGCGCCCATTTCTTCGGGGTGGCTGCGCGGGCCATGCGCCAGGTTCTCGTCGATCATGCGCGCCGCCGCCGGGCCGCCAAACGCGGCGGAGAGTTGGAACGTGTCACGCTTCGCTCCAGTATCGGCGAAGGGGACAACGAGCTCACCGACATACTCGATCTGCACCTCGCGCTGGAAAAGTTGTCCGCGCAGGATGAGACGCTGGGCCGCCTGGTGGAGCTGCGTTTCTTTTCCGGACTGACCCTGGACGAGGCGGCGGACGCACTGGGTGTGTCGCGACGCAAGGCCGCCTCCGATTGGTCGGTGGCGCGGTTGTGGTTGCGCCGCGAACTCGGGGGAGGCGCATGACGGAACGCGATCATTTTCGCAGACTGATTGACATTGTGGGTGCCGTACTGCAACGCCCGCCGGATGAGCGCGAAGCCGAGCTGGAGAGGGCCTGCGGCGACGACACCGCCCTGCTGGACGAGGCGCGTTCCCTGCTGGCGCAGGCGCAGACCTCATCGCTGGCCCGTGTGACGCGTGAAATCGAGCAGCGTATCCAGCAGGCAACGGCGGCGGCGGGCTCGCATCCCGGTCATATCGGGCCGTACCGGATCCTCGATGTGCTGGGCGAAGGCGGCATGGGGGTGGTGTATCGCGCCGAACAGACGGAGCCCATCCGTCGCGAAGTGGCGATCAAGATCGTGCGCGGGGGACGATACGGCGAGCGCGCGCGCGCGCGTTTCGACCTCGAACGGCAGGCACTGGCGCGCATGGATCATCCATGCATCGCGGCGATCTATGATGCCGGTAGCACCGAGGATGGTCTTCCGTATTTCGTGATGGAGCTGGTGCGCGGCGACGCCCTGACATCCTACTGTGACTCCCGTTCCCTCAACCTGGATGCACGTCTCGCGTTGTTTGCGGATGTATGCCGTGGCGTACAGCATGCGCACGTGCGTGGCCTCATTCATCGCGACCTGAAACCCGCCAACATCCTGGTGGCCGACGTCGATGGCCGTCCCGCTCCGCGGATAATCGACTTTGGGATCGCGCGGGTCGTGGAAGATGCGACCGGCGCCGAGACCATGCACACCGCGCAGGGTGCGATGGTCGGTACGCTCGAATACATGAGCCCGGAGCAGGCGATCGGCGGTGCGGCGCCGGTGGACACGCGCAGCGATATCTATTCGCTGGGCGTGATTCTGTACGAGTTGCTGACGGGAACGCTTCCGTTCGATTCCGAGGCCTTGCGGGGCGCCACGCCCGCCGAGGTGCGCCGCATTCTGCTGGATGCCGATCCGCCCACACCCAGCCGCCGGCTGACGACCGTGGAGAGCCGCCAGTCCGTGGCCAGCAAGCGTTCCACCGACGAACGGTCCCTGTATCGACACGTGCGCGGCGACCTCGACTGGATCGTGATGAGGGCGATCGAGAAGGATCCCGCGCGACGCTACCAGTCGGCCAGTGAACTGGCGGAAGACATCGACCGCTTTCGCCATCATCAGCCCGTCGCAGCCGCGCCGCCGACGCGGCGCTACCGCACAGCGCGCTTCGTCCAGCGCCACCGCGTCGGGGTTCTCGCGGTTTCCGGCGCCGCTGTCGCGCTGCTTGCCGGTACAACGCTCGCCACTATCGGGATGGTGAAGGCGCAAGATGCCCGGCGTCACGCGGAGCTGGAAGCAAAGCGCGCAGAAACCACCAGCAAGTTCATCACCGACATGCTTGCCCAGGCGCGCCCCGAAATCTCGAAAGGTCGCGAGGTCACGGTGCGCGAGGTGCTGGACAAATCAGCGAATGACATCGAGAAGAACCGTCCTTTCGCCGGCGATCCCGAGGTGGCGGCATCGATTCGCCATGCCATCGGCGAGAGTTACTCCGCACTGGCCGACTACGACCGAGCCCTTCCGTTCTTCAAGGAGGCACTGGAAATGCGACGCCGGGCGCTGGGACCGGACGACCCCAAAGTAGCCAGCACGCTCGATCGCATGGGAAACGCCATGTGGCAGAGCGGCGACCTGCAGGGCTCGTTGCGGTGCGCGCAGGAAGTGATGGCGATCCGCGAGCGCACGGTGGGCAAGCACAGCCCCGATTACAGCACCGCGCTCATCAACGTGGGCAACACCTACGCCGACATGGGCGACTACGCACGGGCCGAACCCATGCTGCGCGAGGCGTTGGCACTCGATCGCGAGCTGCTGGGAAACGACAATGCGGACCTGGCGTTCTCACTCAACAATCTGGCCACGATTCTGGTGGATGAGGGCAAGTATGCCGACGCCATTCCATTGCATCAGGAATCGCTCGCGTTACGGCGCAAGTTTTTCGGCGAACCGAGTGCCGAGGTTTCGATCGCGCTTGCGAATCTGGGCTATGCGATGGCGCTCAACGGCGACGATTCCGACGCCGAGACGACCCTGCGCCAGGCGGTGGCGATGTCCGACTCGGTGTACGGTCCGACGCACCAGCGTACCGCGGTGTGCAGGGCGCGACTCGCCATTCCGTTGCTGCACACCGGCCATCCCAAAGAAGCCGAGCAGTTGTTGCGCGGCGCGATTGCCGACTACATCGCGTCGGCCGATGAGCGCAGCTGGCGCGTCGGTGATTTCGACCGGTGGCTTGCGGAAGCGCTCATCGCCCAGGGCCGCGGGAAGGAAGGCGACGCCCTGCTCGAAACCGCATGGTCGATCCTCTCCGAAACCCAGGGTGCGGACCGTCCGCTGGCCCGGGAGGTGGCCGGCCGCCTGGCCGAGCGCAAGCGCGTAACCGGCGATATGGCCGGCGCAGCCCGGTGGCAGGCCCACGCCACTGCTGCACCCAGGTAGTTAATTCCCAACCAGTTATCTGCTCCGGCCACCCACCGGCGACCCGCCGCGGCGAGCCGCCCGTGCACGTTTTGGCGCCCGTTTGCGCATGTCGGGATGGGGGAGGGGATTCACCCCGATTCCGACAACCAGGAGGGCGCCATGAGGCCGCAATTCTCAAAGCTTGTTTCCATTTCAATTCTCGCGATGCTTGCGATCGCACTCACATTTTCCGCGTGCAGCAAGAACGATCCGGCGGCGCCGGAGAATCAGTCGCCGCCGGCCAACGTGAACAAGTATCTGGCCACGCTTCCAGCCTGGTCGGCGTTCTCGCCGCCGCTTGCCGACGCCGACGTGGCGGTGGGAGACACCGTCGACACCTCGGAGCAGATCGAGAACCAGCCGTACAACTGTACGACGCAGCCATATTCGATGACGCGGACTCCCGATCGCGTGGTCACGCTCAATCCGGATGTGGAGATTCTGTGGCTGGGCGCGTTGCTGCAGGGCAAAGGACATCTGGGAGGCATCGGTTCGCTGGCCGAACTGCCGGTCAGACAGCGGGCGCCGCTGAAACTATCCATCGATCTGCTGACAGGGGACAACAGCAAGGAGGTTTCATCACCGAGTCTCACCTCGGTAACTTCGGCCATCGGCGAGTTGATCCAGAAAGCGCAGGACGCCGGACACATGTCGGGCAGCGACATCTTCTTCACCGAAGAGACCGCGCACTCGCTGACGCAGGCCGCGCTCGAGATGGGGCTGTCTGCGAGCTACATGGGAGCGAGCATCAAGGCGTCGCTCTCCGCCAACATTTCTGATGAGACGCGCACGGTGACGGCGTACTTCGTGCAGCGCATGTTCACGGTGTCGATGGAGCTGCCACAGACGCCGGGCGACGTCTTCAGCGATGCATTCACCGCGGACATGCTTCAGGAGCAGATCAATCGCGGCCGCATCGGTCCCGACAATCCTCCGGTGTACGTGTCGAGCATCGCCTACGGCCGAATACTCATGTTCTCGTTCACGTCGACGGCGTCGCTGTCCGATATCAAGGGCACGCTGAGCGCGCTCTACAACGGCGGGGAATTCGGCGGGAGCCTGTCCGCGCAATACCAGAACGTTCTGGAGAACGCGCAGATCCAGGTGGTCACGGTGGGCGGCGATGCCTCCGCCGCGCTGTCGCTGATTCGCAGCAATGACCTCGGCGCCTACTTTACGCAGGATGCGCCGCTGACCACGGCGAAACCGATTTCCTACACCGTGCGCAATCTGGGCGACAACTCGATTGCCAGCGTGAGCGAAACCACCACCTACAATCTCAAGACGTGCGAGCCTGCTGAGGTTCCCATTACCGGGTCCGCCTACACCCTGCATTTCACCAAATGGAAAGTCATCGACCTGCCGTTCATCGATGTGTGCGGAATAACGACGCTGGATCTGTTCGACTGCCTGGATATCGAGCTGCAGTACACCATCCATGTCGAGACCTCGGCCGGCGGCGTGATCTACACGCTGGAGTCGCCCAAGATCAGCTCGCTGCACCCGTACGCGGCGTTGCTCAAGGTGAACGAGCTCTATGCCATTCCCGCCTACGGCGGCGTGGGTACTTCCCAGGATGTGACCATTCACTGGGATGGCCCCAGCGCCGGTGACTACGTGAAGGTGTGGGGCGAGGCGCGCGACTGGGATGTCGGCGGTGGCAGCGACAAACTGCCGTTCTCACGCACGTTCGTCTACCCGAGCAAGCCGATGCCGTCGAACGTCGAAACGTATGTCGATGCGCACGACAGCTGGGGCAACAAGGTGCGCCTGTACTTCACGGTCACCAAGGGGCAGGACACCGACACCTAGACGCAGAGTGCTGTCACACGGCGAAGCCGTCCGGGGATTGATCGCAACGGCGCCCTCCAATGCGTTTCTGCGACACCCTGGACGGCTTCGTCATGGTTGCGTGGACGGGCCTCGCTTGACTCCCCGTCAATGACCCGGTTAGACTCCCTCGATTCCCATTCAGACTCCCCACGCACTGGTGGCTCGCATGGAAGGAGAAGCCGGATGAGTGCTGCTGCAACGAGTCCTCAAGCCGACGCAATTCCTGAATTCAAGCAATTGCTCGGCCATCCACGTCCGTTGTGGATGCTCTTCATGTCCGAGTTCTGGGAGCGCTTCGCGTTCTACGGTAACCGGTGGGCGCTGACGCTTTACATCGTGGCGCAGTTCCACCAGGGCGATCCATCGGGACAGGCGCCGGCCAACGCCCTCTACGGGGCTTACCTGGCGCTGGTCTACGCGGTGGCCATCTTCGGCGGATACGTGGCCGACCGGGTGATCGGGTACCAACGCTCGATTCTGGTGGGCGCGGTCATCATGGCGGCGGGTCTGTTCATGGTGGCGACCTCGACCGAAACGATCTTCCGCATCGGTCTCGCCACCATCATCGCGGGCAACGGGCTCTTCAAACCGAACATCTCCACCATGGTGGGAAAACTCTACAAGACCGGTGATGAGCGGCGCGATTCCGGATTCACGATCTTCTATATGGGTATCAACGCCGGCGCCTTCATCGCTCCCATTCTGACGGGCTGGCTGGCGAGCAGCATCTTCGGTACCGATGCCATGCCCGCCTACAAAGTGGTCTTCATTGCAGCGGGTATCGGCATGCTACTGAGCATGGTGTGGTTCTACTTCGGACGCCGCCAGCTCGGGCCGATCGGCCGTCCGCCTGAGGGTGGCGCCAGCCGCCGCCGCGTACTCTACGTGGCGCTGGGCGCGCTGGTCGCGGTTCCTGTCGTGTACTTCCTGCTCACGGTCGGCGCCAAGGCGCTGGCGGGGTTGCTGGCGGTGCTGTTCATCGGGCTGTGCGTCATGCTCGTGCTCGAAGGGATCCGCGAAGGGGAGGTCGCACGCAGCCGCACGGTCGCGATGCTGATCATCTTTGCCTTCAATATTCTGTTCTGGATGTTCTTCGAACAGGCGGGGAGTTCGTTCAACTTCCTCGCCGATCAGATCGTCGACCGCAGTTTCGGCAGCTGGACGTTCCCGGTGGCGTGGTTCCAATCCATCAACCCGATCGGAATTCTCGCGCTGGCGCCGGTGTTTGCGTGGCTGTGGATCAAGCTCGGGAAGTTCAATCCGTCGATTCCGCGCAAATTCGGCCTGGGCCTGGTTGCCAACGGACTCGCCTTCGCTCTCCTGATGTTTGCGCTGTCCAGGCTTGTGAGCAGCGCGGGGCTGATTCCGTTCTGGACGCTGACCACGGTCTACCTGATCCAGACCGTCGGCGAGCTGTGCCTGTCGCCCATCGGATTGTCGATGGTGACCAAACTGGCGCCGACGCGGCTGGTGGGCTTCGGCATGGGCGGTTGGTTCCTGTCGACGGCCATCGGCGACAACCTCTCCGGCATCTTTGCGAGCCACGTCAGCGGTGAGGGCGGCATGACAACCACGTCCGCGCTCTCGGGCTACACCTTCGGCTTCTGGACCCTGGTGGGTGCCGGTGTGCTTCTGTTCCTGATTGCACCGCTCATCCAGCGTCTGATGCACGGTGTGAAGTGACAATGTAGGCCGCCTCTTCGCGCAAGCGGAAGGAGGCAGGTCGTGGATCTCCACGGCTACCGTAATTTCGCCGGCCGGCGCGCGGTGTTCGCCGCGGCGCTGGTGGTTCTGATGTCGGGGTGCTCGATGCACAAAGTCGAGCGGCGGGAGATTTCCCCGGACGAATTCAAGAGCTGGCCGGATGAGTCCGTCCAGAAGGCCCGGAAAGATTCGCCGTTCCTCAAGGTACACATGAGGAACGGCGATCTTTTTGTGCTGGACGAGTGGAGGTTCGACGAGACCCATTCCAGTGTGCTGGGTATCGGAGCGCACTACGATGCGTGGCGCGATCCCGTGGGTGCGGGAGGGAATCAATCCGTACCCGTCGACTCGGTGGCACTCTTCGAAACCAATCGTCTGGTTCTCTCCGGGGCCGCGGTCGGTCTGACGGTGATGATGGGCGTGACGGTCGGCATCGCCATCTACTGTGCGGCCAATCCCAAAGCGTGCTTCGGATCGTGTCCCACGTTCTACCTCGCGGGTATCGACCGGCCGGTGGCGGAAGGATTCTCGGCCAGCATCTCGCCCTCCCTCGAAGCCACTGATATCGACGCGTTGCCGGCCGGTATATTTCATCCCGGACCGTTCGTGGTGGAAATGAAGAACGAGGCCATGGAGACGCACGTGGTCCGCCACGTCGACCTGCTGGCGGCGCCGCGTTACCGTGGACAACCGGTATTTCATGCCGGGGACAGTCGTTTGCTCGCGGTGAAAGATCCGGCCCCGCCCGTGGCGGCGCTGGGCGATGAGGGAGATTGTCTCGCGCCACTGGCCGCGGCCGACGGCGTGGAACGTTTTGTTCCCGCCGATTCCACCGATCTTGCCGGCAAGGAGATCGTGTATCTCACGTTCGCCGATGCGAGCGCAGGTCCACGCGCGCTGGTGGTGGGGTGCCGCCAGACGCTGCTCTCGACCTACGTGCTGTACCAGGCGTTCGCATACATGGGACGCGACGCCGGGTACTGGCTGAGCCAGGTGGAACGCGGGGAAATCCGCGAGGCGGGCGCCGCGCTGTCGTCGCTGTTTGCGTCGATCACGGTGCGCGTGGAATCCGGCCCGGACGAATGGGTGGATGTGGGGCGCGTGTCGGAGTTTGGTCCCATCGCCGTCGATCATCACGTCATCCCCTTCGATGCCCCGCAGAACTGGACGGGCCGCGTGGCGCTGCAAATGACCCGCGGTGGCTGGCGCATTGACGACGTTGCGCTGGGCCGCGCCGGTGACGAAGTGCAGCCGGTGCGCCTGCAACCGAGGGAGGTGCTCCGCGACGGCGACGTGGATGTTTCGGCGCGCGCCATCCTGCTCGATCCGGCGCGGTCGCTCACCACGCTTCCCGGCGATGCCTACCGGCTCGTGTACGACCTGCCCGACGACGGAACCACGTACGACCTGTTTCTGGAGAGCCGTGGTTACTACCTGGAATGGATCCGCAACGAATGGATCGACGAAGAAGACGGCGCCCTGTTGACCGAGCTGTTCGTCGATCCGCATGCTGGTCTTCGCCGCATGGCGCCGGAATTCAAGCGCCTGGAACCCGACATGGAACGTGTGTTCTGGAGCAGCCGTTATGCGAAGCCATAGTCTGATGATCACACTGATCGCGCTGGCCGCCGCCGGCTGCGCCAGTATGCCCCCGGGGACACCCCCCGATCTGCCGTCGCCCGGGAGCGTGCGTAACGACCCGTACGGAAGTTACATCTACCTCGATCACGGTGACGGATGGACGGCGGGCGAACTGCTCGCGATCGAAAGGGACAGCACCATCTACGTGATGACCGCGGAACAACACGCCGTCGGCATTGATGCCGGCAGCGTGACCTCGGCGCAACTGATACAGTTCGACGCGTCGCCGGAATCCGTGGCCGGACTCGCCGCACTGGGAACGCTTGCGACGATCTCCAACGGCGCGTTTCTCGTCTTCACGGCGCCCCTGTGGATCATCGTGGGGACCGCCGGGGCGTCGGCCCGATCGCACGAACCGATCATCGTCTGGCCCCGGCAGAATTGGGGCGAGTTCGTTCCCTTTGCGCGTTTCCCCACGGGGCTGCCGGCGGGGTTCATCACCGGACCGCCGCGGTCCGGCGTCGGCAATTGAGATTTCAACTTCGACCCGCGCCCCCGACTTTCGGGATGTCTATGTAGTTGCGTTCGGCGCGCGGTTTATGTTCTGGTAGTCGCCGGGAGAGATGAAATGAGCAGCCCCGTATCCAACCGTCTGATCGTTGCCCTCGACGTTGATTCGTACGATAGCGCGTGTTCGCTGGTCGCGGAGCTCACACCCCACGTGGGCTGGTTCAAGATCGGACCGGTGATGTTCACGCGCGAGGGACCGCGCGTATGCGAACTGGTGAAGCAGTCCGGCGCGGGCCTGTTCCTCGATCTCAAGTTCCACGACATTCCCAACACCGTAAAGGGCGCCGTGAAGAACGCCCTCGCCATGGGCGCGGACATGATGACGCTGCATGCGTCGGGTGGTCCCACCATGCTCTCCGCCGCGCGCACTGCGGCCGAAGAAGTGGGGAAGCCGGATGTGATTCTGGTCGCGGTCACGGTGCTCACGCATCTTTCGCCGGCGGAGTTCAACGCCACCTTTGCATCGACGCGGCCGGTCTCCGAAAGTGTGGTGGCGCTGGCGCGCGTGGCGAAAGAGGGAAAGATGAGCGGCGTGGTGGCGTCCGCACAGGAACTGCCCGCGATCCGCAAGGCGCTGGGACGCGATTTCGTGGTGGTGACACCGGGGATCCGTCTTCCCGACGCGAAGAAGGACGATCAAACGCGCGTCGTGACGCCGGAACAGGCCATACGCGACGGCGCCGATTATCTGGTCGTGGGCCGTCCCATCATTGCGGCCGCCGATCCGGTGGCGGCGTGCCATGAAGTTCTGGACAGAATGGAGTCCGCCGTCGCGCAATAGTCGTCGACGTCATCCTGACGAAAGGAATGCGGGATTCTTGCACACGCGCGCGCCGCGACATCACGGCGCGCGCGTTTCTTTTGCCTACAACGCAATACCGAGAATGGCCTTGATGCGCGAGTAGCTGACGTCCTGCGGCACGATGGCGGCGGACAGGACGCCTTCTGAATCGGGAATGACGCGAAGCGGCGCCTTGCCCCACGCAAATCCGCCGCCCAGTGTCAGATCGGTGCCCGCCAGCGTGAAGGCCACACCGCCGTTGAGGTGATAGATGTCCCAGGTCGACACCGAGATGTCGTAGCGGTCGACGGGGCGGCTCGCGGACCGGTCCGTGATGAAACTGAGGTACCCCGTCGTCTTCTCACTGAATCGTTTTTCGAATCCCACGCCCCAGTTGAACACATCGTTGAGCGCGTGGTTGTACGACGCGTAATGCGTAGTCACACCGGGCGAATTGGTTCCAACCGGCGCCTCCATGACCACGTACGGATCAATGGAAAAGAAATACTCGGCGGTGGCGTGAATGGATGTTCTCTCCCACGCATGCGAAGCACCCACGGCCACCGAGAAGGGCGAGCGATAGTCGGCATCCAGGTTCTTGCCGTGGGTGACGTCGGCGTGCGAGTCGCTGGTCCCGTTCAGGTCGACGTCGCCGATGACGACGCGATTGATGAGAATCGAGCCGTTTCCGTATATCTGAAGACTTCGCGTGGTGAACGCGAGGCCCACCGACGTGTTGTGGAATTCTGCCTCGGCGCCCAGTTTGGCCAGCATTCGAAATGTGGAGAAGTCGACGTCCTTCCAGTCCGTGAGGCTGGCCCCGTACCCGCCGGCGCCGATGGCCTCGAGCGTCTGACGCTGGCTGCGTTCCTGCGACCGGTACACGCCGTACAGCGTCATTCCCACGCCGATGTGTTTGTTCACGGTCTTTGACCAGGTCAGGCCGCCCCACTGTTCGTTCACGTTCTGGTCGAAGAGAGCCTCGCCGCCGATCGAGAGCGTATCCACGGTCGCGTCGACTGCGATGACCAGGCCCTCGCGCTCCGTGAGTTTGACGTCGAGTTTCTGGCGCGTGAGCAGTGAATACGCCCAGCGTCCGCCGAACCAGTGGACGGGAAGTGTGCCCGCAAAGAGGCTGGGCTCCGGTCCGAGGCGCCGCGACGTCACCGCGTCCTGCCCGGGATCGGTTCCCGTCACCTTGAATGTTTCCATCCCGAGCACGGTCGCCGTCAGAATGGCTTTGGGATCGGGAACCAGCGCCAGCGAGCCGGGGTTGTAGTAGGTGGCACTGAGGTCCACCGCGCTTCCCACGACGCAACCACCCAGCAGTTCGCCGCGTGTTCCGTACTGCAATGTCCAGTAGTTGGTGTCCTGTGCCCGTGCCGATGATGCCGCGCACAGAAGTGTGGCGACAGCCAGCAGCGTTGTGCCCAGGTCGTGGCGGCAAAAAGCGGTGGGTGATGTGCGCATGGAGGCCTCCTCGTGAACACGCCGGAAGTTAGCGGTCGGAATGTACCATCGTCAATCAATCTCGCGGTCCGGCGCGTCCCGTCCGGACGCCGGAACGTTTGACATTTCAAGGGCTTTCCCCTAGTCTGTATCGATTCGGCCGCGGCCGCGGCCGCCGGAAAGGGATTCCATGCGCGTTCTGATTACCGGAATCACCGGCTTCGCCGGAAGTCACCTGGCCGACCACTGTCTGGCCCGGGGTGGCGTCGACGTCCACGGCGTGATTCGGTGGCGCAGCCGTACCGAAAACATCGACCACCTCGAGGGGAAGATTCATCTTCACGAGTGCGACCTTCGCGATGCCACCTCGACCCGCGACGTCGTCGAGGAGACCCGTCCCGACTACATCTTCCATCTGGCCGCGCAGAGCTTCGTGCCCACGTCGTGGAGGGCTCCCACCGAGAGTCTGGTTACCAACATCATCGGCCAGCTCAATATTTTCGAAGCGGTCCGCAAACTCGAACTCGACTGCCGCATCCAGCTGGCGTGCTCGAGCGAAGAGTACGGCATGGTGTACGAGAACGAGATTCCCATCAAGGAGACCAACCCGCTGCGCCCGCTCTCGCCCTACGCGGTGAGCAAGGTGGGGCAGGACGTGCTCGGCTACCAGTATTTCATGAGCTACGGCATGAAGATTGTCCGTACGCGCGGCTTCAACCACGAAGGGCCGCGCCGCGCGTCGGTCTTCGTGATGAGCGATTTTGCCAAACAGATTGTCGATATCGAGCGCGGCAAGCGCGCGCCTGTCATCTCGGTGGGGAACCTGGATGCACGGCGCGACTTCTCCGATGTGCGCGACATGGTGGTGGGCTACTGGCTGGCGCTGGAAAAGGGCAAGCCGGGCGAGGCCTACAACATCTGCCAGGAGAAGAACTGGTCGATCCGCGAGATGCTGGACCAGCTGCTGACGATGTCGAAGGTCAAGGTGAAGGTGGAGACGGACCCGGCGCGCCTGCGCCCATCGGATGTGCCGTTGCTGCTCGGCGATTGTTCGAAGTTCCGCGCCGACACCGGGTGGGCACCGAAGATTCCGTTCGAACAGACACTGCGCGACACGCTCGACTACTGGCGCGGAAGGCCGTAGCCGGCTTGGCTCGGCGCGCGGCGTCGTCGCGTGCCAACCAGAGGACGCGATGCAAAAAGCCCTCGTCACCGGATGCAATGGATTCGTCGGCCGCGCGCTGGTTGCACGACTGGTGGCGGACGGGTTCGAGGTGTGGGGCATCGACCGCACCACCGCCTACGAAGGACTTCCCGCGAACTACTATTTCGCGGGGGACCTGCGCGACGCGGCGTTCGTGGCGCGGGCCATCGACGCGGCGCCGGTGGACTGCATCGTGCATCTGGCCGCGCAGTCCAGCGTGCGGCGGTCGTTCGACGAACCCGCGACCACGCTGACCGACGGAATGCTTCCGGCGTTGCACATTCTCGAGCACCTGCGCGCACGCGAATCGAAAGCGCGTGTTCTGCTGGTGGGATCGGCCGACGAGTACGGTGTGGTGGCGGCCGACAATATCCCGATCGCGGAAACGCAACCCGCGCGGCCGGCCAGTCCCTACGCGCTAGCCAAGTCGATTCAGAACCAGGCCGGTGTCATGTACTCGTCGTTGTACGGCGCGGACACCGTGATGACGCGCAGCTTCAATCACACCGGTCCCGGGCAGCGCGATGACTTTGTGCTGGCCAACTTTGCCCGCCAGGTGGCCGGGATCAAGCACGGCCGGCACGAGCCGGTCATCGAAGTGGGCGATCTGGAAGTGCGTCGGGATTTTCTCGACGTGCGCGACGTGTGTGATGCGTACCTCCTGCTGCTCCAGAAGGGGCGCAGCGGTGAGACCTATAATGTGTGCTCCGGCAAGTCGTACCGTATCCGCGACCTGCTGGACCGCCTGTGTGAACTGGCCGGCGTCGAGGTGAAACTGCACGTCGATACCGGGCGCCTGCGCCCCGTCGACATGCCGGAGCTGCGCGGCGATCCGTCGAAGATACGCGAACACACGGGATGGCGCGCGAACATCGACATTGAAGAAACCCTGAGCGCGATGCTCGAGGACTGGGAGCAAAAACTCCCTGCAGCCAGCAAGGACACCAAATGATCAAGATATGCATGATTGGTACGGGCTACGTCGGACTGGTGTCCGGCGCGTGCCTGGCGGACTTCGGACACCGCGTGGTGTGCGTGGACATCGACCGCGACCGCATCGACGCGCTGGGCCGCGGCGAGATTCCCATCTACGAACCGGAACTCAAGGATGTCGTGGCGCGCAACGTCGAGGGCGAGCGCCTGTTGTTCACCACGGATCTGGCGAAGACCGTCAGCGACGCGGACGTGGTCTTCATCGCGGTCGGTACCCCCTCGCAACCCGACGGCGGCACTGATCTCAAGTACGTGTTCGATGCGGCGACCGACATTGCGAAGCATCTGACCGGCTACACCGTAGTGGTGCAGAAGAGCACCGCGCCGGTCGGCACCGCGCGCAGAGTGGCGGAGGCCATCGCAAAGGCGAAACCGAAGGGCGCCGAGTTCGACGTTGTGTCCAATCCCGAATTCCTGCGCGAAGGGTCCGCGGTGGGCGACTTCCTGCGACCCGATCGCGTGGTCATCGGTGTTCAGAGCGAGCGCGCGCGCGACGTGATGAGGAATGTGTACCGGCCGCTGTACCTGCTGGAAACGCCGATTGTGAGCACCTCGCTCGAGAGCGCGGAGATGATCAAGTACGCGGCCAACGCATTTCTGGCCACCAAGATTTCCTTCATCAACGAGATGGCGCATATCTGCGAGCTGGTGGGCGCCAATATCGACGAAGTCGCCTACGGCATGGGACTCGACGGCCGCATCGGGAAGAAGTTCCTGCATTCCGGCATCGGCTACGGCGGGTCGTGT
>DASRYI010000181.1:0-13705 GCA_035687255.1 Candidatus Krumholzibacteriia bacterium | reverse complement strand
CACCACGCCCCGCAGCACCGGATTCTCTCCGTGGCGCACGCCGATGGTGTATGCGCCCACCATCAGCACGATGCACGCTGCCACCAGTCCGGCCACGCGGCTGCTGGTGAGGCGTACGAGACGACCGCGCGCCGCGCGCGTTCCCGCGGGCGCGATGAAGCCGCGCTCGCGCATGGAACCCACCACGCGTTCCTCGAGTCCCGCCGACGGGACCCGTTCGCGGGGGAGGCGCTTCAACGCGTCCAGTTCTTCGGGCGAGAGTTCGTCGCTCATGTCCTGTCTCCCTTGCGCAACATCAAAGCACGCAGGCGGTGTCGCGCGTTGAACAGCAACGTTTTCGACGTTCCTTCCGGAATGTCGAGATGCGCCGCAATTTCCCGGTGCTTCATGCCTTCGACGTCATGCAGCACCAGCACCATGCGCTGGTCGTCGGGCAGCCGTGCAATCAGGCGCTCCAGATCGACGCGCGTTTCGGGCGAATCGGGGGGCGTTCCCACCTCGGGGAGCACATCGGTGGCGGTTTCGCGCGAACGTCCGTATCTGCGGATGCGATCGCGCACGCGATTCAAGCCGACGCCCGTGAGCCATGTGGCGAACGAGGAGTTCCATTGAAAATGCTCCAGGCTTTCGAAGGCGTGGATCCAGACTTCCTGCACCACATCCTCGGCCTCGTCGTCGCCGCGCGCCAGCAGGCGCGCCACCAGCGCGAACAGACGCGGCGTGTGTCGCCGGTACAGCTCGCGGAACGCCGTCTCGTCGCGATCGCGCAGGACGGCGTCGACCAGCTCACGGTCCGAACGGGTGCTCTCGCGAGGCTCTCCCATATCCAATCAGTGAGTCGCTCCCGGGGCCAGAAAAGTTGGGACGAATTTTCGCGGGTATGATCGCACGGAAACCCCCGCCGTGGCGACGGTCAGTGCGAAAAAGCGGGAGGGAACGCCGGCGCTCAGGGGCGCTTGCGGATGGTGCAGAACAGCCAGCCGATGTCGCCGGCCTGGTTCTTCACCTGCAGCCACATGCCGTCCTGGCCCAGGATCTTGAGCGTGTCGCCCGGCATCGCATTCTGGGGATGGCGTACGGCGAAGGGCTCGATGACCGGGGTCGTGGGCACGGGATCGCCCGTAAACACAGCGGCCAGACGCTGAAAGAAATTGCGCGGGCGCGGCTTTTCGGTGGTACGCGCCGCGTGCTGGGTGTCGAGTTCACCGGAAAGTTCTTTCAGGCGGCGGTTGGTTTCGCGCGCCAGCGCTGTTTCCGCGGTGATGTCGGACTCGCAGAAGGGGCACTGGTTGATGCGGGTGCTGACGGCAACGCCGCAGGCCGGGCACGGCACCTGGTATTCCTCGATGTGGTGCTGGTGCTTGATGCGCAGCAGTTCGCTGATCTCCTCGCTGCGCGGCAAGTCATCGTCGCGTGATGTGTCCTGAAGGGTCTCGGTTTTCTCTTCCAGCAAGGTTTCCACGATTGGACCTCCGCACCCCGGGGGCGGCTAAGAATTGAACACTACAGCCGTGATGGGGCCAGTCGTGCAAGAACTGCACCATCGCGCGATTCCGGCGAGAGCGGGGTCGATGGTCGGTAACGCGTTGCTATTGAGCCAGATACCCCCCATCGACGGGGAGGTACGCCCCGGTCATGAAGGAGGCCTGGTCTGAGCTCAACCACACCACCAGGTCGGCAACCTCCGCCACGGTCCCGAGCCGGTTCATGGGGTGCATCCCGGCGATCGCGGTGAGCGCGGCCTCGCCCATGTGATCGAGTAGCGGCGTCCGGATGAAGCCCGGGCCCACCGCGTTGACACGAATGTTCTTCTGCGCGTATTCGATGGCGGCGTTCTTTGTCAGTCCCAGCACGCCATGTTTCGCGGCGACATACGCAGGTGCGTTCCGGAATCCCACCTGGCCCAGGATCGACGCGACGTTCACGATGACACCGCTGCCGGCGGCCAGCATGGCCGGAATCTGATACCGCATTCCGTAGAATACGCCCGAGAGGTTGATCGCAATCACGCGGTCCCAGCCGTCGATGGGGTATTCGCCCGTGGGTGCGCCGGGCCCGCCGACGCCGGCGTTGTTGACGGCGATGTGCAGCGCGCCGAATTGTTTCACGGTCGCGGCGACCAGTGCTTCGTTGTCACCGGGCTTCGAGGTGTCCGCCCGTGTGAACGCGGCGTCTCCACCGTGCCGTGTGATGTGCGACGCGGTTTCCCGTCCACCCGCTTCCGCAATGTCGGAGACCATCACGCGTGCGCCCGCGCTGGCGAGCCGGTACGCGACTTCGCGTCCGATGCCGCTCGCCGCGCCCGTGACGATGGCCACCCTGTTCTCGAGAATCATGTCATCCTCCGTTTCGATGCCGCCGGGGCGATTATACGACCGCCCCGTGTCGGCGGAAGCGGGGATGCTAGGTGGAGTAGTCGGCGTTGATGTGGACGTATTCGGCCGTCAGGTCGCCGGTGAGAACGCGGCTGGTTCCCGGCCCGGCGCCCACGCGCACGCGGATCTCGTAGGCGGGTTCGCTCATGGCCCGGTGCGCGCGGTCGGCATCGAACGCCACCGACGCACCGCCTGCACACACCCGTTGTCCCGCAATCCAGATGTCGACAGCGCCGGGATCGATGGCCACGCCCGCGCGTCCCGCCGCCGCCAGCAGGCGGCCCCAGTTGGGATCGGCGCCGGCCCACGCGGTCTTCACCAGCAGTGACTGCGCCACGGTGCGCGCGATGCGCGCCGCCGCGGCATGATTGGCAGCGCCGTCGACGCGCAGGGTCACGCGGTGCTGAACGCCCTCGCCGTCGGCCACGATCTGATCCGCGAGCGAGGCGCACACGTCGGTGATCGCGGCGGTGAACCCGCGTTCGTCCTGCGATGCGTTCACGCCCGCGGCGCCGCTTGCCATCAGCACGGCGGTGTCGTTGGTCGATGTGTCACCGTCGATCGATATGCAGTTGAAGCTCTCATTGACCGCGGTGCGCAGGGCGCGGCGCAGGAGTGCCGGGGAAGCAGCCGCATCGGTGAGCACGTAGACCAGCATGGTCGCCATGTCGGGGTGGATCATGCCCGCGCCCTTGGCGATGCCGGTCACGTGTGCGCTGCAGAAAGATGCGCTCGCCATTTTGGGACGCGTGTCCGTGGTCATGATGGCGTGCGCGACCGAATCCAGCGCAGCCGCGGAGTTGTTGCACTGGTCATGCACACCCGGAAGCGCGCGCAGCAACTTCTCGACGGGCAGGGGCACGCCGATGATGCCGGTCGATGAGGGGAGCACATGCTCGACGGGTGCTCCCAGCAGACGCGCGAACTCCACGCACGTGCGGCGCGCGGCATCAAGTCCAGCCTCGCCGGTGGCGCAGTTGGCGTTGCCCGCATTGATGACGACAGCGCGCAGCCGGCCCCGCGACTCCGCCACATGACGCCGCCCCAGCACCACCGGCGCCGCCGCCACACGATTGCGCGTGAACATGGCGGCCGCCGTGGCGCCCTGCGGCGCTTCGATGACGGCGAGGTCGGGTTTTCCGCTGGCCTTGATGCCGGCAGTACCGGACGCAAACAGGAACCCCGCTGGAACCGGTGTGCTCATCGCGCACCTACCGCCACCAGCGGCATCTCCGCCGCCACCTCTGCGATATTGCCCATCGCCATGGCGATCTCATCGCAGGCGTGGCGCCGCGGGCACAGACGACAATCCTTGTAGAGTTTTTCCGGCACGCGGTCGCGGTTCACAATTGTGAAGCCGAAGGGCGCGAAGAATTGCGGTTCGCGCGTGAACAGGCACACGCCCGTGATGCGGCGGCGTTGCGCGCGGCGCAAGAGCGCGCCCACCAGCGCGTGACCCGCTCCGCGGTGGCGGTGATCGCGTCGCACGGTGATGGAGCGGATCTCCGCCAGGTGCGGTCCGTACAGATAGAGTGCGCCACAACCCACCACCTCGCCGTGGTCGTCAGCCACCACGAAATCACGAATGTTGACGCAGATCTCCGAGCGCGAGCGCGGCAGCAGCGTCCCGTCGGAGACGTGCGCGGCGATCAGCCGGTGGATGGCGTCGGCGTCGGCGCGGGTGGCGCTACGAATCAACACGGTTGGATCCCCGGTCGAGGCGTTCGCGGGATGCACGAATGGCGGCGCGCACGCGTTCCGGTGCGGTCCCGCCGGGAACGTCGTGCAGGTCGAGCACCGCGGTAATCTGCATCTGGCGCCGCAGTTCATCGGCGGGAACGGTGACGCCGCAGTGGCGCCAGTCGTCGTCGCCCAGTTGTTCCAGTTCGCAGTCCTTGGCCAGCGAGAGACGGACGGCCGCCCCCACCATCTCGTGTGCCCGGCGGAAGGGAACCCCGTAGCGTGAGATGCACGCGGCCACGGCCAGCGCCGTCATGCCGCCCTGCCGCGCCGATGCCCCGGTGCGCGCGGCGTCGAACTGCAGCGAACTCACCACACCGGTGAGGATGCGCACCGCCGAAACACTGCGGTCCACGGTGTCGAACAGCGGACGCTGGGTCTCCTGCAGATCCTTGTTGTAGGCGACCGGGAGTCCCTTGAGACACGTGAGCATGGATACGGAGTAACCGGTGATGACGGCCGCATGCGCGCGCACCAGCTCGAGCGCGTCCGGGTTCTTCTTCTGCGGCATGGCACTGCTGCCGGTGGTGAAGGCGTCGGCCAGACGCACGAAGCCGAATTCGCGGGACGCGAACAGAATCAGGTCTTCGGCCAGCCGGCTCATGTGCACGGCCAGCAACGCCGCCACCTGCACGAACTCGACCACGAAATCGCGGTCGCTGGTGGCGTCCAGGCTGTTGGCGGAGGGCCGGTCGAAGCCCAGCCGCTGCGCCAGCGCCATGCGGTCGATGGGTGTGACACTGCCCGCGGCCGCGCCCGAACCCAGCGGACACTCATTGGTCCGGCGCCGCGCCTCATGCAGGCGGTCGAGGTCGCGCAGGAACATCTCCGCATAGGCCATCCACCAGTGCGCAATCAGCACGGGTTCCGCGCGCTGCAGATGCGTGTAGCACGGCATGGCGGCTTCGCCCGCCGCGTCGGCGCGATCCACCAGCACGGTGACAAGTTCGCGCACGTGGCTTTCCAGAGCGTCGCCGTGGGCGCGCAGGAACAGACGCAGATCGGTGGCGATCTGCTCGTTGCGGCTGCGGCCGGTGTGCAGCTTGTAACCGGCTTCGCCGATGGCGTCGACGAGCGTCTGCTCCACGTAGTGATGAATATCCTCGATCCCCGGGTCATCATCTGCGGGAATACCCGCGGCGAGCATGCGCTCGAATGCGTCCTGCATGGATTGCAACTCGGCCGCGGTGAGCACACCCGCGGCGTGAAGGGCTTCCGCGTATGCGCTACTCGCCGTCACTTCTTCGCGCAGCAGGCGCCGGTCGTAGGGAAACGACCGTTGCCACTGTTCGAATCCGGCGTCGACGTCGGAGTCGAATCGTCCCGACCACATCTTCATCGCGCCACCTCCTCGTTGATCAGCGCCCGGCAGCGCGCCGGAAGTCCCAGGATGCGAATGAAGCCGGCCGCGTCCTTCTGGTCATACTCGGCGCCCATGGTGAAGCTGGCCACCGCGGTGCGGTACAGCGAGTGGGGCGAGGTGCGGCCCACCACGTCGACGTTGCCTTTGTACAGGGCGAGGGTCACGGAACCGCTGACAAACGCCTGCGTCGAATCCACGAACGCGTCCAGCGATTCGCGCAGCGGCGTGTACCACTGCCCGTAGTACACGAGCTCGGCGTACTTCAGCGCAATCTGCTGCTTGAAGTGCGCCACCTCGCGGTCGAGACACAGCGCCTCGAGTTCGCGATGCGCGAGCAGCAGCAATGTGCCACCCGGAGTTTCGTAGCAGCCGCGCGACTTCATGCCCACGAAGCGGTTCTCAACCATGTCGACGCGCCCCACGCCGTTGCGCGCCGCCACCTCGTTGAGACGTTCGAGCAGGGGAACCGGTCCGACGGCGAGGCCGTCGATGGATACCGGCACGCCCGCCTCGAACCCGATGCGCACGTGCTCCACGGCATCGGGTGCTTCCTGCGGGGAACACGTCCACTGCCACGTGGTGGCAAGCGGCGCGTTGTCGGGATCCTCCAGCTCGCCACCCTCGTGGCTCAGGTGCAGCAGGTTGCGGTCGCGGCTGTGAATCTTGGCGCGGCTCTGCTGCACGGGAATCCCGTGCGCCTCGGCGTATGCCAGGCAGTCCTCGCGCGACTTGAGTTCCCACTCGCGCCACGGCGCAATCACGCGCAGTTCCGGCGCCAGCGCCTGGTATGCCATTTCGAAACGCACCTGGTCGTTGCCCTTGCCGGTGCACCCGTGCGCCACCGCGCTCGCACCCTCGCGCAGCGCGGCGTGCACCTGGTGTTTGGCGATCACCGGCCGCGCCAGCGAGGTGCCGAGCAGGTACTTGTGCTCGTACACGGCGCCCGCGCGCACGGCGGGGAACACGTACTCGGTCACGAACTCGTCGCGCAGATCCTCCACGACCACGTGGGATGCACCGGTGGCGTACGCTTTCTCGACCACGGCGTCGAGATCTTCGTCCTGGCCGACATTGCCGACGTAGGCGATGACGTCCGCGTCGTGGTGTTCGCGAAGCCACGGAATAATGATGGACGTGTCCAGTCCGCCCGAATAGGCGAGTACGATCTTCTCACGCATTCGCATGACCTCCGGCCAGCACCTCGTCGAGCGCGTCAACCATGGCGTCGATGTGCCGTGCCTGCACGATGTAAGGGGGAAGAAACCGCAGCACAACGTCGTGCGTGCGGTTGATGATGAAGCCGCGCTCCATCATTTTCGTAACCACGCTCTTGGCGAGCGCGGATGATTTGAGTTCGACCGCGAGCATCAGGCCCACCGCGCGCACCTCGCGAATCGAGCGATGGCGCGTTTTCAGATGCAGCAGGCGGTCGGCGAAGTAGGTGCCCACGGTGGACACGTGTTCCAGGAAACCGGGGCGCGAGACCTCGTCCAGAAACGCCACCGCCACCGCGCACGCCAGCGGCCCGCCGCCGAAGGTGGATCCGTGCATGCCGGGGTGAAAACTGGCGGCTACGTCTTCCCGCGCCAGCACGGCGCCCAGCGGCAGTCCCGCCGCCAGCGGCTTGGCCACGGTGACGATGTCGGGCTGGATGCCGTGATGCTGGTACGCGAACATCTTTCCCGTGCGTCCCAGCCCGCACTGGATCTCGTCGAGCATCAAGAGCGCGCCGCTGTTGCGCGTCAATTCGCGTGCCGCCTCCAGAAACTCGCGCGACGCAGGATAGACACCGCCCTCACCCTGAATGGTTTCCATCCCGATGGCGCACACCGAGGAATCGAACTTTGCTTCGAGCTCCGCGACGTCGTTGAACCGGACGAAGGTTACGCCGGGCAACATGGGCGCGAAGGGAGTTCGATACGCCGGGTTTCCCGTCGTGGCAAGTGATCCCAGCGTGCGGCCGTGAAACGAGTTTTTCATCATGAGCAAACGGGGCTTTCGCTTTCCATCGCTGGCGCGATGGTATCGGGCCCGCGCCAGCTTGAGCGCGCACTCCCAGGCTTCGGTGCCGCTGTTGCAGAAGAACGCCCGCTCGAGCCCCGACGCCACCGCCAGCCGCGCGGCCAGCGGCGCCTGGTATTCATGGAAGAACAGGTTGGAGACGTGAATCAGACGCTCCGTCTGCGCTGCGATCGCGGCCCGGATGGCGGGATGGCCATGGCCGAGCGCGTTGACGCCGATGCCGCTCAGAAAATCGATGTACTCGCGGCCTTCGCTGTCAAAAAGCGACACACCCTCGCCGCGTTCGAAGAGCACCGGCACCCGGTCGTAGGTGTGAATCAAAAGCGCCGATTCCTGCTGCTGAATGGTGTGGAGTGAAGTGCTCATGAAAGAACCACCTCTGTGCCTTCGTGAAGTGAACCATCGGCGATCAACGGGAGTGCTTCCACGCGTGCTGCGGGCAGAATACGAACCGACGACACGCGCCCGTCCAGGGCGCGCATGCAGGCGTCGAGCTTGGGAATCATTCCACCCGAAACCACACCCGCGATCGACAGGTCGCGAATGTGGGAGGCGGGAAGGCGCGGGATCACGTTACCGTACTGGTCGCGCACACCGGGAACATCGGTGAGAAACACCAGCGCATCCGCGTGGCAGGCAACAGCGCACGCCGCCGCCACCTCGTCGGCGTTGATGTTGTACAGCTCGCCATCGTCACCAGGCGCGATGCTGGCAATCACGGGTACCGCGCCCGCGGACCACAGGAGATCGATCCAGCGCCAGTCGACGGCGTCCACTTCACCCACAAACCCCAGGTCGGTGCCGGTGCGCTTCTTGACCGCGCGCAACAGGCCCAGGTCGCTTCCGCACAGTCCCGCGGCCGGGACACCGGCGGCATCGATGGCGGCCACCACGCGCTTGTTGGAGTGTCCCGCGAGCACCATCACGGCGACGTCGCGCGTGCGTGCGTCGGTGACGCGCAGTCCGTTTTCGAAGCGCGATTCGTATCCAAGTTCGCCCAGCGTGCGCGTGAGTGCGGCGCCGCCGCCGTGGATCACGGCCACGTCGACATCCTGCTGTGCCAGCGTCACCACGGCGCGCGCGAAGGCGCGCACCCGGCCGTTGTCTTCCAGCGCCGCGCCGCCGATCTTGAGCACGATTTTCACAGCAGTCCCTCGCGCTCATCGCGCCCGAACATGAGGTTCATGTTCTGCACCGCCTGGCCGGCCGCGCCCTTGACCAGATTGTCCAGGCACGACACCAGCACCACGCGCCCGCTCTCCGGCTCCATGGCGAAACCGAGGTCGCAGTAGTTGGTGTGGAGCGACAGTTTGATCTCCGGCAGCCGGGATGCGCCGAACACGCGCACAAACGGCCGGTCGGCGTAGAAATCGCGCAGGCAATCTTCGAGCACCGCCGCGGTGACGCCGCGCCGCGCGCGCACGTAGATGGTGGACAGAATCCCGCGCGGAATGGGGAGCAGGTGCGGCGTGAACTGAAACTGGCTCGCGGGCAGGTTCAGTTGCTCGAGCACTTCGCCAGTGTGGCGGTGGCCGAACACCGAGTACGCCGAGAAGTTGTCGCTCACCTCGACGAAATGCGTGCGCGCCGAGGGCGTCTTGCCCGCGCCGGAAACGCCCGACTTGGAATCCGAAATGATGCCGTACTCCAGATCGATCAGGCCGGCCGAGACCCACGGCGAAAGCGCGAGAATGATGGACGTGGCGTAACAGCCCGGATTGCTCACGAGCTGTGCGCCGGCGATCTGGTCGCCGTGCAATTCAGGCAGTCCGTACACGGACGATTCATCGAGCGCGGCGGCCGCCGGCGCATCCGCATCCTGAAAGCCATACACCGCGCGGCTGTCGCCGCGCTTCAGGCGCCACGCGCCGCTCAGGTCCACCACGCGGTAGCCCTGCGCGACCGCGCGGGGAATCAGTTCCCTCGACACCTCGTGCGGGGTGCAGAAGAACAGGACGTCGAAGTGGTCGCGCTCAATTGCATCCCAATCGAAATGCTCGATTTGAGAATTGCCGTCCACGCCGGGCACAACGCCCGCCGCGCCGTCGCCGTTCATGCGAAACAGCCGGGGCGGGCGGACCCCGGGATGCCTCCGCAAAAGTTGCGAAAGCTCGGCCCCGGAATAGCCCGAGGCCCCGACGACGGCGGCCTGTATCGGGTTCATTTACGCGAGCAGGCCGCGGATCTGTGAGGTGAGTTTCTTGGCGCGCGCGGTGTCGCGCGTGATGACCAGGATGGTGTCGTCTCCGCCCAGCGTGCCCATGACGTCGGGCCAGCCTTCCGCATCCAGGGCGGCGGCCACCGGCTGCGCCGCGCCCGCGCTGGTGCGCAGCACCACCATCTGCTGCGCCGCCTGCACGTCGTAGACGAAGTCGCGGATCAGCCGGTCAATGGAGGGCAGGTTGGCCATCCCGCCGTCGTCGGCGGGCATGGCGTAGCCGTCGGTGGTCTTGACCAGCCCGAGTTCGCGGATATCGCGGGAGAGTGTCGCCTGCGTAACCGCGTGCCCGCGCCGGGAGAGGAGCAGGCGCAGCTCGTCCTGGCTCGCCACCGTGTGCTTGGCGACGAGCTCGCGAATGGTGCCTTGCCGTGAAAGTTTTGACATCGTCCGGGCTGCATAAATATGCAGAGGTATGAATTACTATGCATCGCGGAGGAATGTCAAGGCCAATACACGGGCGGTAGAAAATCTGCCAGGGTGGTGGCGGCCGGGTAACTGGCCCCCTATCCCAAACGCCCCGGGCCTGATATCATGCGCCGCTGTTCTGCCACCGGCGCCCGTGCGCCTGCCCACCGCTGCGAGCGGGTTTTCAATCTCACAGTCCGGGAGAGTTCATGTCGCATCAGTTTGTCTGTACGCTCTACAAGTTGAAGAAAGTCGTTCCGCCCGACCGGGTGATCCTGGACGACATCACGCTGGCCTTCCTGCCCGGCGCCAAGATCGGCGTCCTCGGCCACAACGGGGCGGGCAAGAGCACGCTGCTGCGCATCATGGCGGGCATCGACCACGAGATTCAGGGCGAAGCCCAGTCGCCACCCAGCCTCAAGATTGGGTACCTCCCGCAGGAACCCGTGCTCGATCCCGGGAAGGACGTGCTGGGCAACGTGGAAGAGGGCGTGGCGGAGACGCGTGCGCTCCTGACCCGTTTCGAAGAAGTGAGCGCGAAGTTCGCGGAGCCGATGAGCGACGACGAAATGAACCAGCTCATCGAGGAGCAGGGCAAGCTGCAGGACCAGATCGACGCCGCCAACGCCTGGGAGCTGGACCGCACGCTGGACGTCGCCATGGACGCGCTGCGCTGCCCGCCCGGCGACATGGATGTGAGCAAGATATCGGGCGGCGAGCGGCGCCGCGTGGCGCTGTGCCGGCTGTTGTTGCAGAAGCCCGACATGCTGCTGCTGGACGAGCCCACCAACCACCTCGACGCCGAATCGGTCGAGTGGCTGGAACGCTATCTCAAGGAGTTCCCGGGAACCGTGGTGGCGATCACGCACGACCGCTACTTCCTCGACAATGTGGCGGGCTGGATTCTGGAGCTCGAGCGCGGCAAGGGCATTCCCTGGGAAGGGAACTACTCGTCGTGGCTCAAGCAGAAGGAAGAGCGCCTCGCGGTCGAGGAAAAACAGGAATCGGCACGCCGCCGCACACTGCAGCACGAGCTGGAGTGGATCAACATGTCGCCGCGCGCACGCCAGGCCAAGAGCAAGGCGCGCTACCGCCAGTTCGAAGAGCTGCTCGGCGAGAAGGCCAACGAACGCCGTGAGAAGCTCGAGATCATTATTCCGCCCGCGCCGCGCCTGGGCGACGTGGTGGTGGAAGCGACCGGCCTGAAGAAGGCCTTCGGAGAAAACATCCTCATCGACGGCCTCGACTTCGCGCTGCCGCGCGGCGGCATCGTGGGGATCATCGGTCCCAACGGCGCCGGCAAGACCACACTCTTCAGGATGATCACGGGCCAGGAGAAAGTCGACGGCGGCGAACTCAAGGTGGGCGAGACGGTGCAGCTCTCGCACGTCGATCAGTTCCGCGACTCACTGGATGCAAAGAAAACGGTGTGGGAGGAAATCTCGGGCGGCAACGAGATCATCGAAGTGGGCAAGCGCAAGATGAACTCACGTGCGTACGCGGCCAGCTTCATGTTCAAGGGCGCGGAGCAGAACAAAAAGGTCGGCGACCTCTCCGGCGGCGAGCGCAACCGTCTGCATCTGGCGAAGCTATTGATGCGCGGCGGCAACGTGCTGCTGCTCGACGAGCCCACCAACGACCTGGATGTGAACACGCTACGCGCGCTGGAAGACGCGCTGCTGGAATTCGCGGGCTGCGCGGTGGTCATCAGCCACGACCGCTGGTTCCTGGACCGCATTGCCACGCACATGCTGGCCTTCGAGGGTGACGGCGTGGTGCGCTGGTTCGAGGGGAACTACCAGGACTACGAAGCGGACCGCAAGAAGCGCCTGGGCCACGACGCCGACCAGCCGCACCGCATGCGCTACAAGAAGATCCACGCGTAGTAGCCCGGCGGCGCCGCCACGATGTGTCCCTGTTGTCTCACGCCCCCGATTGTGCCTGGCGCGCTCGCGGGTCCTGTCACCGGCCACCCCGGAACAACTTCGCTCCGCTCGTTGCCGGGGTCCCCGTCCAGTGCCACCCGCTCGCACGCGCGCGAGTCCGCGCATGTCGTTCGCGCGGAGTACCTGGCGGCGGTCGCTACGGTCCGGAGAGGGAGGAGGGGGGAAGGGGATCACCGAAGCCCACGTTGGAAGTCGTGAACGAAAAGCCCGGTCCAAAGTCCATGCATCTCAGGACCAGCATGCGCCGGATCGGCTTCACGTATCCCGAGTGCGGATTCGACAGGCTCTGCGACATGATCCACAGGTCCGGACGGTAGTGGATCACTTCGATGGCGTTCACTCCCGGATTGGGAATGTATCCCTCGTACGACCAGCCCGCGCTTCCCAGTGAATCAATATCGAGCGACGTCGACGCCGCGTACTGCGCAATGGTGCGCGGTGTGGCCACGTCGAGGCTGTCCTCGGGATCCTGCCAGTCGGTGAAGATCAGGTAGTTCTTTCCCTCGCGCGACACCACGAAGGGATTTTCGCACTGGCCGCCGGTGGGCTGGCCGCCCACGCCGTTTGCCAGGCGCCGCGTGGCGTCGATGTAACCCAGCGAGTGCCAGGTGGTGAGATCGTCGGAATACGCCACCGTAATCACGCCGTAGCCGTTGGTGCTGCGCGCGGTCGCAAACATGAGCCAGCGATTGTTTTCGTCGTCGTACATTACAAACGCGTCGCGGCATTGCTGATTGTTGACATCGCTGTCGTCACCGAACGTCGTCCACGACGAGCGGCATTCATATATACATCCGTCGCCGGTCGTGCCCGGGCAGCGATTCACGTGCGGGCGCGTCCAGTGAGTGAGGTCGGTGGACACCGCCACGCCGATGCGTTGCGTCGCGCCGGGCTGGAGATGGTCGATGCCGGTATAGAACATGTAGTACGTGCCCTTGACCTCGATGATATGCGGCGCCCACAGACCGCCCGCGTCCCACGTGCCCGGTTGCGCGAACATGGCGTGGCCGAGGTACTCGAGGGTCTTCAGATCGCGCGTGCGGTAGTGCTCGATGAAGTTGGGCTTGCCGCGCCCCTCGTTCTGGAAGAAGAGGTGGTACCACCCCTGATGGTCGCGAATCCAGGTATGGTCGGCGATATCGTCGTCTTCGTCGTCGATCTCGGGAAAGTGTTCGTCGAAGGGATAACCGTCGCCGTCGTCATCGTCCAATTTGGAGGCCAGCAGGATGGGTTCGGCGTTGGGATCGCAGCGGAGCTGGTCGGAGGACGACTGGGAAGGGGGGGACGAGCTGTCGCACGCACTCCACAGGACGAGAGCGACCGCGAGGGGCAGAAACCGCGTGCGAGTTCCAATCACGGCCCGCTAATTGTAGCACATGTACCCGACGCCTTTGTCCTCTAGGCACGACCGATTTTTTCCGTTATTCTGGCGCCTCAACGGGAGGTTGGTCATGAAGACACGGTTATTCTGGATGACGGTGGCCGCGGTGATGATGGCGGCGGGAAAATCATAGCGCTGTGCGAAGCCGCGCAGCTGCACATCGCCGTCGGAACGGCGGTACATGAGACGCGCCTGCGCTTCTTTGTAGGCGCCCGGCGGCGTCACCGTGAAATCGATGGCACCACCATAGTA
>DASRYI010000180.1:0-5522 GCA_035687255.1 Candidatus Krumholzibacteriia bacterium | reverse complement strand
CTATAGTTCCTTTGTCGGGTTAAATAATAACCCGGTTAACGAGTGGCTGATCACACATCGAATATGGCCGCGACAACAGGCGGGCGCGCCCCCGGTGACTCGGAACGGGAAGCGCGCCTTTTTGGTGTGCTGCGCCGCAGTCACATCTTTTCGTCGGTCGTTCGCGAGATCCTGGAAACGCGTCTGCTCGAGGAAACGTCCCCGCTTCCGCTCACCGTCTCCCAGTTTCACATTCTCAAACTGATGACCGTCACGGGACGTCATCAGATCGGTGAGATCTCGACGTTTCTCGGCGTAAGCGCTCCCGCCGTTACCAAGAATGTCGACAAGCTGGAGCGTCTGGGATTGGTGGTGCGGTTGCCGTCCGAAGACGACCGTCGCGCCACCTGGCTTGCGCCCAGCGTGAAGGGGCGGCATCTCGTGCAGAAATACGAGGAGCTCAAGGCCAAACGCCTGCATCCGATTCTCGATTCGTTTCCGGCCGAGGATCTGGAGCGGTTTTCGGAAATGCTGGAACGAGTTTCCGTGGCGCTTCTCCGCCAGGAGGAGACGCCGCGTGGGTTTTGTTTGCGATGCGCTGCATACATCGAAACGGGATGTCCGGTCGGCCACGTGCGCGGCGGATGCCCGTACGATCCGCCGGCCAGCGCGAAGAAGTGATCGACCGGCAGGATGGACACTTAACGCGCATAACGCGGAGAGGTGAGAGAGGCATGTCAAAGGTGCAACGAGAAGTGGATACGGCCGCGCCGGCCGGGGACGTGACACTCGCAAGCGGTAGAAACGCCGTGCGCGTGGAAGAGCACGTGGTGGAGATCCTCTCCGATTCCGGCGAGGGCGCCCAGACCGCGGGCCAGATGTTCGGCACGGTGTCGGCCAAGATGGGCAACAGCGTGTGGACCGTGGAAATCATTCCCGCCGAAATCGAACCGCCGGCACGCAACGCGGCCGGCGCCAGCGGCAATCGCGTTCGCATCGGGTCGTTCCCGATGACCAATGCGGGCGACGACGCCGATCTGGTGGTGGGTTTCAACGAGCAGGCGCTGCTGGGCGGTATGTCGGGGGGCAAGTTCAAGCCGGGGTGCCCGATTCTGCTCGAAAGCATGTGGCGCACGCACGCCGATCCGGCCATTCGCGCCGACTACGAGAAAGTGGTCGCCATGCTCACCGCGGACGGCTATCGCGTCATCGAAGTGCCCATGGAGACGGAGTGCAAGAAGATCGTCGACAACCCGCAGAAGGGCAAGAACATGTTCGTGGTCGGCATGCTCTGCAGCATCTACACGCGTGACCGCGAGCTGGTGCGCCACGAAATCAAACACAAGTTCCGCCACAAGGGCGAGGCCGTGATCAAGCCGAACTTCGAGCTGCTCGACGCCGGCTACCAGTGGGCGGAGGACAATCTCGATCTCAAGTTCGACGTTCCACCCCTCGGGATCACCGGCCCGCAGGTGGTGGCGAACGGAAACACCGCGGTCGCGCTCGGTGTGGTGGCGTCGGGCATGGAAGTGTGCGCGATGTATCCGATCACGCCGGCGACGTCGGCGTCGCACTATCTCAGTGAAATTTTCGAGCACGCGGGTGGTGTCGTGCACCAGGCCGAGGACGAAATCGCGGCCTGCGCGTTTGCCATCGGCGCGTCCTACGCCGGCAAGTGTGCGGTGACCATCACCTCCGGCCCGGGGATGGCGCTCAAGACCGAATTGATGGGTCTGTCGGTGATGGCCGAGATTCCACTGGTGCTGGTCAACGTGCAGCGCGGCGGCCCGTCGACGGGATTGCCCACCAAGGTGGAGCAGGGTGACCTGCTGGCCGCCATGTTCGGTTCGCCGGGCGACGCGCCCAAGATCGTGATGGCGCCGGCGACCATCGAAGACTGTTTCTACTCGATGATCACCGCGCGCAAGATTGCGGAAACCTTCCGTACGCTGGTGGTGGTTCTCACCGACGCCAACCTGGCCACGGGGCAGCAGGCATTCCCGCGGCCTGAGTTCAAGAAGGAATGGCTGGCGCCGCCCATCGACCAGAGTCCGATTCCGGCCGGAACTCCTCCTTATAAGTGGGATCCGGTGACGGGACTTTCGCAACGCTTCATCCCGGGACAGCCCAACGGCATGTACACGCTGACCGGGCTCGCGCACACCGGGGGTGGGCGCGTGGCGTACGGCGCGGGCATCAACCAGGAAGGATGCCGCGCGCGCAGTCTCAAGCTGGCGGCCTTCCAGAAGACGCTCAAGGCGCCGAAGGTGTTCGGAGACGAAAACGACGGCGGGCTGTTGATCGTGGGCTGGGGAAGCACCCGCGGTGCCATCGAAGAAGCGGTCACGCGCTGCCGCCGCGACGGACTCAAGGTATCGTCGCTGCACATCAAGTATCTGCAGCCGATGGCGTCCGGAATCCGCGAAATCCTGGAGAAGTTCGACGACGTGATGACGGTGGAGATCAACTACTCCGACAGCTACGACGACGAACTGATCACCCCCGATAACCGCCGCTACGCCAACCTTGCCTGGTTGCTGCGGGCGCGCTACCTGGTGGACGTCGATTGCTGGTCCAACGTACATGGCCAGCCGATCAAACCGGGTTCGATTGAACAGATGATTCGCAACCGACTGGGCTCAGTCAAAAAGACGAGAGGATAACGACATGCTCGGACTCAACAGCGAATGTGTGCTGATCCCCGATCAGGACTACAAGACAATGGAAGACTACCAGGGACGTCCTGTCCGCTGGTGCCCGGGTTGCGGCGACAACGGCATTTTGACCGCGGTCCAGCGCCTGTGCCGTGACGAACAGCTCCCGCCCGAAAAGACGGCCTTCATTTCCGGCATCGGATGCGCCGCGCGCTTCCCACACTACATGGGAACGTACGGTTTTCACGGTCTGCACGGACGCGCACTGCCCACGGCCGAGGGTGTTCGCATCCGCCGCCCCGACCTGCACGTCTTCGTCAACATGGGCGACGGTGACTGCTGCAGCATCGGAACGGCGCACTGGATTCACGCCGTGCGCATGAACATGAAAATGGTGGCCATGATGCACGACAACAACGTGTACGGGCTGACCAAGATGCAGGCGTCGCCCACGACGCCGCAGGGCCTGCGCACCAATACCACGCCCTACGGCGCTCCGCTGCGTGCCATGAACCCGCTGTCGGTGACCCTTGGCATCACCAATGTGTCCTTTGTGGCCCAGGTGGTGGAATGGATTCCCGACCTGCTCTATGACGTGATCCGTCAGGCATATCACCACAACGGATTTGCGTTCATCCGCATTCTGCAGCGATGCCCGCATTTCATGCCGACGATCTTCCAGTCTCTGCTCAGCGATCCCAAGAATCTCCTGCTGCTGCGTCACGACAACGGCATGCAGGTGAGTGATGCCATCGCAAAACTGTACAAGACGCACGAGACCCATGATCCGTCCGACCTGAACCGGGCGCGTGAGATTGCCGACATGCAAGACAAGGTGCCGGTCGGCATTCTGTACAGGAACGAAAATATCGCGCGCTACGAGGACACGCGCCGTCCCAAGCGTGCGCCGTCCTGGGAACAGAACAAAGCCGTCCTCGAGGGAGCCTTCGACAAGCTCGGAATCTTCCCGCGGACGGACGCGTGAGGAAGGGACCGGTCATGGATCTGGAACAGGAAAACGAACTGGGGATGGGGTCCGAGCCGTCGAAGGTGTGGTCGTGGGAGGGTTGGGACGAACGCAATCTGCCCCTCGAGCCCGAGTCGGTGGCTCCCGAAGGCGATGCCTCGCAGCGCCTGCAGGATCTGCGCGCCTTCTATCTGTACGGGCGGCGCCCGGCGGATGCGCCCTCGCCCGGCGGCGGCGTGCTGCCGGCGCTCCTGCATCCCTACCGCGACCTCGCACGTGTGCGCACGGACTATCCGCTGTGCGTGAACGGCTCCAACCCGGCGTTGCGCACGCTCACGGAATGGACCGACCAGTTCATCGCGGACCATGCCGGAGAAGGCGACGCCGGCGAGCAGCTCAAGCGCAACGTGTACCGGCTCGAGTCGGTGGTGCGCGCGCTGGCGTCCGAGCGTGAAGGCGAGCGCCTGTCGGTCCTGTGGGATCGTGCAGCGGCCACCGTGCTGGAGACGTCAAACGTACCGCCGGAGAAGGAAGCGTTGCTGCGCGATCACGTGGCCGCGGTGCGCGGCGCACTTTCCAACGATGCGGAGGTGGTGGTGTGCGGACCGCAGGCGGCCCTGCGCCTGCTGCAGGTGTCGGCGCGCGCGTTCTGGAAGGAACGATGCGGGGGGTGGACCGATGAGCTCGACGGGTTGGTGCGTGCGCTTCGCGATATTCTCAGCGCCGACTTCAACCAGTCCGACGAGGCGCGTTCGGCGGATCACCTGCGCGAGTCTCTGGCCAGCGCCGACGACGATGTGGACGCCGGTGCCATGTCCCATCTGCTGGCGAACGCCCCACGCGAAAGCGCACTGCCGGCGTCGCGGCGCGCGCGTATCGAGGCGCTGGTGGATGTGCTCGAGCGCATGCAGCCCGTCTTTGACGCGGGCCGCCAACCGGGCGACGGTGCGATCCGGTTCGACCGCGTGTTCGAGGACCTCGAGGCGGCGGTTGCGGAAGTCCATACGCGCGCCGCATCCATGACGGAGTTCTTCCGAACGGTGCGCATTGCGCGACTCGAGATTCAAAATCGCTACCGGCCCGACATTCATGACCCCTATTTCGCCGGCTTCGACGAACGCTACCTGACCGACGATGAGCGGGCGCTGTGTCCGCCGGTGCTGGTGCACCTGGGCGACGAGACCCTGTCGCGCGCCGAAATCGGCACGTTGCTGGGAATTCTCAATGCATCCGTGCCCGTCAAAGTGATGGTCGAACTGCGCACGCTCTACGCGATCGACGGGGACGCGGCGACGCCGGGAGTGCGCCTGACGGGAGCGGCGCGGTTGGCCAGCATGACGGCCGCGATGAATCAGGCTTACGTGCTGCAGGCGCCGCTGTCACACGTGTCGGTGCTGCGCGCGGCGCTGCTCGACGGACTTCGTTTCGACGGCCCCGCCCTGTTCTCGATCTACGCCCCCGGGGCGTCGTCGGACCCCGCGGGGGCACCTTTCCTGCGCGCGGCGGCCGCGGCCGAGTCGCGCGTCTTTCCCGTGCTGGTGTTCAATCCGGCTGGCGGTGCCACGCTGGCCGAGCGCATCGACATCCAGGGCAATCCGCAACCGGAGTCGTGCTGGCCGGCGTCCGCGTTTTCGTTCCGCCGCGCGGACGGCGACGACGCCGTGATGGACGTCGCCTTCACGCCGGCGGACTACCTGTTCTGCGACCGGCGCCTCGCCGGGCACTTCTGGATGATCGAGTCCGATCGCTGGCACGACAATCTGACGCCGGTTCACGAGTTCCTGGAGATGACGCCGGAGCAGGCGGCGGGACGCATTCCGTATCTCGCCACCGTCGGCCGCGAAGGCCATCTGGGCCGTGCCGTGGTGGCGCGGCCGTTGATCGACGTGGCTCGGCAGTGTCGCACGTACTGGCGCGGCGTC
>DASRYI010000179.1:0-8690 GCA_035687255.1 Candidatus Krumholzibacteriia bacterium | reverse complement strand
CCCCCGTCACCTTCGTTGGTATTGAGAATGCCGGCGCCGAGAAAGGCGTAGGGGCGCAGCCGCGTGGTCAGCGGGGAAAGAATCGCCCTTGCGGTCATGGAGTTCATGAAGATCATCGGACTCACGCTGAACTGCATGCGCAGCGGACCGTGCTGCGGCGTTTCCGCCACCACCGCGAACACCTGGGGATAGCCGGCGGCGAGACCCCAGCCCACTTCGGCGGCGCGCGCGGGGAGCGCGGCCGCCAGCGCGATCAACGTCGTGGCCAGGAATATGCGTGCGCACCGTCGCGGCGCGCACACGGCTAAGCGCTCTTGCTCCATGGCAGCATCCGGTTGGCGCGCTGAAGCTGTCCGGTGAAGATGAAATAGAGGAACGATCCCATGCAGAAACGCCCGAACACCAGCACGCTCATCATCAGGACCGTAAGTCCAAACAACCGCCACGCAGCCAGGTCCCGCCCTTTGATCATCAGGATGCCGACCGCCAGCAACATGGCGGATCCCAGGGACTGCGTAAACCGGCGCGGTGCGGGAGCGGGCGGAACGCGCGGCTCCTGGCTGCGCTTCGTGACGAGATGATAGTAGATGGCGTCGAACGGGTTGAGCTGCGGAACCAGCGCGCACCACGCCAGCAGGGCGGCGAGTCCCACGAACACCCATCCGGTCGCAAACAATCGGGCGACCAGCACCAGCACCAGTATGGCGCGCGGCTGGAACATCAGGGCCGGATAGCGAACGCCGCATGCGTCGGCATTGCTGTCGTAAAACCCCTGTCCGTGCACGAATTTCTGTTCAGCGGTCATGGCCTCACTCTATCACACACACGGGGAATGACGCACGGAAGGTATGCTAGTTCAGCACCCGCAGCCCGAAACGGTCGAGCGCGGTCCGGTGGTCCTGGGTGGTCCGGGCCGCGAGCACGGCGATCCACTGACCCACGCGGCGATAGAGAAAGCGCGCGACCATCGGCTTTCCCATCGTATATTCCGCGTTCACCGTCCCCGCATGGTCTTTGACAACAAACCGCTCGGGATGATTGAACACGGTTTCGGTATCCAGCATGGTCCGCGCAAGATCCCAGAACAACTGGTTGTCAGTGCGCTTGTCGTCCGCATTCATGCGGCGCAACTGATAGCTGTACTGCGGGCCCGCGGGAGGATCGAGGTCCGACGCACCGTAGGCGATGGCATAACCCGCGTGCTCGGTGATGCCTTCCACGCGCGGGACCGTCACCAGTGTGACACCAAAGGGCACGTCGGAAATCACGTACTCGCCCGCAAGGTCGACGGGACCGCCCGAGAGCGGCACGTCGTGATCGCCATCGTGGATCTTGAATCCGGGGAGCGCCTCGACGGCGTCATCGAGTGCGCTCTCCAGCATCGATACCTGGCTGAACTCGTACACCTTGTTGTTGGCCACAAAGACCAGTGAGAACACGTATCCGTCCTGAGGATGTTCCGCCTCGTCGAGCACGCGCGCGCTCCCGCACAGTACCAGCGCGTCGTGCGATCCCAGGTGCGCACCACTGCGACGCAGATTCTGCGCGCGCATGCCTGGAAGGCTGCGCATCTCCTGCTCGTGGGCGTCGAACACCTGGCCCTCTTCAGGGATGGGCTCGAAGCCGGAAAGATCGGTGATGCGCACACTGTGCATCACCATCACCGACGAATGGCCCTCGACGGTCTGCACCACCTTGCCATCGATGGTTGTGGTCTCGCCATCGACCGTGGGCTTGCCCCACTCTGAGGCGATGGGAATTGTGAAGCCATCGAACGTCGTCGACGACGACGAAAGAGCCGTCGCCAGCAACATTGCTACGAGCGCAATCACGGTTCCTCAGTTGAACGTCAGCACGGCGAAGATGATCGCGAGCACCGCCAGCGTTCCCGCCATCTTGCCCAGGTTTTCCATGCGCGCGAGCAACGCCCCCATGGCGGGAGGGTCGGCCTTGCGCATCCTGATCTCCAGCACCTGCATGTAGCCGATCACGATCGCCAGGAGAACCACCGCGGCCATCTTGACGTCGAACGTCCAGGGCATGGCGGCAAACCCCGCCCAGCGCGTGAACACCATGGTCACGCCGGTGACGATCAGAATCCCCAGCCCGATCCGGCCGATCCGGGCCATGAGCGGCGGGAACCGCCCCAGAACCGGCTTCTCCGGCGGGGCCGCCTTCTTGAGGAGACCCAGCATGGTCATGTTGGCAAAGAACGCCGACAATCCCATGGCCAGCCCGAGAAAATGAAGCATCAGCAGGATCTTGTTGAACACAAGCATTACGGACCTCCGGGAGAAACAGTGTTCAGACCGAAATCTATCTCATATCGTGGACGAAATCGTCCACGGCCTTGATGAACAATCCGGGCTGGTCGACGAAGGTCAGGTGCCCGCTTTCGGGAAACACCACCAGCTTCGATCCGGGAATCTTCGACTGCATGTCGCGCGCAATCGACGGATCGCACTCGTCGTGATCGCCCACGGTAATCAGCGTGGGCACGGTGAGCGCGCCCAGGCGGTCGGCGTACTCCACCGATACCAGGTTGCCGTCGATGACGTACTCGCCGTGCGAGCCCCACATCTCCCGGTACAGATCCCATGACGTCCCCGAGAACCCCGGATTGTAGTTGGGGTTGGGGTGCTTGACGTAGAGATAGGGAAAGTAACCCTCGCCCCACGCGGCTTTCATGTACGCGTCGGTGTAGCGGTTCTTCTCGTAGTCAAGGCCGTGCCCGAACAGGCCCTCGGCCTCCATCTTCTGGATGCGGCCGCGCAGGTCGGGTGTCATCTTTGCCAGCATCTGCTGAAACACCTCGTTGAGCATCTTCGTGCTGTGGAACGTGCTGCACAACACCAGGTGCGACAGGTTCTGCTGGTACTTGAGCGCGTAGGCTTCGGCCAGCACGCCGCCGTAGGAATGGCCGAGCAGGTTCATCTTCCCCAGCCCCAGCGCCACGCGTACCGCCTCGACGTCCTCGACCATGTTCTCGACGGTATATCCCGACGGATCTTCGAGCTTTTCCGAACGGCCCGAGCCGCGCTCGTCGATGAAGATGAGACGGTTGGTGCGCGCCAGCGGCAGGAAATACGGGAGCATATAATCGTGCGACGCGCCCGGCCCGCCGTGCAGGCACAACAGCGGCGCACCATGCCCCATCGCCTGGTAATAGATCATCACGCCGTTGGCGTCGACGAAGCCTTCCTCGAGTTTGTACAGATTGGTGGCGGTGCTGGAAGTGATCCGGGGTGATTGACGGGTGCATCCGGACAGGACGCCGAGAATCGTGCACGCGAGGATGATTGCGCGTTTCATGCCATACCTCCGTCGATGAACAACAGGCGAATGACGGTAGCGGAACGCCGGGCGGAGTGCAACTGCCGCGGTGGACGCGGGCTCAGACGACCCGGAGGGTGAGGCAGGTGATGTCGTCGTCGCGGCGCGTTTCGCCGGAGAAGCGGTCCACACGTTCGATCATGGAACGAATCGCGCCCTCGGCACTCTCTCCACCGAGTTCGCGCACCGTGGCCACCACGCGCTCGTCGCCGAACGGCGCCCCCGCCGCGTTGGGCGCGTCGACGAGACCGTCCGAGAAGACGAACAGCAGGTCGCCCGGTTCCAGCCGGGTGGTGCCGCACTCGTGGGTGGCCTGGCGGGTCACACCGAGCGGCAGCCCGCCGGTCTCCAGGCGTTCGATGCTGCCGTTGGCACGGCGCAGCACGGGAAACTCGTGGCCCGCGTTCACGTACTGGAGCTCGCGCGTTTCGACGTCGAGTTCGGCCAGAAACGCCGTGGTGAAGCGCTGGCCTTCCAGACTTCGCGTGCATGCGAAATCGTTGAGGCGTGCCACCAGCGGCAATGGCTCCCGGCTGTCGCTCGCACACGAATGCAGACAGGTTTGCAACGATGCCATCAGGATGGCGGCGGGAACTCCCTTGCCCGCCACATCGGCGACGATCAGCAGCAATCGTTTCTTGTCTTCATCGAGGAGGAAGGCGTCGTAGTAGTCGCCGCTCACGGTGTTGGCCGGCGTCGTCATGAAACTGATGTCGATCCCCGGCACCTGCGGCGGTGCTGCCGGTGCCAGCCAGCGTTGGATGTCGCGCGCGATCTGAAGGTCGCGCTTCATGGTGACGCGGTCCGAGAGCTCGAGTCCCAGCAATACCAGCAGCAGCAGGAACCCAAGGCTCCGGAAATCGAGATCGAGGTGTGCGGTCCGGACGTTGAACTGGACATCGCCGAGCGAAGCGAGCAACAACGCCAGCACCAGTGCGACGCGGCGTGAGGGCGAGAGCTTCATCACGATGGCCCAGAACCACGCGCTCGCCATGCGAAAACCCCAGCGGATACCGCGCTTCTTCTTGAGGTCGTCCCAGTCGACGTCCTGGCTGTAGAACTCGTAACTGCTGCGGGCCTCCGCGCGGAACTGGTTCCACAGCTGCTGGGCTTCGAGCCCGTCCGAGAGACGCTGCCAGAAGCGATTGAAGGCGGCGGGGCGCCGGTGCCAGCGCGACTGTGCGGTGTTGCGGGTCACGTCCAGGGAACCTCCGTAGAAAATCGTCGCCTCAATTTCGGTCCGCTACCATCCCATAGCACTCATTGAACTTCAAGGGGCCCCGGAGGACACCAAACGCCGGGGCCCCAACCGTTCGGGTGGCATCCGGGGGGGGGACCCAAGCCCACGTAGTTTACAACTAATTGCATAGTATGATATCCTTATATCCACTACGGGTCGCACAGTTTTACTTCGCCGCACACCCAGCCCGTCTCCCCACAGTTGCCAGACCATAGCAGTTGTCCCGCTTGGAGGATCTGAGATGCGCTGCACTCGAATTACGACATTCGTTGTGTTGGTGGTAACTCTATGTGTGCCCATAGTGGCACGCGCGACACAGTTGTGGACCCAGGGCTTCGGCGACACCGGCGCAGATGAGGGACGCGCGCTTGTGAGAGACGCGTCGGATAATTTCTTTGTCACGGGTTCGTTCAACGGCACGCTGAACTTTGCCGGAGGGTCGATTACGAGCGCCGGTGGCGCGGACGTCTTTCTGGTGAAGTTCAACACGAACGGCACCCTACAGTGGGACAGACGTTACGGGAGTACGGGTAGTGATGTGGGCGTCGATGTCGCATTGGATGCCGCCAACAACGTTATCGTCGTCGGAAGCTTCACCGGCGCGGTTGATTTCGGTGGCGGGGGACTTACCAGCGCCGGTGGCACTGACATCTTCGTCGTGAAACTCAACTCTGGCGGCACTTATCAATGGAGCAAGACGTTCGGAAGCACCGCGGATGACGCCGCACTGGGACTGGCGGTCGACCCGACCGGTAACATCTTCGTAACGGGCTATGTCGGCGGCAATGTGAACTTCGGTGGCGGCACTCGCGCCGGCCTGGGCGGATCCGACGTGTTTGTCGTGAAGCTCGGTTCGTCCGGAGCGCATGTTTGGAGTCGTCTGGCCGGAGGCACAGGTGACGATGTGGGCCGCGGGGTCGCAATTGGCAACGGCGTCGTGATCACGGGTCATTTCGCCGGAACCGCCAATTTCGGAAATGGCGATCTCACGAGCGCCGGTGACACCGACATCTTTCTCGCCGCTTATGATGCGGCCGCCGGCAACCCCGCGTGGAGCCATCGCTACGGGGGAGCAGGAGCGGACGCCGGTTACGCCATCGCGATGGACGCGTCTTCCAACATGGCAATTACCGGAATATGTTCAGGCTCCGTCGACTTCGGCGGAGGCGTTCGCAACGGCCACGGCGGTCTTGATCTCTTCATCGCGATGTTCAGCGCGGGAACTCATGCCTGGAGCGTCGTCCTGGGAGGCCCCGGTGACGACGTTGGCCAGAGCGTGGCGATAAGTGACTTGAACGATGTTCTCGTCATGGGCTCATTCACTCAAACCGCGGATTTCGGGTCAGGCTTCGGCGACACGAGCGCGGGCGGCAGCGACATCTTCCTGGCCGACTACAGTTTGTCCGGCTCCTTCCAACACAGTTGGACCGGGGGCGGTACCGGCGACGATAGCGCCAATGATGTCGTCGCTGACGGCGTGCTCGCGTCCAGCACGGGATTCTTCAGCAACTCGGTAGATCTTGGCGGCGGGTCGATGACGAGCGCCGGCGGCCACGACTTCTACGTGCTCGCCCATCTCCCATTGTTCGGTGGAGGCGGCGGCGGCACGCCGGAGTGCTCCGATGGGATCGACAACGATAATGACGGGTGTACTGATTATCCCGATGACCCGGGTTGCTCCGATGCGAACGACGACTCCGAGAATACGGCAAGTTGCCGGCCGGAATGTTCCGACGGAATCGACAACGACGGAAACGGCTGCGCCGACTACCCCTACGACGAGGGATGCTCGAGTGCCGACGATCCGGACGAGTCGGGCGGAGATTGTTGGACGCCATCCGGGTCGGGTGTCGGATCACACGTCATCCCGGTTACGCGCACGTCGTCATGGTCAATGGACACCGCGCTCGACAACAGCGCCGTCCGGAAGAACCCGGGGATCTGGGCCGCAGCGGCAGTGAACACGACGGTGCTTGCATCGTTTCGATTCGATGCCGGTGCGTCGTGCACGGCGCAGGGTTGGGTCACCGTCGACCTCACGCAACAAACCGGCACCTACTGGCATGTCGACGATATGACTCAGGCGCAGTGGGCCGGTGCTTCCATTGGGGGCATGTCCTTTACGCCCATACTCGGAACGAAGTCACTGTGGATGGGTGCCAACTACCCCGCTTCGAATGACTACGTTCTTTGTTCCTACCGTGCGCTCCCGGGTTACGGTAACGGCTGGAATCAAACCTGGTGCACCAAGAGTTGCCTTTCGGTTTCGGGGGGGGCCAGCCCCGATCTCGACATATCGTTCGCACTGAAGATGGACACCGAGCCGAGCTATGACGGGTTGACGATCGAGTACACCGATTGCAGCGGCCAGGGCTGGGTGCCCCTCGATCGATTTACGGGAGTCGACAGCACCCGCGTCATCGCGTCGTATCCGGTCGGCTTGACCTCCGTTCGTGTCGCGCTGCACTTCACGTCGAGCCCTTCCGGGTCGAACCAGGACGGCCTGTACCCGGGTCTCGGCGCCATGGTGGACAGTCTGTCCGTTGAGGATTTGTCGGTGGAGGACTTCGAGTGGCTTCCCGTCGGAGCCACAGAATCGCAGGACTGGACCAATTGTGACTCTCCCGCCTTTGGAAACTACTTCGCGCTCTTCAAGGCGGGGAGTGCAGGCTACGACGACACGTGCCACGACAACCTCTCCTGTTACTGGGCGGCGATTCTAGGTTCAACAGAGTTCTACGCCTGTGCCGTGCCCTCACAGCCGGCGCAGAAAGTCGTACCGCACAACAACGCGCAGGGCCAGTACATCGCGAACGAGATCTGGTCGCCGTGGATCTCGGTCATGGGCGCGGTTGGCAATGACCTTCGTCTGCGCTACACGGTGTATCGCGATCTGTCATTGGACGGCCTGGTCTTCACCACGTGGCACGTTCGCACGCTTGACGCCAGCGGGTGCCCGGGTGCGTGGCAGGATCGGTCTCTTGTGTATTACGGTGATGGCAAGGACTGGGCGGGTGTCGAGAACGCACTGGGATCGAAAGTGAACCTGTCGACTGGCAGCGCGATCCAGGTAGCCATTGGCGTGATCGACATGTGCGGGGCCTGGTGCGGAGTAGGTGGCACGGGGTTCTGTCACAGTCCGGCGCCGTATATCGATTCCGTGCAGGTGCTGCGCCTCAACACATTGGGACCGCAATGGGACGTGCGTGATGTCGATCGGTTCCAGGACACGTTTGCATCCGATGGCACCGTCTTCGGCACGGCCCGCGCCGACGCCGCCATCGACACTCGTCGCATGGGGAATCCATCGATTGTGCCCGGCGATTCCGCCGTCTGTATGTCCGTTGTCGACCCGAAATACGCGGGCCTTCCCGGGACGCTGAACGCGAGCGGCCTCGCCGACGACCCGAATGGTTCCACATTCGCCGGCCGGGACAAGACCAAGAAGGCGGTCTACATGTACGCCGTCGTCCGGCCGATGGGACGGGCATGGATGACCGGCGCGCCTCTTTCCGAGGGTCCGGGCGGACCGGGCAACCGGTATCCATTCGTCGGCAATGTCGCGCTGAACGGCATGACGTGGTCGAAGCTGCGTTTTGACTACACCTATGTCGGGAGCGCAACCGATGCGGGCCTGGGGCTCGGAGCACAACCCCGGATTGACGGTCGGTTCAATATCGACCTGAACGACAATCTGTTCACGCCCGGTGACACGATCCTGTATTTCTACAGCGCCACGAGCCCGGATGGCACGACGTACTACTCGAGCAACTGGGGTGTGTCCACGAATATCAACGACGTCGCGGCCAATCCAATGGAGTTCACCATTCTTCCCGCGGGAGGCTGGCTCCGCGGCGGCAAAGTTCTCTACATCGACGGAGCCGACGGAACAGGCGATCAGACATACTTCGACGGCGCATTCAAGACACTGGGCCTGTCCGATATGGTCGATCGCTACGACGTCAATGGTCCGTCATCCGGTGTCGGCAACCGTCCCGCGTCGCGTGTCTACAACGTGGTCGAGCAGCTGAGTACCAACTATGACATTATCATCTGGGATTGTGGACCGCTGGCAATCACGCTGGGAGACGGGACGGGCTATCCGGAAAAGACCGAC
>DASRYI010000178.1:0-4104 GCA_035687255.1 Candidatus Krumholzibacteriia bacterium | reverse complement strand
GCAGACGCCGGTCAGCGCCGGGTCCGCTCCGGGAAAACCGATTTACAAGAAATGGTGGTTCTACGCCGGTGCGGCTGCCGTCGCCGGCGTCGTGGCCGTGGCCGCGTCGGGCGGTTCCGATTCCGCGCCCGCGCCCACCGGGACGCTGTCGGTGGGGGTGCGGGTCCAGTGAAGACGCGCCGTCTGCTTCTCATTCTGATGCTGCCGGTGCTGGCGGCGTGGGTGGTGTCGTGCGACAGCCCGGACGCGCCCGTGCCGAATCTCGGACAGGTGGTCCTGCGCTTCGAACCGGGTGGTGGGGGATCACCGTCGCTGATTGCCGGTGCTCGCAGCGCGGCTCAGTTTGATTCCGTGGTGGTGAACGTGTTTCGTTCCGGCAACGGGGCCCGGCTGGAAGTGTCGCACGGCGCCGCCCTCAGCAACGGTGATGCCATCGAGATCAAGGTGGGCTGCATCGCCGAGAACGGAAAGAAGGTCGGTGTCGATCTTTATGCTGCCGGCGTGCTGGCGTATCACGGGTACAACGCCGACGTCAACGTCAGCGCCGATCACACCACGGCCGTCACCATCGACGCATCGCCGTTCATCGTGTCGTCGCTGGCCCTGACGCCCCAGATCATCCCTGACGGCGCGGCGTTCACGCTGCACTGGCCGGCCGCACCGGCGGCGTCGTTCTATCGTCTGGAGCAGAGCGCCACGCTGGATTTCGCGACCCTGGTGTCGTCGCAGTCCATTCCGGACACCACCGTCGACGTGCACGTGCCCACCGGAACGCACTATTTCCGTGTCCGCCCCATGACGCCCTACGCCACCGGCGTGGCCACGTTGCCGCGCTTCGGTTACGTGACCGGCGGGTCGGCGACGCTGCAGATCTCCGCGGTCTCGGCGGTGGTGATTCCGGGGGAAACCATCAGCATTCAGGGCGAAAACCTGGACTTTCCCGGTACGCAGGTGATGATGAACGGTCGCGCGCTGGCGATCGAAGCGATTTCGTGGGGCGAGATCGTGGCGCGGGTGCCGCGCTCGGCGTACACGGACATCGTTTCGGTGTCGAGCAGTCTGGGCGACGCCACCTCGCCGAACGACGTGAGCGTGCAGCGGGTGGCCTACGTCAACGCCACCGGGGAGTTTGCGGACTCGTATGCCGGTGTGCTGGCGCGCTATGCCGACGACTTCGGCAAGAGCGGCGTGGCATCGATTCCGGTAGCGCAGCTCGATACGCGCGACATGAGCGTCTTCGACATCATCCTGGTGGCGAACGACACCGGGGATGCGCCGCTGCGCTGGGGCGGGAAGGCCTCGCGCTACACCGCCATCACCACCAGCGGTGCGGGCGTCATCGCCATCGGTGAGGGCGGGGCCAACTTTCTGAAGCTGGCCTTCAGTTCGATCGCTGGCGTCAACATCGTCTCCTCGTCGCAGACGTCGTATTACACCAACTCGCCCGCATCGACGATCTTCACGACGCCCCACACCGTGACCAATGGGACGCTTCCGCAGTGGATCGACGTCTGCCCGCAGCCGGAAACCACGGTGGCGCTTTCCATGGGGACGACGAAACCGGCGGACGCCACCCTGTATGCCCAGACCTCGGCGGCGATCAGCAACCCCAAGTGGGTAGTCGGCGAATTCCTCCTGGGAAGCATTCGCTACATCTATCTCGGATACGGCGACGACCCCGCCAACCTCAGTGTCCCCGGTCAGGACGTCCTGGGCAATGCCATGTACCTGCTCTACAAGGACCGTCCCGTCACTCCGGCGCAAGCGGCGACGCGCGCGCGCTGACGCGGCCAATCCTTGACACATCCCGGCCGCTGGCCGACAATGAGGCACGTCCCCGCGAGCGAGGTTGCCGTGGGGACGTACTGCTTCACCCATCCCCCACGAACCGAGGCTGAACGATGAGACTACGGCTTGCCTGGATTGCTCTGTTGGCGTGCGTCCTCGCCATGACGGGAACGCTGGCGTGTTCGAAGAAGAAGAGTGCGGAGACGGCCGCGAATTCGGCGGCGACCACGAACGAGAAGGAAAAATATCCCGCCACGCCAGCGGAACAGCCGCTGACTCCGGACAACGCGCCCTACGCGGACACCATCAAGAGCAAGGGATTCCAGGTGGTGCAGGCCAGACGTTTTCCCGCCCAGGTCGACGGCCGCCGCGCCGCGGTGGTGGTGTATCGCGCCCAGGATGGATCAAAAGGCGGCGTGCTGTATGTGCGCGGCTTTCCCGGGGAAGCCATGCACCCGGTGTGGCACTGGTACTTCGGGGATGCCGCTCCCGATTCCGTGGCGGCGCTGGACATCAATCGTGACGGGCTGTGGGACGTGCGTGTCTACATGGATGGCGGCAAGACCCGCGACTTCGTTCAGGACACCGATTTCACCTTCGGCGGCGCGGATCGCGACGGATTGTCGGCGATGAACGGCGCCTCATCCAAACCCGAGGGGTTGTGGGAAGCGTTCGACAGCGATACCTCGACCGCATGGACGGCCCCGTCTTCGGGAGCGTATCTGGACATTCCCAATCCTCTGGGGATTACCAACGGCCAGCTGAGCATCCGCCTGGCGGGCGGATCGCGCCCGAACAAGCTCGAGATCGGGGACGGCTCGAAGACAATTCAGAGCTGCGATCTCGAATCCACAGCGGAGGAGCAGCGCTTTCAGCTGGATCCGGCGGTCAAGGACCTGCCGGACATCCGCATCAACGTGGAAGGACCGGGGAAGAAGGTCGCGATCAGCGAGCTGGAGATCCACTAGGGATCTCCGGCACCGGCGCGGGTTTCTCGTTCGCGGGTACGATCTCTTTCAGCACGTCGAGAAACGCCTGCACGACTTTCGGGTCGATCTGCTGGCCGCTGGCCGCAAGGATCTCGTCCACGGCGAACTGGTGGGTTCTGCGCTTCCGGTAGGGACGGTCCGACGTCATGGCGTCGTACATGTCGGCGACCGCGATGATGCGTGACACCAGTGGAATCTGTTCGCCCTTGAGCCCGTCCGGATAACCCGACCCGTCATAGCACTCGTGGTGGTGCCGGATCAGCGGCACAATCGAGTGCATTTCTCCCAGCATTTCGATCATCGACGCGCCCACCTGCACGTGGTTGCGCACCCGCTCCATTTCCGCTTCCGAGAGCTTTCCGGGCCGGTTGAGCAGATCGTCGGGAATGCCGATCTTGCCGATATCGTGCAGCATGGCCGCCAGGTAGAGCTGGTGCTTGTCCTTGGTGGACATGCCCAGCTTGTCCGCGATCATCAGCGAATAGCGGCTGACCCGCGTGGAGTGGCCGGCGGTGTACTGGTCCTTGGCCTGAATCGTGCGCACCAGTGTTTCCACCGTGTTGTAGAACAGGCTGCGCAGGTCGTCGTAGAGCCGCGCGTTGTCGACCGCGATGCCCACCTTGAGTGCCAGCGCGGAGAAGAGGGCCAGATCCCGCCGTGTGAATGAATTGGCCTTGTGTGAATCGACGTACGCCAGTCCCAGCACGCCGTTGCGGCTGACCAGCGGTGCGCACATGGCGCTGCGCACGTCCAGCGCGGCCACGGAGCGGGAGTGAATGAAGCGTTCGTCTACCAGCGCATCGCTCGAAATGATGGAGGTCTTCTGGCGCACGGCGGTCTGCATGATGGTCTGGCTCACCACGATCTCGCCGTCGCCGGCGTCATCGACCAGGCCGACCGGCCGGCGCGCATAGGGAACCAGCGCCCCCGTGTTGCGGTCGATCAGGAACACGAATCCGCGCGATGCCGGCACGCTTTCCATGATGATCGCGAGCAGATTGTCGAGGAGCATGTCGAGGTCCTCGATGTTGCGGAAGGCGCTATCGGCTTTGTACAGCACCTGCAGTGCCGCGTGCGCCGACAACGGGTCGGTGCCCAGCCCTTCGAGAAACTCACTGGCTCCACTTTCCTCCGCCGAGCTCGACATGGTGACCGAGGCGCCCTTGGGCTGGGCGTCGATCGAGACCGTGACATTCATGGGGGGACGTGAGTCGCCGATAGTGGAATGCCTGGCCTCCACCAGAATCCCGACGTTGGCGATGATCAATTCGTCGCCCGGGCTCAGGCGCTCGCGCGTCACGCGTCGGCCGTTGAGATACGTGCCGTT
>DASRYI010000177.1:0-1987 GCA_035687255.1 Candidatus Krumholzibacteriia bacterium | reverse complement strand
TCCACCGCCGCCACCGCCACCACCGCCGGGTAGTCCGTAGCCGCCGTTCTGACCGTCGATGCCGAAGGAGGGTGTCCATTCTCCGGCGATGATGGAACCGAGTCCACTTCCGCCGGGGCCACCGCCTGGATCGACGCCCGGCGCGCCAGCGCCTCCGTTGATGCCGGGAGAGCTGTTATTACCCGACGCGCCACCACCGCCGCCAGTTCCCCCGCCACAGAGCGGCGGTGAACCCGGCGAACCTGCCGCCGTGTCGTAACCGCCCGCGCCGCCCGTTCCGCCGGTGCATGCACCGACCGACGCGCCCCCGGTGGCTCCGTTCACAGGACCGGGTCCGTCGCAGTCCGCGTTGCCGCCGACGTTACCGTCGGAACCGGCGAGACCATCGGCACCGTTGCCTCCGTTGTTCGCGAGTGTCACGTTCGACGAATTGAAGTAGCAGTTGCTGAACGAGAGGGCGGCGGTACTGCCGGTAACCCCGAGCGCGATCGAATTTCCCAGGGAAGTGGGAGTCGATGTGTAGATCATGATCCGCGAAATGGACGTGCTGATGGTGATTCCGTCCGCCGTCGCGCGCGTCTCACCGGCATAGAATGACGTGTAGCCGGCATCGGGCACCCACGTCGTGGCGTTGTAGCCACCATAAATATTGATGCCGTTCACAAAGTGCGGAGCTTCATTGTAGGAACCCACTGCCATGTGGATTTCGCCTGAATTGGTGCTCTGTGCGACCAGGAACGCGTGCGCGAGCGTTGCCAGCGGAGCGCCGGAGCTGGTTCCCGCGTTGCCATCGTTGCCCGTGGCCGACACGTAGAGGATGGGTCCGATCACGACCGTCGCCGCGGCAATTCCGATGGCACCTTCGTTGTCGGTGAGGCGCAGCTTCGCCACGTACGTGCCTGCACTCGAGTACGCATGCTGAACGACACCGGCCGGCGGCCCGGCGTAGACCGTGTCCACGACACCGTCGTTGTCGAAGTCCCAGGCCGTCTGCACGATGGAGCCATCCGGGTCGTTGCCCCCGCCCGTGAAACTGATCGGCAGGCCGGGGTATGTCGGCTGGGACGCCACGTCAATGGTGGGGACGGGGGGAATGTTCGCGTTCACCTTGAGCAGCATTCCGGAAAGCACCACCGTCTCGCCCGCGGTTGTCAGCGTTCCCATGGTTGTGTCGTCGAGGTAATGCGTGTGCGTGGCGCGGATGTTGTAGCTGCCAACCGGGACGTCCGTCATCGAGTATGAGCCGTCGGGCGCCGTGACCGTGAGGTACGACGTGCCCTCTGCGTACACAATGGTGTTGGAATGCGCGCTTGCATCCTCGAGCAGGGCAACGCCGGAGAAGGTACCGGTGGCCGTGAGATTCACATCGACGACGATGGTGTCGAGCAGCGCCGGACTCGCCGGCACCTGCACCTGTTGTGACGCGCCCAGATGGTTGTTGGCGCGAACCGCGAGGGCGTAGTCGCCTGCGGGAACGTCGTCGAACACAAAGCGCCCGCGATCATCGGTCAGCGTTGTGCGCTGGTTCGCCGCCGCGCTCGCCGTGGGCGCCGCCGGCCGTCCGTCCGCCAGCGCCCTGGACTGCAGTGCCGCCAAGGTCGCGGGAACGCCGTTGGTGAGCGCTTCGATCGTTACCACCGCGCCCTTGACCATGTCCGGACCACTGTGAACGTCTCCCGCCACGATCGCGTGCTGCACACCGGGATTCTCCGGCGCGAGCGGTTGGTAACGCGTCGAGTCGTCGCTGCACGCCAGATACGCGGCAATGCCAGAGGCCAACAGGACGACTACCAGCGCGCGTCGTGAGCGCAACGCAGATGATGTTTGACGAATGCGTTTCATGCATGTCACCTCGTGTGACTCACAGAGTAATCGTGTTCTGGGCCGCGCCGGCCAGCCCGTTTGGACCCGGCAAACCGCCCGTCCCGCCGGCGCCGCCGGTACCGGGAAGTCCGGGCGTGCCGAGGATGTAGGTCGGGCTGTTGAG
>DASRYI010000176.1:0-17153 GCA_035687255.1 Candidatus Krumholzibacteriia bacterium | reverse complement strand
AGCGACGCACAGGGCGAGTGCAATCACATGTGTCAGGTTGGCTACGGTCATTTCACCGGCTTGTAGTAGGACATCGCCTCCGGCATGAGCTTCTTCAGATTCTCGATGCGCGTCTGGTCAGACGGGTGCGTGCTCATGATCTCGGGCGGTTTCTGTCCTCCACTGGCGGCCATGCGTTCCCAGAAAGGAACGGCCACATGCGGGTCGTATCCCGCCATGGCCATGAAGATGAGACCCAGGTGATCGGCCTCGCTCTCCTGCGTGCGGCTGAAGGGAAGCAGCGCGCCGTACTGCGCGCCGACGCCGAACGCCGTCATCCACAGTTGCTGGGTTTCCGCCGGCTTGCTGGAAAGCGCCGCCGACAGCCCTTCGCCCAGACCCTGTGCAATCAGACCCTGGCTCATGCGCTCGGCGCCGTGGCGCGCCACGGCATGCGCGATCTCGTGCCCCATCACCACGGCGAGGCTGGCTTCGTCCTTCGTGACCGGGAGGATTCCCGTATATACGACCACCTTGCCGCCCGGCATGCACCAGGCGTTGACTTCCTTGTTCTCAACCAGGTTGAACTCCCACTTGTAGCCATTCAGGCGGTCCGCCATGTTGTGGTCGCTCATGTACTGTTCCACCGCGTGCTGGATGCGCGTGCCCACGCGCTTGACCATGGCGGTCGCTTCCGCGTCGGTGGACAGCTTGTTCTCCTGGAGAAACTGATCGTACTGCTGGTAGCTGGTGGACTGCATTTCGGATTCGGGAACAATGTTCAACTGATGGCGCCCCGTGATGGGAACGCTGGAGCACGACCACGCCAGTACCGACGCAGCGGACAAAACCAGGACAACTCGAGTCAAACGGTGCGGCATGAGCGTCTCCTTTACTGCCGTGCCTGAGGTGTGATGGTGAGCGAAACCCGCTTGCCGTCGCGGAGCACAACCACCGGAACAGCTTCCCCGATCTTCAGAGCATCCATGGTGTAGGTGTAGTCATAGATGTTTTTGATGGGCTTGCCCGCGAGCTCCACGATGATGTCTCCGCCCTGGATCCCCGCCTGGTCGGCGGGACCGCCGGCGCGCACCCCCGAGAGTTTGACGCCTTCAATGTCTCCGCCGGAATAGTCGGGAATCGTGCCCAGCGCCACGCGCATGTTGGCGCGTGATCCCTGCTGTTCCTTCGACTGCGCCACCTCGAGGTACGACGGCTTCGAGTCGCTCTTTTCCAGGTTCATGATCATGGCCGCGGCGAACTTGCCCACGCGTTCCATGTCGGCGTAGTCGATCTTGTCGGCGTCGTCGGTGGGGCGGTGGTAGTCCTCGTGGCTGCCCGTGAAGAAGGCGATCACGGGAATATGCTTGGGATAGAAGGCGGTGACATCGGTGGGCAGATAGGGATCGTCGTCCGTCTTGATGTTGAATCCCGCCGCCACGTTGCCCTTTTCGATCAACCCTTTCCACACGTCGGACGAGCCCGTGCCCTGCATGATGAGCGTGTTGTCTTTCATCCGGCCTACCATGTCGAAGTTGAGATAGGCCAGCATGCGTTCCCGGGGAATCGTGGGGTGTTCGACAAAGTAGCTCGAACCGATGATGCCCAGTTCCTCACCCGACCAGGTTGCGAACACGATTCCGTAGGGGAAGAGCTCGGGGTGTTCGTCACGCTGCTGCGACAGGTACTGCGCCAGCTCCAATACGGTCGACGTGCCCGAGGCGTTGTCGTCGGCGCCGTTGTGAATCTGGTTTTCCTCACCCTTGCGCGCCAGCGAATTGGAATTGCCGCGGCCCAGATGGTCGTAGTGCGCACCCACCACCAGCACCGGGGTGTCGGGCGTGTCCGTGCCGGCGGGGAGATATGCGATCACGTTGTGGCCGGTTCCGTGCTCGCGCTCAACTTTGGTGGCGATGCCGGCGGTGACGCCGGTGAGGTCGAAGGCACCCTCGGCGTGCGGATTTTCGACGTCGAGCTGTTCCTGCACCTCCTTGAGAGTCTTTCCATACGATTTGAACAGCATGTCGGCCACGTTGCCCGTCACCGACACCACGGGAATGCCGGAACCCGCCAGCGACTGGTCGAAACCCAGCGGCATCAGCGTGCCCGCATTGGGAGAGGTCGGGCCGGTGACGACGATGAGCGCTCTGGCGCCGTGCTCACGCGCGATGGTCGCCTTGTAGCGCAGGCCGCTGTACATGTTGAGATGCATGCGCCGGTCAACGCTCACGCTCTCGGGCACGTACGCCAGCACGAACACAACCTTGTCCTTCACGTCGAAGTCGCCGTACGAGTCGTAGGCGTCTGCGCCGGTGCCGGGTGTCTTCAGCCCGTAGCCGACGAACGCCACCGGTCCTTCGACACTGGCGTTCTCGCTGAAGGCGAGCGGGCGAAAGTCCTTGTCGACCTGCAGCGTGTGGTCGCCGTCCGCGGCCTTCACCGTCATGGCATTTTCCTTCGCCACCAGTTTCACGCCGGATGTGAAGGGGAAGGGCTGGTAGTAGCCCTTCTCGCCCAGCGCCTGCAAACCGGCTTCCTGGAAACGTTTCACGATGTATGCGCCCGCCGCCTGCTCGCCCTTCGAGCCCGTGAAGCGACCCTCCAGCTCGTCGGAGGCGAGATAGGTCACGTCGTTCTTCATGTCCCCGGCACGGATTTCGGGCGCAAAGGAAACCTGCGCCTTCGCATTGCGTTCGAGCGGCGCACGGAACACCGCCTTACCCTGGTCCACACCGGTGTGCACGTTGCGCGCCAGCGCCTTGCCCAGCGCATCGCGCGCCGCCGCGTCATTCCAGTCGGCGATGAAGATCTGGGATTGTTTGTCAGAGGTGCGGTTCGATGTCCACATCAGCTTCGTCCCGTCGGGTGAGAACACCGGCAGGCCGTCGAACCCATCCGTGCGGGTGATGCGCACGGGCTCCTTCTTGCCGTCGGCATCCACGATGTAGAGCTCGAAGTTGTCGAAGCCCAGAATGTTGGACGTGAAGACGAGATAATCCCCGCTGGGATGAAAGTAAGGCGCCCACGACATGGCGCCGAAGTCGGTGATGCGTTTCACATCGCTGCCGTCGACCGCCATGCTGTACACGTCCGCCTGCATGCCGTCCTCGGTGAACTCGCGCCACACGATCCGCTTGCCATCCGGTGCAAAGAACGGCCCGCCGTCGTAGCCCGGCGCGGTGGTCAGGCGCTTCACATCCGAGCCGTCGGCCTTCATCGTGTAGATGTCACAAAAGTAGGAAAGATCAACGGCCGCCCGGTCCTGATCTTTCTTCGACAGCTTGTCCAGCGGATACGCGGCGCGGTTGGACGCAAACACGATCATGCTTCCGTCCGGCGAGTACGAACACTCCGCGTCATACCCCACGGCATCCGTGAGGCGTTTCATATCACTGCCATCGGGCTTCGACGTGAAGATGTCGTAGGTCTCGTCGTAATCCCAGGCGTAGCGCCGCTGTTTTCCGTCCGCGCGCAGTTGAAACTCCTGCTTCTGCTTGGCCACCGCATCGGGGTCCAGATGCGTGGACGCGAAAATCACCCGGTCCTCGGTCGGATGGAACCATGAACACGTCGTCTTGCCGGTGCCGGGAGAAACACGCGTCACGTCACCGGTTTCGAGCGAGAGAATGTAGATCTGATAGAAGGGATTGTCCGCTTCGCGCTCAGCCTGGAAGATGATGCGCTTGCCGTCGGGGGAGAAATAGGCCTCGCCGGCGCGCTTGCCCTCGAAGGTGAGCTGCCGGGTGTGGGAGAGAAAGGTGGCTTCGGATGTGGAACTGGATGCCGGCTCCGCGGAACGCGCGGGAGCGGCCACAAGCACCGACAGGCAACCGATCACCAGGGAGCGACGAACCATGCGAGAACTCCTTCCATGCGGATGACCGGAATCCTACGCCATGTGAGGGCATTGCGCTACCATGCTTCGCGCCTCGATTGGTTCCGGCGGCCCGGGCGGGCCGCCGCCAGCGGGTTCTCGCTTGCGCGTCTTCCGCAACAGCTTTACTCTCGCCTGAACATTTGCCCGACGTTCGCGCGGCGGTATGGCGCAAGGGGGTACGGTGGAGCTCAACTACCTGGCCGTGATGGCGGCCGCATTGTCCGGTCTCGTGGTGGGCGCCATCTGGTACGGCCCGCTTTTCGGAAGGCAATGGCTGCTGGCATCGCAGGCGGAAAGCGGCAGGCCGCGGTTTGCGTTCCCCGGCGTGTACAGCGTGGCTCTGTTGCTCAGTATGATCGCCGCCATCATCATGGCGATGATCATTCACGCGTTTCATGCCACCAACGCCGCCCAGGGCGCGCTGGTGGGTTTCCTGATGTGGCTGGGGCTGATCGCCACGGTCCGCCTTACCGAAGCGCTCTTCAATCGCACCAGTCTGCGCATGGTCCTGATTGATGCCGGGTATCGCCTGGTGTGGACCGTGGTGATGGGCATGATTCTGGCGGTGTGGCGTTGAGCTGATCCGGGGAGACGGTCGAAGGTCGTAAGGGCGCCGTCGACGCAATGAGCTTCTTTCAGCATCTCGAATGCAGTCAGTGTACCCGCCGCTTCGACGCGGACGGATTGCACCATCTCTGTCCCGATTGCAGGCGTCCCCTGCTGGCTCGCTACGATCTCGATGCGGCGCGCAGCGCCATTTCTCTTGCACCCACCGACCTCGCGCAACGAAGCCGCGACGTGTGGCGGTTTGCTGAACTGCAACCGGTGCGTGACACGCGCTTTCGCTTCACCCTGGGCGAAGGCGGAACGCCGCTGGTGGCTGCCGATCGCCTGCGCGACGCGCTGCAGAGCCGGGTGCATCTCTATATCAAGGACGAGAGCCTGAACCCGACTGCGTCATTCAAAGCACGCGGGATGGCGGTGGCCATCGCGCGCGCCGCGGAACTGGGCGTGCGTGCGGTAACGGTGCCATCGGCGGGAAACGCGGCGTGCGCCATGTCGGCGTACGCGGCGCGAGCGGGCATGGAGGCGCACGTCTACATGCCCGGCGATGTTCCCGCCAATTTCATCGCGCAGTGCCGCGCACTGGGTGCCACCGTGCATCTGATCGACGGGCTCATCACCGACTGCGGGCGCGCTTCAACGGAAGACGCGGAGCGCTTCGGCCGCTTCGACGTCTCCACGTTGAAGGAACCCTACCGTCTGGAGGGAAAGAAGACGCTGGGCTACGAGCTGGCGGAACAGATGCAGTGGTCATTGCCCGATGTGATTATCTATCCGACCGGGGGCGGAACCGGCCTGGTGGGAATGTGGAAAGCCTTCGACGAGATGGAAGCCATGGGTTGGATTGATGACAGGCGCCCGCGCATGGTGAGCGTACAGTCCACGGGATGCGCGCCCATCGTGCGCGCGTTCGAAAAAGGTGCGAAGACCGCGACACCGTGGGAAGGCGCGAAAACGGTGGCCGACGGCCTGCGTGTGCCGGCAGCGGTGGGCGATGTGTTGATGCTGAATGCGCTGCGCGCCTCGAATGGCACGGCGGTGGCGGTGAGCGACGCTGATCTGATGGAGGGTGCCGGTCTGATGGCTCGCACCGAGGGCATTCTGGCCGCACCCGAAGGCGGGGCCACCGTGGCCGCGCTGCGTGTGTTGAGTGAACGCGGATGGGTTCATGACGGTGAGCGTGTGGTGTTGTTCAACACCGGCAATGCGCTGTCGTACGCGCACCTGTGGGCCAGCGAGAAGGAATCACGAACCGTGGAGCCGGCGAGACCGTGAAACCACCCTTTGCGCCCTCCCGGGACCGTTCCGTGACGATGCACGACCACACGCGCAGCGACGAATTCTTCTGGCTGCGCAACCGCGAGGATCCCGCGGTCATGGAGTACCTCCAGCAGGAGAACGCATACGCGGACGCCCTGCTTGCCGCCAGCCGGGGACAGCGGGAGGCCATCTACCGCGAAATGGTAGCCCGCATCCAGGAAACCGATTCGTCGGTCCCGGTGCCCAGGGGCGGGTACGCGTACTACACGCGCACCGAAAAAGGCCGGCAGTACGAGATCATTTGCCGCCGCCGCCGCGACGACCCCGATGGTCCCGAGGAAGTCCTGCTGGATGAGAACGAGCTGGCACACGGGCACAGTTACTTCCATCTGGGCGCAAGCATGGTCAGTCCGGACCATCGCCTGCTGGCCTACACCGTGGATCACAGCGGTGCCGAAACGTTTCAGCTCTTCGTCATGGACATTGCATCGCGGCGCATCGTGGACGGCCCCATTGGCAATGTCGCCGGTGAGCTGGAGTGGGAGAATGACAGCGCCTCGTTGTACTACCTCGAACTCGATGACCAGATGCGGCCGTGCGCGGTGCGCCGCCACGTACTCGGCGATGACGCGGCCAATGACACCGAGATTCATCGCGAACCCGACCCCGCGTTCTACGTCGGTGTCGAAGCCTCACGCAGCCGCGAGTTCCTCTTTGTCACCATGGAGAGTCACACCACCACCGAGGTGCGCCTGCGCCGCATGGGCGACATCAACGGCACATTGTTCACCGTGCAGGAGCGTCGCGCCGACGTGGAATACCACGTGGCACACCGCGGCAATTCCTTCTTTATTCTCAGCAACGAGGACGCGCTCAACTTCCGTGTCTTCGAGACTCCGATTGCAGATCCGAGGCGCGAGAACTGGGAGGAGCGCATTGCGCACCGCCCCGCCGTGAAGCTGGAGCAGATTGACGCGTTCGAGCACCACCTGGTGATTACGGAACGCGAAGACGGCCAGAAGCGCATCCGAATTCTCGACCTGCGTTCCGGGGAATCGCACCACGTTGCATTCGAAGAACCGGTATACACGGTGGCGGTGGAATGGAACCCGGAATTCCACACCAACCGCGTGCACCTGGGGTATTCGTCACTCACCACGCCGCGCACCGTGTACGACTACAACATGGACACGCGTGAGCTGACGTTCCGCAAACGGGAAGCTGTTCTGGGCGACTTTGATCCCGCCAATTATCAGAGCGAACGTATTCACGCCACCGCCAACGACGGCACGCGCATTCCCATCACCATGGTGTATCGCAAGGATGTGCCGCGCGACGGCACCGCACCGCTGTTGCTCTACGGCTACAGCGCATACGGCGTGTGCATCGAGCCTTATTTCGCCGCCAACCGCCTGAGTCTTCTCGACCGCGGTGTGATTTTTGCGGTGGCACACGCGCGTGGTGGTGGTGCGCTGGGACGGGCGTGGCACGAAAAGGGAAAGCTGCTGTACAAGCGCAACACGTTTACGGATTTCATCGCATGCGCGGAGTATCTGGTGGGCCGCAACTACACCAGCCCGGGGCGCATGATCTGTTATGGAGGAAGCGCCGGCGGCATGTTGATCGGCACGGTGGTCAACATGAAGCCCGAGCTGTGGCGTGCCGCGGTGCTGGTGGTTCCATTCGTGGACGTGCTCAATACCATGCTGGACGAAACCCTGCCGCTCACGGTGATCGAGTTCGACGAATGGGGTAACCCCGCGGACAAGAAGTACTACGAGTACATTTTCTCCTATTCACCCTACGACAACATCGATCGCAAGGCATACCCCGCCATGCTGGTGCTGGGAGGATTCCACGACCGCCGTGTGCAGTACTGGGAACCCGCCAAGTGGGTGGCGCGCCTGCGCGCGAAGAAGACCGACGACAACGCTCTGCTGCTGCGCACGCGCATGACCGAAGGGCACAAGGGTGCATCCGGCCGCTACGATTACCTGAGAGATGTGGCGCTGGAGTACGCGTGGATGCTCGAACAATGGAACCAGGGTTAGTCAGGACTTGCCTTTCCGCCGGCATGCGACCACAATTCGTCGCATGACACACACATCTCCCGCTGTTCAGGATTTCTATCCCGATGATTTCTCACACTGCCGCGGTTGCGGCCGGCTGAACCCCGACGGCCACCATTTCAAGACCCGACGCGACGGCGATGAAACTGTGACCCGTTACACACCGGCGCCGCATGAGACCGCAGTTCCGGGCTTCGTGTACGGAGGACTGATTGCGGCCCTTGTCGACTGCCACGCCATGGGTGCAGCATCGGCGGCGATGGTGGAGGCGGGCGGCCACGCCGTCGGCGAGGTGCCCTCGCCGCGTTTCGTCACGGCATCGCTGCGTGTGGACTATCTGAAGCCGACGCCGATGGGCGTGGAGCTGGAAGCACGCGGGCGCATCCGGGAACGCACGGAGCGCAAGGCGATTGTCGAGGTGACGGTGGCGGCGGGCGGCGTCATCACGGCCCGTGGCGAAGTGGTTGCCGTCTCGATGCCCACCACCATGAAGCGCTAGCCGTGCATGGAGTAGAGCAGGCGCATGTCCCAGCGCTGCGGGGCGAGGAGGCTGGCGCCGCCCAGGGTCCACGCTTCCGGCGCGGTGTCGCCGCGCAGCTTCTTCAGCAGGACACAGGGAAGCCCGCGTGCGCGCTGCTCGGGGTCGGCGATGACGAACCCCGCGCCGTGCAGCATGTCCATATCGCGTGACGCTCCCCACGTTCCCAGTTCTGAGATACGCGCAACACGCAGCGCACACAACAGCAGTTCACGACGCACCGTTTCGTCCACGCCTTCCCAGTCCACGATGTGAAACGGCAGTGTCGGGCGCTGGAATTCGACCCAGCGCGCCAGCGCCAGGTACCCGTCCAGACGCCCCTCGCGTTCGAAATACAGAAAACGGTATTCGCGGATGGGGTTGCGGTAGCGCCACGCGAGGTAGGTTGCATCCCGAATCTGACGAAGGCGGCCGTCGTAGGGCAGGCGCGCCACCAGCTCCGCCATCGCGTCCGCGCGCACCAGACGCTCGGCCACGATCGTTCCCCCGGCGACGGTCATCCGTTTCATCCGGTCGAGGCGCGCAAACGGCGCCGCCGACGAGATGGCCGTATTCGAATGAATCCGGGCGACGCGCCACAGGCCGCGCACGCCCCGCAGGCGACTGGACATGACGTTGCGGGCGCCCGCCACCGGCGAAAGTCGCACCAGCGATTCCATCGCGGCGGCACTGCGCCACCCCTGCGCCAGCGACGACAGAACCGTCAGGCGCCCGCCGCTGGTGTTGACGACGAAATCGTGTCCGCGGGCGGCGAGATCGGAGAGGGCTTCGCGCATGATCAGCGCGGCGACACCCCGACTGCGGTACTCCGGAGCCACCGCAAAATCGTCCGCGCAGGGAAGCACCACGGTTTCTCCCGCCGTTCCAAATTCCCAGCGCGTGCCGTAGGCGCCGCGCATGCCGACAATCCGGCCGCGATCGCGTGCAATGTAAAACAGCGGTTCGGGAATGAACGGGTTGAGATCATACTTCCACTCGAGATAGGCGCGGCTCTCGGGAAACCCCGACTCGTAGGTGCGACGGCGGAACTCAACCAGGTCCTCATGCAGTGACGGCTGGTAGCGGATGATTTCAATGTCGCTCACCGCACTCGCTCCCGTTCTACGAACGCCACGATCAGGTCGATCGTGTTCCATTCCACCGGCATGTCCACTTTCGTCACGTCGACGGGGCGGCCCACATGCTCCTCGACCCACAACAGCAACTGAAACACGGAGGCCGAGTCCAACCGGCCCGTCGTGAGCAGCGGCGTATCGCGGGCGATATCCCGTCCCAGCGCCGGATTCCATTGCGCCAGCGCGGCCATCAGATTCTCGTGCATGGTCATACTATCCAGGCTGGCCGGGCGGTTGGTTGCGCAGAATGCCGGCCATGTCCACCGGGTGCCGGGCGGCGCAATGCTCGGCGATCTGGCTGCGATTCACCTTGCCGCGCGACGTGCGCGGAATCTCGTCCAGCACGAACCAGCGCTGAGGCAGCTGATGCGAGGCGAGGTGCTGGCGCGCCCACTGGTAGAGATCGCGAAGCGTGGGCTCATCGTTCTGCTTCAACGCAACCGCAACGCCGACGTCTTCTCCCAGCAGTGCGTCGGTGAATGCGAACGTGCACACATCGAGCGTGGCCGGGAAGCGTTCGATGACACCGTCGATGTCACCGGGATACACCTTCATCCCGCCCTTGTTTATTTCTTCGCGTTCGCGCCCGCGCAGTACCAGCCAGCCGCGATCATCCATGACGCCGATGTCGCCGGTGGAGAACCAGCCGTTACTGACCACCTGCGCCGTGATGTCATCACGGTCCAGGTAGCCGCGCATCAACGCCGGAGTGAGCGTCCATATGTGTCCCGACTCACCGGGCGCGCACAGCGCTTCGGGGTCGAGGGGCGCCGAAGGATCGCGCGATTTCAGCACGCACACGACGCCGCCCCATGCGACCCCCACCAGACCATCCTCGGGCGTGAATTCGCCGACCGTCGTTCCGGCGAGCCAGCTTCCGGTTTCGGTGATGCCGTACGAATTCATGACGCTCGATGTGCCCGTCCATTTCTGAATATCGGTCCACAGCGCCGCGGAGAGTGGCGCCGAGCCCACAAACACTCGCGACAACGAGTGAAGCCGGGGTGGTTTCGCAATGCGGAGTGCCAACCTCCACATCGCGGGTACGGAGGACATGAAGGTGATCTTGTTCTCGTCAATAATGCTTCCCAGGCGCGGCAGTGTGTCGGGCCGGAAGGGAGGCATGATGTAGAGGTCGCATCCCGACAGCCACGGAAACAGCGCGTTGCAGATCAGTCCGTGACCGAAGTGGGTGGGAAGCGTACACAGCGTGTGGACGTAGGCGTCGAGTCCCAGGTGGTCGCGCAACGCCATCCAGCGTGCGCGCAGCGAGCGGTGCGTGTGCACCACGCCCTTGGGCTGGCCGGTGGTCCCGGATGTGAAGAGAATGAGCGCATCGTCGTCGAGACGATAACCCCGCGATAGCGGGGTAAGGTTGCGACGCGGCGGGACAATTCCCCTCGGAACTTCGATTACATGCACGCCGAGTTTCTCGAGCGACACCGAGAGCGTCCCCTCCGGCACCTGCAACCACGACGAAGCCTTCGGTTTGCTCCAGCCCGCCAGTGTCTCGATTTCGAACGGCGTAAAGCGAGGATCAATGGGAATTGCGCACGCGCCCAGACTCCACACGGCAAGAAGCTCGGCAAAAAACTCATGGCAATTGCCGAAATGGATGAAGGCGCGGTCGCCCCGGCCGAGACCCGCCGCCGCCAGCGCGCCAATCCGCGCTTCCACGCGCATGTGAACATCGCGGGGCGTCCAGCGACGCCCGGTCAGCGGCTCAATGAGATTGCCAACGCGAAGACTCAGGAACACACATTGATCTTATCGGAAATGCCGGCATGCTGCCCACTCGATTCGAAATGAACGCCGGACAGGGTTTTCGACGGAGAAGCAACCTCGCCGACAAAAAGAAAAGAGCCCGTTGCCGGGCTCTCCTCTTGAATTCTGCCAGGGCAGCGCAACTATTTGATCAGAACCATTCGCTTGGTATCGGTGAAGCTGCCGGCCTGAATTCGACACATGTATATTCCGGACGCCACGGGTTGCCCGGTGTGGTCACGCCCGTCCCACGTCAGGCTGTGCACGCCGGGGGAGACCTTTTCGTCGAGCAGTTTCTTGACGAGCTGTCCGCGCACGTCGTAGATCGCAAGCTGTACGTGGCTCGCTGTTGGCAACGCGAACGACAGCGTCGTGCTGGGGTTGAACGGATTCGGCACCGGTTCGAAGAGTGAGAACCTCGTCGGCGTGGCGCCGTTCTTCACACCGGTCACGGCGTCTTTGAGGATTTGTACCTCGTAGTCCTCCACTTCTCCGATGTTTTCAAAGAACGTGCTGGTCGGCCCAAGGTGGCCCAGAGGGCTGTAGCGGAAGCGCGCAAACGTCGTGAAGGCATCCTCGGACGTGCCGGGCACGTTGAAGTTGTACGAGTTCAGGCCGGGCGAAGCGGGTGCCGCGTCCAGAATCTTCTCGCTCGCGCTCCAGGTTCCATCGTGATTGAAATCGATCCAGGCATCGATGGCTCCGGCCATGGACACCAGGATATTCACGGTGGCCGGATGCGTGGGATCCAGCGGAGTGGTGAAAGTCACACCGTCTTCGTCGTCGACGCCGTTGAGATCGTCACCGAGGGCGTGGGCTTCCGGCTGGCCGTCAATCTCGTGGTCAATCTTGGAACCCATGTAGAAGCCCGGGTCGATCAGGGCCCTTGCTCCATTATTGGCTGCCGTGGTCGGATACGGCGCGGGCGCATCGCCCCAATCCGTATAGAAGACTTCGCTCTCGTAGTCTTCGACCTCGCCGTTTGGCGCCGGGCCTGTCGGGGGTAGCGGTCCGTTGAGATTGTAGCGAAGGCGGATTCCGGTAAAACTCGTCAGGGCATTCACAGGAACTACAAAAGTGATGAGGTTGTCGGAGGCGGTCACCGGTCCGGAGTACACGAGTTCACCCGGGTCAAGCAGACTCCCGTTCTGGTTGTAGTCGATCCACATGTCGAGCCAGCCATTCTGTGATGCCCGGATGGACCAGTGCTCAGTAACTCCGGGCACCAGGGTTGTCTTCCCAACGATTCCATCCTCATCGCTGAGTCCATTATTGTCATCACCCTGAGCGTTACCTCCGAACGTTTGCCCGTCGGGTTCGGCGTCGATGAGGTCACCCAGATAAACACCGGGAACGATCACGTGACGTGGTCCGTTGTTGGCGAGAAGGGTGGGATAGGGCGGGTCGGGAAGATCGCCGAAGTCGTACAGGACCGGCGGACCCTGTACCATGCACGACCTCCATGCGGTGCCCCAGCGGCCGTCCTCGGGCGGTGTACCGGTGCCGCGGGCGTCCGCGAACTCGTTGAAGATCCAGAACGTCGAGTCATCGCTGGGATCCACGGACGCGCCGCTGTAATCACCCCAGCGGTTCACACCCGTACCGAACGTGCGCACGTAGTAGTCCTGCCCGGCCTGCACGGGACCGGCGGCCTGCACGGTGCCGGGGGGATCACCCGCCTCGCGGCCGGCCATGTACGCGCCGCAGTAGATGGTTGGCGCCGACGCGGCGAAACCGAACTTTGCGTCGCCGTTGCCGTTGACCGCGACCGACGGGAAGAACGTGAACGTACCCTGTGCAATGTCTTCACCGCCGATGTCACCCTGGTCCGCGACGGTGATGGGTCCGGGGATGGCACTGGTATCGAAACGGAACCAGTGCGCGGTTGCCTGACCGGCATTCACGGGATCGTAGCCCACATTGGGAACGATGGTGACCGTGAACCACAGACTGTTATTTCGCCACACGGCATCGAGTGCGCGCGAATCGTTGGTTGCAATCCCCACGGGCCCCGCGTTCTGGGGGGCATCGGGGATCGGAGGTAGGCCGTAGATTCCACCGACGTCCTCGAGATCGCCCACGTCGACAAACTCGCCGGTGAATGTGACCGCGCCCAGCGGATTGTCCACGCGGATGACCTGTGCGAACTCATGGCCGCCCGGGCCGCCGGTGGTCAGACTGTTGTACCCGACCAGGAACGTGCCGATGCCCGGTCCCACACCGCCGTTTCCGAAGACAAGCGCCGGCATCAACGTCGTATCAAAGAACCCGTTCGGGATCGGATTGTAGACCGACCACAGAGGGGGGCCACCGGAATAGAATCCGCCGCTTAGCAGACCCTTGTCGATGATCCAAAGACGAGAAACGTTTGTGCCCCCGCTGAACGGATACATGTTGGTAGTGACGTACACGGCCTCTTCGTCGACTTCGAATCCTGGATAGTCGGCCCAGTAGTCGGTGCCGCCAATGTTCAGCTTCGAGTCGATCGCCATGAAGAACCAGTCCGCCCCGGTCGCGGTAGCGGGTGCAGGTGTCCGGGAGACGGCAACGAGAATGCGCGACTCATTGCTGGGATCACCCAGCGAGGTCGACCATCGTTCCAGCGCGACCACGACGAAGCGGTCCGCGTAGTGGTCGTAGACCACCTTCGGGTCGAACGCAAGCGTGCCCAGCGTCTGTATGCCGAGTGGTGCGAAAAAGTCGTGCAACGAGTCCCGGAAAATGGATGTGCCGGCCTTGTCGCGGCACTCGATGCCCACGTTGACGACGGCCAGCACCCGGTCGGGTCCGGCCGCGCCGCACGGATCGGGCGGAGTTTCCATGAATCCGGTTTCGGTAATGTTGTCGTCATAGTTGTAGGCCAGGAAGCCCACACCGGGAACAAACGACACGCCCACCGGCTGGTTTGAAGTTCCGTGCAACCCGGATGTGTTCTTTATGCGGATGGCTGCGTGGCTGGTTGCTGCGCCGCCCGAGATTTTGTCCGGGCGAAACTGTTTCGGTTGCGAGAATGCCGTTGAGTAGGCGAGTGGGAGAGAAACGATACCAACAAGGAGCGTACAACAGAACGGGGCGCGGCGCATGACCAACCTCCGGCCTGAGGCACTGCGATGAGTTCGGGACACCGGAAGTTTATCACCTCAGAGAACACCTTTCCAGATGCCGCCGCCCGGCGGATAGTTGGTTGCCCAAAAAAAAAGAGCCCGCCGTCTCCGGCGGGCTCAGGGCTAGAAAAAGTGTACAGTGATCACAGATCGGGCAGCGTGTACTTGCGCCCCTTGTTCTGTTCCTGCAGATACTTCATGAGCGGATCGAAGTAACGCAGCATGGCCTGGGCCGAGAGATCCGACCCCGTGGCCTCGCGCGTCAGCTCGCGCCAGTCCCTGGTGGCACCCGGAGTCAGAATCTTCTTCAGGAAGTCGCCGACCTCCTTGTGTCCGTAGTAATTGGTCGCATGCGGATCCTCGTGCAGAATCTCACGCGCGATGTAATCGTGTATCTGGAACAGCAGCACATACGAGATCGCGTAGTCATAGTATTGCGCCGCGTCATCGATGATGTGCGTCTTGGTGGCCGCGTCGCACATGTCGGGCCCGCGTTCATCCGGCGGTGCAATACCCTGGTACTTTTCGACCAGTTCCCACCACTTCGAGTTGTACTGATCCGGCGGCAGATTCTCGCCATACAGCGCTTCCTCGAAGTCGGTCATGACACCGGCCGACCAGGGAATGAACACGATGTAATTCAAGGCCTCGTGCAGCAGCGTCTGCGTCGAATCGGTCTGCGTTCCCTCCGGGAACAGGCCGATACCCTGCAGGAACGGCTTCTGCATGGCGGCGAGCCCCATCATGCTGCCGATGCCTTCGTGGAAGGCGCGGTTGGCGCCGCGGCGCAGAATGATGGGCACATCCGGGTTCGAATAGCTGATGTAGTAGTAGATGTGGCCGAGCTCATGATGCGTGGTCTCGTACCAGTCGGCGTTGGGCTCGATGCTCATCAGGCAGCGCACATCTTTGTCGAGATCCATGTGCCACGCCGACGCATGATTGTTCTTCTTCCAGTCGGCGCCCGGCGGCGGCGGATACAGTGATGACTTTGCCCAGAATGACGCCGGCAGGGAATCGAAGCCCAGACTGACGTAAAAGCTCTCCGCCTGCTTGATCAGCCACTCGGGCTGCTTCTCCTTGAGCTTGGAATCGAGGTCCATGCCCTTTACGTGCACCATGGCGGTCCAGTCCTGGCCCCAGCGGTTGGGAAGCCAGTGCGCCGGAATCTCATCGGGCACGTCCTTGACGCCATACTTCTTTGCCAGCTCGTAGCGCGCCCAGGTATGGATCTCGCGATACAACGGACGCAGCTCTTTCATGATCTGCAGCATCTGCGCGCGCAGTTCGTCACTGGTCATGCCATAGTCGGATACCTGATATGAGAAGTAGTCTTTGTATCCCAGCGGTTGCACGGTGGCGTTGCGGTATTTCTGCAACTGCACCAGATCGTCACGCAGGACCTTGCCCACGCCCTTGCTGGTTTCCCAGGCTGCAAGGCGCTTGTCCAGGTTGGTTTCGTCGCGCAGGATGTCGTCGATCTGATTGGTCGAAACCGATTTTCCGTCCAGCTTGTAGTCATAGCCGTACAGCTTTTCGACCGCATCCGTCTCCACTTTGATGCGTTTCTTCACGACATCCGACACCGAAGCCGGGTTATTGGCGGCTTCGTACAGGATGTAATCGAGCTGGCGGTCGAGAATTTTGGGGAACTCCGCGCGATGTTCGAGAAACTTCTTGGTCGCATCGATGTTCTCCGCGCTGCCCGTGAACTGCGCGTATGCCTCCTTGGCGACGCGGGAGTTGTGGGCGTTCACGGTGTCTCCCTCGACGATGCGGGTGTTGGACGCCCACTCCGCCAGGTTCACGTCATAGGAAAGACGCTGGTAATCTTTAGTGTAGGCATCGACGAAGGCCTGGGCCTTCTTCTCAGGTTTTTCGCCGCACGACGCCATAAGGACGACGACGGCGCCTGCGCACAGCAGGTACGCGGCCCTGCGGGTGGATTTCATGGCTCCTCCTGAAGAGACGGGATAGCAGGCACTGTGGCTGAGCAGCCACGGAAACCCATGGTAACGGATTGCAGCGCCGAGTCAAGAGCGAGCCGGGCATGGTCCGGCAGTTATTGGCGTAGAACGAGCGCGACAGCGCGAGTGATAAGGGCGAATCGCGCGGGATTCGACGCGACTTTGACGAGCGCGAACAACCTCGAAATTGCGATCCGCGCGAGGAGCAGGAGCGGAGAACCCGTGCGATTCGCCCAGATCGTGGGTCATTGAGTGTTGGTGCTCGGTGCTATAATCCGCCCATGCCAAACAAACGAATACTGACCAACGACAACACATCCCTGAAGCCCGTGACCAAGTTTTCCACACCCATGCTCCAGTTCGATTTTCCCGGGCTCACCATCGGAACCGCGGAATACGACGAAGGACCCACCGGCTGTACCGTGTTTCATTTCTCGCGCGGCGCCACCGGTGTGGCGGATGTGCGTGGCGGCGCACCCGGCACTGTTCTCACCCATCGCGAGGGATGGGTGGACGCGGTGTGCATGGCGGGCGGGTCCGTCTACGGACTCGAGGCCTCGAGCGGCGTGAACGCCGAACTCCTGGCGCGCAAGCAGTACGACACCGACTGGAACAACATCGCCATCGTGTCCGGCGCTGTTATTTTCGACTTCAACCGCTTTCGCACCCACCGCGCGGTGTATCCCGACAAGGCGCTGGGCCGCGCGGCGCTTGCGTCCGCGCACGAAGGCATGTTCCCGCTCGGCCCGCGCGGCGCCGGTGTATGCGCCACCGTGGGCAAATGGCTGCGCGATCCCTACGAACTGGAGCGCTCGGGGCAGGGTGGGGCGGTGTACGCGTCGGGGGACGTGCGCGTGGCGGCATTCGTGGTGGTGAACGCGGTGGGATGCCTGGTGGACCGTCACGGACACGCGGT
>DASRYI010000175.1:0-5314 GCA_035687255.1 Candidatus Krumholzibacteriia bacterium | reverse complement strand
TGTGCGCGCCGCGATGGCCCTTCGACATCACCGTGAAGTGGCGCCGGAAACGCGCCTGGCGACTCGCCCAGTCGGCCGGCGTGACTGCGGTCTTCACGCGTGATTCCGCGCCCGAGGGTTCCCGGACGGTCAATTCGTGCGACGGCCACGCGCTTCCCGCATCCGGGTTTCCCTGCAGCGACAGGCCGCGCCCATCGCCATCGGGCCGCCACACGCACAGCGGCACCACCCGTCCGTCGACAGCGAGCCGAGCCACCGCAACCACATCTTCCGCCGGCAGTCCGTCGCGCACCGCGTCGGGTGCGTAGATCCGGTACAGGGCGGGACCATCACGCCGCAGCGACTCGGCCACGCCGCGCATGAGATGACCCGCGTACCCGATCGACGACTGCATCACGAACGCCGCGCCGTTCTGGTGGATCCGGGCCAGGTCGTTGCCGGAGGCACCGCCGTCCACCGCCGCACCGTCGCGATCGACGAGCATCACGCGAATGGGAAGGCCGGTGTCCAGCACCGACGCCACCGCGGTCGCATCCGCGCCGGTTGCGTCCGCAATGACGAGCACCGTCGGAACCAGGCGCCGCTCCTCCGCGGTGAATTCGTTCCAGCCGGGCACAGACGGAATCGTTTCCGCAGCGTGGCCGTCGAGTTCCTGTTCGGCCCGGCGGCATATGGCGAATTCCGCACCGAGCCGGCGCACGACGCCCTCGCACACGCCGCGAGCGAGTGCGGCGGCATCGCCCGAAAGCTGGGAAACCCACGGCTGAGGGTGCGGGTTGCAGGGATAGGTGCGATTCCACAGCGCGCTCCACGCCGGTTCGATGGCCAGCAGAATGCGCGCCCGTCCGTCACCCTCGGTATAACTGCGGCGTTGCGCGCGCAACGCGTGCAGCAGGTCCGTCCACCGCGCCAGCGCTGCCGCGTCGACTGCCTGTGACTCGGGCGCGTCGCTCGCCAGGCTGCGCAGCACGTCCGGCGTGATGGCATCCCCGGTGACGCGCGACAGGCGCTGGCCGAACTCTTCGAAGTCGTTGATCTTCGCGGTGGCGTCCACCGTGCCCTGGATGCGCTGCTCCAGCCGTTCGATCAGACGCGTGAGCCGGTCCACGTGCGCCGTGTAGCGCGCGCGCATTTCCGACTCGATGGTCGCGGTCACCAGGTGAACCGCTGTGCGCGCGCTGTTGCCCGGGAACGACCCATCGCCACCCACCAGCGAGTGGTACACAACCGGATCGAGAAGGCGCAGCGGCTCGGTGTCCGCGTCGTCGTCGCGCACCATCTCGGACACCCCCGACGGCGCCGGCAGGTGCATCAGGAACTCCCAGTCGCGGCGCGTGCGTTCGAGACGCTCCGGTGTCTGTTCGCTCCACGATATTGCTCCCTCGGGGCAGGTGGCCACGCACACGCCGCACGCGGTACAACTGAGCGGATTGATCGCGATGGAAAGGAGCCGCCCCGTGCCCGCCGCCGCCGACTGCGGCGTCGAGAAGAAGCGATCCGTAACAGCCACCGGCAGACCATCGACGGCCGCGCACACACGGTCGAACTCCGCCTTGAGCGCGTCGAATTTCTCGCCCGTGAGGCCGGCCTTCTCCACCACGCGTGCAAACGCGTCGGTCAGGATGCCGCTCCAGGTTTCGTAGGGTTGCGGTCCCGACTGCACGGCCAGTTTGTAGGCCTGTTTGGACAGCGCCTCGGCCATGCGCTTCATCTGCACCAGCGCGGGACCGGTCTGTTCGCACGCGTGCATGGATGCATCCATCAGTTCGGCCACGGAACGCACGGTGGACGGCAAGGCGCTCTCCGGGCATTGTGCCCAGCAATCCGCACAGCCCGTGCACGCCGAGGGAATCCACTCCGGGATCCGCAGGCGGTAGCGGCTCATGTCGCGAAACGCGCTGCTGCGCGCGGGCATGACACCGGTGGCCAGATAGGGATCGGCGAGTGTCAGCGCCGACTGGCCGCGATCGTAGAGATACCCGACCGAGTTCCAGAAGCGCACGGGATCGAACACCGTGCCGTCACTCTGGGCGGCGCCGCGCACCGTCCACGGCGCGTCGGGTTCACCCAGCGCGTGCACCGTGTCCGTCCACGACGCCCACGGCACGTCGCGCACGTCTTCACCCCCGCGCACAAATGAGCGCACGATGGCGTCGATGCTGGCGGTATCGGAACCGAGGGCGTCGGCGAGGTGCGCGCGCAACTCGTCGCCGAGGTGGTCCGTCACACTACGCGGCAACGCCGGCGCAACGCGGGCATATGCGCCCAGCAACGACCAGGTGGCGAGCTGGTCGATGAACGACGCGTGCGCGGCGGTTTCGGTCGCGATCTTGCGCGCGTCGATGAGGTACACACGAAGTTCGCCGCTGCGGATCCAGTTTGCGGTCCGGCGCGACAGACTGCGCCACCAGGCTTGCGGCTCCTGCACGGAACCGATCACCAGCACCCCACCTCCCCGGAGCACGCTTTCGACCGGGAGCGACTCAACGAGCTGCTCACCGGAAATCAACACCGCGCCGACATCTGCGGGACGCGCGCGTACCGCCGCGCTGTCCGCGGCGAATGCCACCCGCACCGACGACGGCTGGAGATTGCGCTCCAACCCGCCTTCGGGAAACGTGCGCACGTTCCATCCGGGCGTGGCGCACAGCGCCTGCGCAAACAGGTTGGTGGCAAACATCCCGCCCTGCACCGACAGCGAGCGCAATTCAAACGCGGCGCTATCCGCCACCGGTACGGGACGCAGGAGCGAGGCGGGAAGATCCAGCGCGCTGGCGTCCGGATAGGCGCGTCCGAGGCGCTGCTGCAGCGACTCGAGGTGCGGAAACCGGCGGGTTTCGGTATCGAAACGTGCGCCCACGAAGAAGCGACGCGCGCCCGTATTCTTTTGCATGTGTTCGAACACGGACGCCAGTTCCCCAAACGACGGCATCTCCGCGCCGACGCCGTAGACGCCCGAGTAGAGCCGGGGTCGGTCCGCCAGCGTCTTGAGAACGGCGTAGCCGGGATAAGGAGCGGCCGCCGCCGACTGCCCGTTCTCGGTCGCGCGGTCGATGGCCGCGCTCACTTCTCCGAACAGCGGAAGGATTTCCGACAGGGGCGCATCGGTGCGCTCGATCACGGCCACCGCACGCTTGCCCATCAACAGGTGTGAGAGCGCCGCGCCCGCAAAGGGGCGCAGGACGCTGACGTTCACGAGTCCAACTTTCAGCCTGCGTTCCCGCCGCAGCGTGTCGACCACCTCGGCCAGGTCTTCCATCACCGCACCCTGTCCCACGATCACGAACTCGGCGTCGTCCACGCGGTAGCCGGACACACGCTGGTACACACGCCCCGTGTGCTCGCCGAACGCGCGCATGGCATCGTCCACGATCGACGGAAGATGCCCGGCGAAAAACGGGCGCTGCGCCGCCACCGCGCGGAAATAGCTTTCGCGGTCCTGCGCACCGCCCACACCCGCGGGATGGTCGATGTCGAGCAGCACGGGAATACGCCGGCGCTCGGCGCCGAACAGAATGGACTGCGCATCGGTGGGGCTTGCGATGGTATCGGTGCTGCGCCCCAGAAACTCGATCGACAGCTTCGCGTCCGGGCGGTTCAGATTCTGCACGGAATGCCCGGTGTGATAGAGGTCCTGCGCGCACACGCCGGGGGTGAGCGACTGTTCGGCCACGCGGTGCGCGATCAGCGTGAAATCCGCGGCTTCCTGCGCGTTGCTGGCAAACATCAGAAACGCGCCGGTGTCAGCGGCCGCATAGTAGTCGTCATGGGACCCGTTGGGCGACGCCGCCTGGCGCGTGCGCGAGCGTGCAATCAGATGAATCACAAACGCCAGCCGCTTGCCGGCCGCGGCGGCGAGATTCCCGGCGCCCGCGCCCAGGGAATCCATCACGGCCGCCGCGCGAATGCCCTCGAGTGCCAGCCCGGAGAGCAGCGCGGGAGCCTCCCCCACCCCCGCTTCGCGCACGTCCAGGGACGTGGCGGTGCGCGCCCCGTTACCGGCCGCGGGCGCCGACGACGAAAGCAGTGCATCCGCGTCGTCCGCCGGAGGCACAACCAGCACGTCGCCCGCGACGCCCTCGGCGTCGAGAACGGCGTCGTACCCCGTCAGTACACCCGGGGTTCCCGCGAATGGATATTGCTTAGCGCCGCTGTCCGGCTTGCGAAACCACATGAATATCTTCTCCAATGCCGGTCTGGAAGCGCGTGTCTTCCAACCAGACAATCGCCCCCGTGGGGCAACGCCGAGTCGCTTCCGCGGTCTGCGTGTGCATGAGGTCGCGGTTGAAGACCGGCAGGTTGTTACGCATTTTCAGGAGATTCTCGGAGGCGTCGGCGATGCAGCGCGCACATCCCGTGCATGCCACCCGGCACATGTCGAGCATGGGATCGCCTTCGAGTTCGGATTTGCACTGCACAATCAGGCGTTGCTCGACAGGATAGAGTTCGAGCACGCGCTTCGGGCACACATCGATGCAGTCACCGCACGCCGTGCACTTGTCCGCGTCGATAATGGGCAGTCCGGTGGGGCTCATACGAATGGCGTCGAAGTCGCAGACGTCGAAGCAGTCGCCGTAGCCCAGGCACCCGTAGCGACACGCCTTCCCTCCCCCCGCCACCGTGGACGCCGAACGGCACGAGGGATGGCCGTGGTACTCGGCCATCTGCGCCGCCACGTTGGAACCACCCGCGCACAGGAGGCGCGCGGTCCGCTTCACCGCCTGGCCCGCGTCCACGCCCAGGAACTCCGCGATGGTGGCCGCCGTCTCCGGACCACCTACCGTGCACCCCGCGGGCTGAATGCTGCCGCCGACCACCTGTTCGGCAAACGCGCGGCATCCGGGAAGGCCGCACGCGCCGCAGTTGTTGTTGGGGAGCATGCTCTGGACCTGCTCGACACGCGGATCCTCGTAGACCTTCAGGCGCGCATTGGCGATGGCCAGCGCCACGGCCAGCACGCATGCGAGGCCCAGCAGGAACCCGACTGCGATGGCCTGATCCATGGTCCTCCCTAGTTGTACTTGGCGGCGCGGGCCACCCAGTCGTCCAGCCCCGGTTCGCCGGGGTTCCTGGGTTTTCCCGGATGGATGATGTGCACCGGACACAGTTCCGCGGCCCGCACCAGGTCACTGAACGGGCCCGCCGACGCGTCCTTGATCTCCGCCTGCTTGTTGCCGTTGTAGGTGAAGATCCGGTTGTTCAATTGCGTGCACTCGTTGCAGCTGGTGCACAGCGGTGTGTCGATGTACGCCTCGTCGAAGGAAACCGCTTCTTCTTCCTCCTCCGCGGGAGCCGGCGCGGGTGCCGGCGCAGC
>DASRYI010000174.1:0-7620 GCA_035687255.1 Candidatus Krumholzibacteriia bacterium | reverse complement strand
GGAGGCGTCGCGCTGGGGCCGATGCTGGAACACCACTTCGACCTTCCGGTTTTCATTCGCAATGACGCCGATCTGTTTGCACACGGCGAAGCGCTTGCGGGTCTACTTCCCGCCATCAACCTTGCACTGCAGGAAAGCGGCAGCACGCTCCACTACCGGAACCTCATTGGCATCACGCTGGGCACGGGGATCGGTTCGGGTATTGTGGTCGATGGCAAACTGATGCTGGGCGACAACACGTCCGCGGGAGAGATCTCGGGGTTGCGCAGCAAACTGCATCGCGACTCTCCGGTCGAAGAAGACGTGAGCATTCGCGGACTGCGACGCGTCTATGCGGAGATCGCGCGCATGTTGCCGGACGACGCGCCGGATCCGAAGGTGCTCGAGGCGATCGCGCGCCACGAGCAGAAGGGTCATTCGGCGGCGGCACGCGAGGCGTACCGCCGGTTCGGTGAAGCGCTGGGCGATGCGATTGCCAATGCCGTCACGCTGATCGATGGCCTGGTGGTGATCGGCGGCGGACTGAGCGGCGCCCACGACCTCTTCCTGCCCACCATGATGCAGGAGCTCAATGCTCCGTTCCAGTTGCGGGACGGAACCCGCGAACCGCGCACGAAGCTGCATGCCTTCAACCTGGAAGACGAAACCGAGCGCCGTTCGTTCCTGGCGCACAAGCCGCGCGAGATCGCGGTGCCGGGCAGCGATCGCCACGTGAGCTACGACCCCATGAAGCGCATCGGCATCGGCATTTCCAAAATGGGAACGGAACGCGCGGTGGCGATCGGCGCCTATGATGTGGCGGTGACGGAGCTGGGCGCCCGCGGCGCCAAGACGCCCGCATGAAGAAGCGGTCCTTCGCTCGCAAGCTAGTCACGATCTTCGCCGCAGTGCTGGTGCCGGCCGCCTTCTTCGTCCTGCTCGAAGTGGGACTGCGCGCCGCCGGCTACGGGGTCAACACCGACCTGGTGCTCGAACTCAAGAACGACCCCACCCACACCTGCTACCTCAACATCAACGCACCGACGCGCTACTTTCCGCCGGCGCTGCGTTCCATTCAGCCGGGCGTGGGATTTCGCACCTTCACGCGGGAAAAAGAACCGGGCGCACTGCGCGTGTTCGTGCTGGGCGCATCCACGGTGGCGGGCTTTCCGTTCCACGTGAACGGTTCGTTTGCAGGATTTCTGGAAGACGACCTGCGCGCCGCGTACCCGGGCCGTCGCATCGAAGTCATCAACTGCGGCATGACGGCCATCTGTTCGTATTCGGTGCTGGATTTTGCCAAGCAGCTGGTCAAGTACCAGCCCGATCTCTTTCTCATCTACCTGGGTCACAACGAATTCTACGGCACGCTGGGCGCGGGGTCCACCAGCGCGGCGTCGGCGACGCGCGGCATCACGCTGTTCCGCATGACGCTGGCCAAACTGCGCACGTATCAGTTGCTCGACAACACCATCTATCGCGTGCGCGAGATGTTTGCAAAGAAGGACAAGCTGGAAGGCCACTCGCTGATGGCGGCGATGATCGGCAAGAAGAAGATCCGCCTGGAAGACCCGCTGCACCGGATGGCCGAAGCGGCGTTCCGCGCCAATATCAATGACATGTTGGATGTGGCGGAGAAGAACAACGTGAAGGTGATCATCTCCACGCTCACCAGCAATCTTCGCGATCTGCCGCCATTCGACAGCGCGCACCGCGACGGGATCGACGACATCCAGCGACAGACCATCGACGCCGCCATTCGCGACGGCGACATCGCGGAAATGCGCGCCGCGGTCCAGCTGGATACGACGTACGCCGCCACGCACTTTGCGCTGGCCCGGGCGCTGGCCATCGACACCACGGCCACGGATGCACGCCGCGAGTACATTGCCGCGCGTGACCACGACGTCGTGCACTTTCGCGCGTGCTCACGTTTCAATGACATCATCCGCGAGGTCGCGAGCGCACATCACACGCCGCTGGTCGACATGGATGCGGTGTTCGCGGCGCATTCACCGGAGCACGTGCCGGGTATCAATCTGTTTCTGGAACACCTGCACCCCAACCTGCGCGGAGCCATCCTGATGGCGTCGGCGTTCCGGGATGCGATGCGCCACGCCGACATCATTCCGCCGTCGAACGGCGAGACGCGTTCGTATGCACAGGCGGTTCACGATGCGTGCATCACGCCGCTGGATCTGGAACTGGCGCGCCAGCGCCTGGAGTCGATGACGAGCCAGTGGCCGTTTCAGCACGACTACGCGCCGCTCGCGCGCGATCTTCCGCCCCAGCCAGAAATCGTGGCTCGCTACGCCGAGCGAGTGCTGCACCGCAGCATGGGGCTGGATCAGGCGCATCAGGCGCTGGGGACGGAATACCTGAAAGCCAGGCAACTGGAGCCCGCGCTGGAGGAGTTCCGCGCCCTCGCCAAGATCTATCCGGTGTCACCGGTGGGGCACATCACGGCTGCGGATATTCTGTTGCGCTTGCATCGCCCCGCCGAGGCCATCCCCTATTACCAGACCGGCCTCGCGCTGGCGCCCAACGACGTCGAGCCGCGCTGGCGATACGCGTTCGCGTTGCACGCTGTGGGTGACAATGACGCGGCACTTGCAGAATGCAAACGCATCCTGGCCCGGCAACCCGGTCATCGGGCCACGCTGGAGCTCATGCAGCGCATTCAGTCCGGACAGCCGTAATTCGCTGTGGCGACGCCACGCGCCATCGGCGATAATGGAGTCATGGGTGTCAGGGACAGCATCAAACGCTTCGCCATCCTGGGGGAACTGTGGCATTACGTGCGCGCGCGCAAGCGCTGGTGGATGGGGTCGATCATCCTCATTCTCGTGCTGCTGAGTATTTTCATCGTGCTTGTGGAAGGGTCCGCCATCGCTCCCTTCATCTACGCCCTCTTTTAGTGAAATAGCCGGCGGCCGCCCGGCAATTATTACCGTTTCTGATTCGCGTCGCTCCCGTGTGGTTCGTGTTATGCAACCATCCGGGGATTTCGGAAACCATGTCATTCAAGGTCCTGGAATATCGTCGCCTGCCCGCCATTCTGGCGTTGATCACCGCGTTCATCGTGGGCGTTCACGTTGCCACGTTGGTGCTTGCCTACGGATTCGGCCACGATTATCTGATGGGAATACGCGACCTGTTCGATCTCGACGGGGAGCGCAATATTCCCGCCGTGTTCTCCACCGGCCTCCTGCTCATCTGCAGCGCGCTTTTGTGGAAAATCAGTTTCAACCAGAAGCGCGGCATGAAGCCACGGACCATTTTCTGGATCGGTCTGGCGATTCTCTTCATCTATCTCGCCGCTGATGAAGGTCTGGAAATACACGAGCGTTTGTCGAAGCTGATCGCGGGTGCCCACACAAGTGCTCTCATGTCGGAGTATTCGTGGGAGGAACCGTACGCGATCTTCGTCGGCGTGGTCGGCCTGCTGTATCTTCGCTTTCTCTTCCAGTTGCCGCGCAGAATCGCTCTCTGGTTCATTCTTGCGGGAACGATCTACGTGACCGGTGCACTGGGATTTGAATACCTGGGTCAACGTTACGTGGAACGGTTCCACTCAGAAATGACGGCAGGTTATGACACCCTCAGCGCCATCGAGGAAACGCTGGAAATGGTGGGTGCCATTGTGTTTATAGCGGTTCTCCAGAGTTATCGCGTACTGCAGCAACGCCGCCCCGTCACCGAAACATCTCCAGAGCGAGTCGTGGTACAATCCACGGCTCTATGAGCCGCGTCCTGTCCGCCTTTCTTACCCTGCTGTTCGTTTCGCCCGCGCTTGCCGCCTCTTCTTCTCCCGACACCCGGCCCAACATCATTGTGATCATGGGCGACAACATCGGGTACGGCGAAGTGTCGTGCTACGACAACAGCCGGATGGTGGAGACGCCGCGCATCGATCAGCTGGCCGCCCAGGGCCTGCGTCTTACCAACTTCAACGTGGAAACCTGGTGCGCACCGTCGCGATCGGCGTTTCTCACCGGCCGCTACGGCATCCGGTCGGGAACCGGTCCCATGGAAAACGGCCCCGCGGGTATGACACAGTGGGAGGTGACGATTCCCGAACTGCTGGACAAACGCGGCTATGCCACCGCGATCTTCGGCAAATGGCACCTCGGTGATCGCGCCGGTCGTTATCCCACGGACCAGGGATTCGACGAGTTCTGGGGTATCGCGCGCAGCTGGGATGACGAGCTCATCACCGCGCGCCCCGGCTTTGTTCCCAACGGGTCGGACGTGCCATTCATTCTGCAGGGACAGCGCGGCCACAAGGTGGAGGAACAGGAGGTGCTCGACGCCCAGACCGGCCAGCTCATGGACCGGATGCTCACGGAAAAGTCCATCGAGTTTATCCGGCGCGAAGCCGCCGGGCACAAACCGTTCTTTCTCTATGTCCCGGTGGCGGCCGTGCACCTTCCCATCTACTGCGATCCGGACTTTGTCGGGAAGTCGGGCGCGGGTGCCATTGGCGATGCGATGATGGCATTCGACTACCACGTGGGCCAGATGGTCGACGCGGTGAACGCGGCCGGTATCGCGGACAACACCATCATCATCGTGACCAGCGACGACGGCGCCGAGTGCCAGGATCCGTACCGCGGCACCTCCGGCCCGTGGTCGGGTTGCTACAACACTGCCATGGAGGGCGCGCTGCGCGTTCCGTTTGTGATGCGCTGGCCCGGACATGTTCCCGCAGGACGAACCAGCAACGAGATGGTGCATATCACCGATCTCTTCACCACTCTGGTGCATCTCGGCGGCGCGGACGTCCCCAACGATCGCATCATTGACGGCGTCGATCAGCTCGACCTGTTTACGGGGAAGCAGACCACATCGAATCGCGACGACATCGTTGTGTTTCTGTACGGCGATCTGGCGGCGGTGAAGTGGCAGGACTGGAAGATGCACATGTTCTGGAAGCCAACGCCCACGTCCCCGAAGCAGAACGTGCGCAAGCTGTTCAACCTGCGCAGAGATCCCAAAGAGGAGTATGACGTTTTCTGGCAGAATGAACCCGTGAACCGGCAGATGGAAAAGATCGTGGCCAGGTTCAACCAGAGCGTCGAGCGCGAACCGTTGATACCGCCGCGCACGCCCGACCCGTACCGGCCGCCCAAACCGAAGCAGAAATAATCACGCCCGAAAAGCACGACGCCCCGATGCCGCAGCACCGGGGCGCCGTGTTCGCGCTCTTCGCGTTTTCTCCTACTTCAGCATGACGATCTTGCGGACCTCCGAGTAGGAGCCCGCCAGCATCCGCACAAAATAGATGCCGGACGCCGACGGCCGTCCGCGGTCATCCATGCCGTTCCAACGTGCCTGGTGGGCGCCGGACGGCATCGTCTCGTCGACGAGCCTGCGCACCAGCATGCCACGCACGTCATAGATCGCGATGGTCACGCGCCCGCTGTTGGCGAGCGAGAAATCCACCGTGGTCGACGGATTGAACGGGTTGGGATGGACGGACGACAGTCCCGTCACGTTCGGCGCGGACGCCGGCGACGTTGCCGGCCCCGCCGTCAACCCCTGCTGCTCGGGATCGACGTACTTCTTGCCCACACCGGTGGGAATCTCGACCGGCGTGCCCAGTACATAGATGTCGCTGACCAGATAACTGCCTCCACCCAGCGTGGCAAAGTGGAGACCCACCGGGCCGTCGCTGATGGCCTGCGTGCTGAGAGCGCCATCATCGGATGTGGAGTACAGTCCGAGCGTGGACGTCCCGCTCATGGCATTGAGCTGATCCGTGTTCACCGAATTGAACATCACGGCGAGATCCGTCTTGCCGTCGTTGTTCACGTCCACGTGGCGTGTGTCACTGGCGCGAACGACGCTCGCGGTGTTGCCGACATAGATGTTCTTCACATCGATGCTGCCCACGTTGAACGTGCTCGTTCCAGGAATCACCATTGCAAACGAACCGGCGCCGCTCTGAAGCGCGGTACCGTCCGCCACAAACCCGTATGCGCACAGGGCATTGCCGGACATGTCGTGCGGCACCTTCACACAGGTGGTGTCGTACGCCACGTTCCCCGACGCATCCATCGCCTGATAGATGATGGTGTATGTGCGGCCGTCACCGCCGCCGCGGCGCTCCGAGCGCAGGCTGAAGCACAAATCGGCGGTGTTGGTGTCGTCGCCCTGAATATCATCGTCCGTATTGCCGTCGCCTTTGTCGTTTTCCGGCTCACTCGAGTTGACGCTGTACAGGACGAACGTCGGATTGGGATCGCAGATATCCTTGACGTCCACGTCCGCGCACACCTCCACCAGTTTGTGGTTGGGCGGCCACAGACAGTTGCGATCCATATCGACGCAAATCTTCGGCGGCGTCGTGTCGACCACCGTTACCTTGGCCGTGCACGAGTTGGGATTGCCCTCCGCATCATGCGTCGAGAACGTCACGGTGGTCTCGCCGTCGGGGAAGCAGTCGGGCGCGTCGTTGGTCACGCTGACCACACCCTCACACAGGTCGGTCGCCGTGGCCTCGGCCAGCCAGCTCGCGATCTCGGTTTTGGCGACGCCGCAGTGCGACGAACACTCCACCGTGGTATCGATCGGGCACGAAATCACGGGCGCCGTGGTGTCTTCAATGGTGACATCGACGTAGTCGGTATCGGGATATGCACCGTCGAACACAATCAGCCGCACCGTGGTCGTCCCGAAATGGAAACTGCCGGTGGGCATCTCGAGCGTATCGTCGTCGAACGACACGCCGGTGGCCGACCACTTGTAGGTCAGCGGATCGCCGTCGGGATCGCTGGAACCGCTGCCATCCAGCTTGACGGACGTCGTGGAGGTGCCGGCGCACTCCGCAGTGATATCGTTGCCTGCATTCGCCACCGGCGGGCAGCCGATGTCGAGCAGGTACGCGCGCTTGGTAAGCAGCGTGGTGACGATCTTGGTCCGGCTCTGCGGCGAGAACACGTCGCGGCAGAGTTTGGGTGCATACGACATGAGCTGATGGGTATCGGGGTTGTAGTGATCTCCGTTGCCATCCGTCTCGCTGCCGTAATAGTTGCACGCGTTGTCGACGTTGGTACCCGGATCCAGACCCGGATCGGCAGGCGTATCACACAGCTTGTCGCCGGCCGTCGAGCAGTTGGAGCCATCCACCAATTCCGCGCCAAACGCCGTTTCATGCGTATGGAACAGGTCGAAGTAGTGGCCGAGTTCGTGCGGGAAAGACGAGTCGTTACTCGGCACACCTACACAACCGTTATTCAATGCAATACCCTGCGGCGATGAGGTGGTAAACGAACCGCGTCCGCACAGGCCGCCATCCTCGTTGGAAAGATTGGGCGTACAGTACACGTTCACGGTGTTGGCCACCGGGCTCACCATCAGCATGGCATCGATCTCGGCGTTGGTGTCGATGTTGTAGTAGAAATCGTCGTCGTCGATGTAGCTGATGTTGTACAGGACGAAGTGAAGTCCGGTGCCGGTATACTTGGAATTGCAGTCCTGAATTCCCTGGTACAGCTGGTTGAGCGAAATACCACCCGTACCAGCATCCGTGCGCACAATGTGCGCAGAAATCGGGATGCAGTACTCGGTCGCCGGCGGCATGACGAAATTGTTGGGCTGAAGATCTTCGGCCTGGAATTTCGCCACGTCTTCCGGCGT
>DASRYI010000173.1:0-17522 GCA_035687255.1 Candidatus Krumholzibacteriia bacterium | reverse complement strand
TACTATGTCGCCGCGTATCTGGATGTGAACGACAATGTCACTTACGATCCGGCCACCGACGCGGCCGGCGTCTACGGTGGCATCGCGACACCGACGGCGATTCATATCGCCAATGGCGCAGACATTTCCGGCATCAACGTGCTGATGGCGGACCCGGTTACCGCCTTCACGGCGACCAACGCCATCGACTGGTCGGGCGCGCTGCACGGCACGAAATTCCAGCGCCTGTTCATGGCGCTGCACCAGGCGCAGCTCCCGGCGGGCAAATAGCATCTTGCTGTGATGCGTGCGGAGAGCCCCCGGGGATCACCCCCGGGGGCTTTTCGTTTTCACCCATACCCATACAGACGTACCCCAATTGACGGATTGGCGCCCTGGTGCTAATTTTCTCGCACATGCTAAAAAAGCAGCATTCAAACTCCGCACGGGGGAAACCTGCCATGAAACCAACGCGTAACTTGAGTCGTCTAAGTCGTCGGGAACGGGAGATCATGGATGTCCTCTATCAGCTGGGCCAGGCGAGCGCCGGAGAGATTCACAAGCGCATTCCGTCGCCGCCCGGTTACTCCGCGGTGCGCGCCACCCTGCGCATCCTGGAAGAGAAGGGTGTTCTCAAACACGATTTCGACGGCAAGCGCTACATCTACCGCCCCGCACTCGCGCATGAACAGGCGAGCCGCAGCGCGGTGGCTCATCTGTTGAACACATTCTTCGGCGGTTCACCGGCGGGCGCTGTCATGGCGCTGCTCGAAAACTCGAGCACCGAACTGACACAGGAAGAGTTGGACCGAATGGCCGCGCTCATCGAGCGCGCGCGCAAGGAAGGACGATAGTCATGGGCGCGATTCATTCCCTGATGGCTTGGCCCGACGCGTTCGCCAGCATCGCGGTGTTGACCTGGCTGGTCCGCATTACTGTCATTGCCGCGTGCGCATGCGGCTTTCTCGCACTCGCGCGCCGCATGCCGCCGACCATGCGCCACGCGGTCGCGGTCGGCAGTCTGCTTCTCGTCGTACTCCTGCCGGCGGCCTCGAAGCTGCTGCCGGCCGTTTCCATTCCCATACTCAAGTCGCCGGTGACGGTGACAACCGCGAAACTCATCGGCGACGAGGCGGTCTACCGGATCGATGACATGAAACCTGCGATCGTCAACGCGGACCGCACACCGGTGGTCGTTGGAGCGATTGACGCGGCTCCCGCGCAGCTTGTGCCCGCCGAAAAGGCGTCGATTGTATCGCGCGTCGTGGCGCGGGTGAAAAGCGCGTACACGTCGGGCACCAACTGGATTCGTCTCGGGTTTGTGCTGTGGGTGATGGTGGGGACGGGACTGCTGGTGCGCCTCGCCGTGTCGTTTGCCAAAGCCCGCCGGCTGGCGGGCAGGGCGATGCTTGTGGACGACGAAGCGTTGCGCGAGGAAGTCGAGCGCGCGTGCCGGCTGCTCGGCGTCACCCGGCACATCGACGTGGCGGTATCCGACGAGGTCGACATTCCCATGGTGGCCGGTGTCATTCGACCGCGCGTGATTCTGCCGGCGGCCGCTGCCGAATGGTCACGCGAACGTCTGGCGGTGGTGCTGCTGCACGAGATCGCGCACATCCGCCGGAGCGACTGCGTGTCGATGTTGTTCGCCCGCGTGGTGGGTGCATCACTGTGGTTCCACCCCCTGGTTGTAATGCTCTCGCGCCACGTGCGCCGCGAATCCGAGCGCGCCTGCGACGAGCGGGTGCTGTCGACCGGTGTGCTGGGCTCGGACTACGCCGCACACCTGGTGTCGATCGCGCGTCTCACGGCGCGCCGCGACCTGCTGGGCCACGCCACACTGGCGTTTGCCGCGCGTTCGACGCTGGAAGAGCGGGTGGCGTCAATCCTGTCGGGGCGGCCGCGTCCCGTGCGTGCGCGGATAACGGGCCTCGTGATGGCGGCGGCGCTGGCCGTCTTTGCGTTCACCGCCGCCGTGCGTCCCACCGCGTCGAGTTGCGCCGTGGTGCCGTACCACGGTTACTCCTACGAGTTCTCGCAGCAGCAGCAGCAGAAACTCCAGGAACAGGTCCAGAACAGTATCCAGACGCAATTCCGGTACAGCGTGGCCGGCAATCACCACTACAACAGCGAGGGAAGCGACGGCGCCGAATGGTACAACCGGGCGTCGGATTACTACCACCGCGAGCAGTTTGGCAAGGCCGCCCGCGCCTACATGAATGCGGCGCGTTTCGAATTCCAGACTGCGACGGCGTACTACAACGCGGGATGCTCCTATGCGCTCGACGACCAGTCTACGGAGGCGATCGATGCCCTGCAGAAGGCGTTCGACGAGGGCTTCGACGATCTGGGCAAGTACGCCAGCGACGATGATCTGAACTCATTGCGCCAGGATCCGCGTTTCAAGAAGCTGATGGACACCGTCATGAAATCCGACGAAGGCCAGCAGCAGCGACGTGCCGCCCTGCGCGACTACGACCGCCTGGCCGGCCGCACGGACGTCGATGACGGAGACTGGAACTCGGTGGGCGTCGACCTGATGCGTGTGGGCGAATACGACAAAGCGGCCACGGCATTCGACAACGAGTTCAAGCGGAGCCGCAACGAAGACGAAGATGCCATCTATAACAAGGCGTGTGCGCGTGCACTGCAGGGGAAGAGCGACGAAGCGCTGAAGCTCCTCGAGCAGGCCATCGCGACCGGTTCAGTGGACCCGGAACACATGCGCAAGGACAGCGACCTGGTCTCGCTGCACAAGAACAAGCGTTTCGACGAGCTGGTGGATCTGGCCGAAGATCTGGAGCTCAACTACTCCAACTCGTGGGGTGACAACGGGTGGGTCTTCAAGAACGGCAAGGTGCGCCACGAGAGTGACGACAAGTACTGGAAGAAATCGCTCGCACACTTCGAAGAGATGACGCGCGATCATCCCAAACTCGGGCGCGCCTGGTTCAACCTGGGCTATGCACAGCTGGAGTCGGGTGATGCGAAGGCCGGTACGGCCAGCTTCCAGAAGGCGCTCGACCTGGGTTTCAAGCCGTCGGTGATGATGTACAACCTGGCGTGCTCGACTGCGCAGGAAGGAAACGTAGACGCGGCCTTCTCATGGCTCGAGAAGTCGGAGAACGCCGGCTTCCGGATGTGGCAGCATGCACGGTGGGACGATGATCTCGATCCATTGCGCGCCGATCCACGCTGGAAGGAAATGAAGGCGCACTGGAAAGACGAGGAGCGCAAGCAGGCGTCCTCGCCGGACATTCATATCAACTTCGACTAGCCTGCTCTGAACCGCGGGTGGCACCCCTGCCACCGGAACCGGGCTCCGGCCGAACCTCCGCCGGTGCCCGGTTTCTTTTGTGCTATTCTTGATAATCACCCCGCACCGGGCTTGAGGGTCGCCGCTCCTCGTCACGCGCCCGGTTGCTCTGACCATTGCCCGAGGAGGCGGACCAGTGAATATCCGTCCGGCCCTGGCGCCGCTGGTTGCGCTCATGGCGATTGCGTGCAGCGACAACTCCGGTTCCGTCGCGCCCGGTGATACCACTGCGCCCACCATTGTTTCCGTGACACCGCATGACGTGTATCACGTCGACGTGACGTTCAGCGAAGCACTGAACAAGGACTCGGCCGAGAACCGGTCGAACTATGTGCTCGCCGCCACCGATTATGCCAACCTGGCCCTCGGTGTTCCCGGAGATACGATGATTGTGTTTCCCGCGCTGATGCCGGACCGGAGAACGGTAACCATGACCGTGACGCCGGCGATGTTCCATCTGAAGATGAGCCTGTCGGTGTCCGGCGTCCTGGACACGCACGGCAACCGGATGACTACGCCCGCGACTGCCGCGTTCATCTCGAACAATTCGGCCGACAACACACCGCCGGAAATCTACTACCGCTCTCCCGCTCCGGGTGCGTCCAACGTGGCTGTCGGGGCGCCGGTGGTGATTGAGTTCTCCGAGCCGTTGAATCCCAGTACGGTGCGGCCGGGAATACAGTGGAACGCCGAATCCGGTCCCGTGGACTACTACCTGAGTGTTCGCGGCACCACCTATACGCTCACACCGCGCCATTTGCTTGCGTACAAGGAGCGACAGACCATAACGGTCTCACAAATCCAGGATTTCATTCAGAACACGATGCCGCCGGCAAGCTGGTCGTTTACTACCACCAGTATTGTCGACCGTACGCCCCCGACGGTAGTGGCGACGTCACCGCGGAACGGAACCCTGAATGTCGACGTAAACACGAACATCTCGATTACGTTCTCGGAACCGATCAACCAGTTTCAATTCGAACTGGCCGGAAACCCCGGTATGAGCGGCGATATGTGGTGGTCCGGCGACGGCAGGACGTTCACCATCGATCCGCAGGCGGCGCTTTTCAATGACCGGCAGTACACGATCACGGTGTTTCCAACCGGTGTGTACGACCTCGCCGGAAATACCGTAACCGGGATCACGAACATCGTCTTTTCGACGGGGAAGAGTCTGGAGAACGGCAGCTTCTCTGGTGTGGTATCGGGCGCTCCCGGAACCGCTGCGGCCGACCCGACCGGCGCGATTGTGGTGGCGGGCTGGTACACACCGCTCGCCTACACGCAGGTTGTCGGCAACGATTCTTACACGATCATGCATCTCGAAGATGGGTCGTACGCGATCCTGGCCTTCAAGGACACGAACGGTGACGGCAACCCCACGGGCGACGGCGATGCCATTGGCGCGTATGGGGCGGATCCTGCCGCCGGGGATTTTGACTTCAGCACCGTCCAGCTGACGGGTGGAGCGCACATCACAAACCTCGATTTCCCGATCTACGATCCGAGCTTCGTCACGGGCAGGCTGACGTACGAAGGGGCCTATCAATCCAACACGCCGAACACGTTCGTCGGCCTGTTTGCAAAGGCCGGATTCGATCCCTCCACGTCCCAACCGGTAGCGGTCACGCTGGCGTATTCGCCCTATGGCGGGACGTATTCGCTCAACAACATGGAATCGCCATTTCCCGACGGCGACTACTACGTGGGTGCATTCATGGACGCGGACAACAACGGGCTCTTCAACCGGGCCGTGGATCCCTTGGGTGTGTACGGGGGCGTGGCGACACCCACGGTGGTGCATCTCGCCAAAGGCAGCGACGCATTCGGCGCAGACATCCTGATATCGGACCCGGTACCCGGGATTGCGGCGACCGCGGTTCACTGGCCGGCGCCCGTCACGGGCGGGAAGATGCAGAGGCTTTACGAGATGGCCCGCACCATGGAGCGTCAGCCGGGTGGCTCATCCATCGACGAAGAATCATCCGGGGCAACTACTCGCTGACAGCGTGGTTGAATTTTCGGTTCCGCAGGACTAATCTCTCCTTCGCTTTCCATTCGCAGTTCAGCAAAGCTCCTCGGAGGTGTCCGTGAGACGCTACGTTACCATGGTGGCGATTGCCATCGTGCTGGCCGCATCCGCTGCGATGGCTGCCGGTGACACATCCGCGCCCGATCTGATCGCGCGCGGAAAGTTGCTGGTGTCGTTTGGTGGATGTGGCGATTGCCATACTCCCAAGAACATGACTCCCCAGGGTCCCGTGCCCGACATGACGCGTGCGCTCTCCGGTCATCCCGCCGGACAGCCGATGCCGCCGGTGGACAAGCAGGCGCTGACGCCGGGTTACTGGGTCCTGATGGCGCCGGATCTGCAGGCTTTCGTCGGTCCGTGGGGTGTTTCGTATCCCGCCAACCTCACGCCCGACGACCAGACCGGACTCGGTTTGTGGACGGAAGACATTTTCGTCAAGACCGTGCGCACGGGCAAGCATATGGGCACCGGACGTCCGCTGCTTCCGCCCATGTTCGTCCAGAATCTGCAGACGCTTTCCGACGATGATCTAAGAGCAATTTTCGCGTACCTGAAATCACTTCCCCCCATCAAGAACCAGGTGCCGGCTCCAGTCGCGCCGCCTGATGTGAAGTAGTTTGAACCGACCGTAAGAAGGAGGCCTCTCAGTGAAACTATTCGTGAGCCTGATGACGTTTGCAACCCTGGTGATTGCATCGTCCGCTGCTCTGGCTGCAAACGACAACGCTGCTCCCGATCTCGTGGCGCAGGGAAAAGCGCTCGTGATGCACGGCATGTGTCACGATTGCCACACGCCCAAGACCTTCGGTCCCCAGGGGATGGGGTTTGACTGGTCGAAGACGCTGTCCGGCTATCCGGCCGCTCAGCCGCTTCCGCCCATGGACAAGCAGGCGCTAAAGCCCGGCTACTGGGTCCTGGGCTCGCCGGATCTTCAGGCGTGGGTGGGCCCGTGGGGGATTTCCTACGCCGCCAACCTCACGCCCGATGAACAGACCGGCATCGGTCTGTGGACGGCGGACGTGTTCATCAAGGCGATGCGTACGGGCAAGCACATGGGCGAAGGACGGCCCATTCTGCCGCCGATGCCGTGGGAGTTCATCAAGGACATGTCGGATGATCAGCTCAAGGCAGTATTCGCGTATCTGAAGTCGTTGCCGCCGATCAAGAACGCGGTGCCGCAGCCGGTGGCGCCAGCCGACGTGAAGTAAGAAACCAACGGTTTCTTTCGGCAAACGGGGTGGCGACGTCTTGTCGCCACCCCGTTGTTGTTCGCTCCACAGTCCAGTTCTACAGCCTGGCCGATCCCGAGCCGTCGACGGTCAGCTTGACACCAGGCTACCTGACCAATTAATCTCATGATTCCTCAGCCAGTTACCGAACCTGAACAAGGAGGACCGGCGATGAATTGGTTTTATCGCGTCCTCGCCTTACTGGTCTGCGTGGTATGCGCCGCGTGTAGTAACAACCCCGTAAGCGAAGACAAGACCCCCCCCGAGAATCCAACCAAAGCCAATCAGATCGCCACCGAAGGCTTCACCGCCCTTGGCGACGCCCTGGCTGCGCTCAACAGCGCCAGCAATTCCGAGCTTCGCAACGTTCGTTTCAATTCCGAACGCAGCCAGTTCGAAGAGGCGTTGAAATACCAGGCGAACAACGGCGTTGCTCATCTGGGCCTTGCGATTCTCGAGATCGTCGAACTCAATTACAGCAGTGACATCTGGGCGGTGGTGGACAGCCTGCAGTCCTGGGGCTGCGGGCCGCAAGGTATCCTTCCGCCCGTCGAGCTGACTCCTTTCGATCTGGCGCCTGTCGACGCTCGCCACATGCTGCTGGGGCGCCAGTTCCAACTGGCGGTGATGTTGCCGGTGGCCACCTCCACGCGGATGGCCGCGGCCTTTCCCGCCAACGTGACGGTTGGAAAGGTGCAGGACATCATCACGAACACCGTGATTCCCGCGCTCAATCGATCGATCAAGCATCTTGATATCGTCGAAAAGAAAACCGGCACGTCACTCCATCTCACGGTTCAAACCGGACACGGTACCGAAGACATCGTGATCGACATGGGTGAGATTCTCGTCTTCAGCGCCGCGGTTCACGCGCTGCGTTCGGGCTTCAGCGCCGCCACCGCGTACGACGAGGATGTGTTCGACCACGATGGGACCTATGACTGGCTGGACCAGATCTGCTATCTCGCCAATGACAACTGCCGGTACGCGTGGACGGTGGACGCGACGGACATTGGCGGCGGGATGGTCGATCTAAAAATCTTCAGGACGTATGACGACACGTCGACAGCAATCGATTCCATCTGGATTGATCTTGCGCACTACAACATGGAAACGCGCACGGGTTTCCTGTCTCTGCGCAACGGCGGGACCCCGCTGAGTAACGCGCAGACCGACCTGCTGGGCACACTCACGCGGCTGGAATCGGCGGTGACGTTCATCCGCAACCGCCAGAACGAGTCCGATCAAAACGTGATCAAGCTGGCGGACCTGACCGATCTGGATTCGGGACTCGGCGATCCCGGTGCGCCCAACTTCGCGAAGAACTGGACGAAAGTGGAGGATGTCATTGCGTTCATCCAGCAGGTTCTAAGCGGACCGGTGGTCTTCAACGAGGAGCTGGGTTCGCACCACGTCCCGTTCACCTGGACCGTCAACCTGAGCACGCTGTACACCAATCCGGTTCCCGATTGGAACACATTGCTTCCCTATCACCGCTGGAACATTCCGGGTGGCGCATGGCGAACCAGTGTCGATTCACTGACCACATACAACAATAGTGGCTACGAGTGGTGGAATTACGCCCACACTGGCCCGCACTCGTGCGGCTTCGTCTATTATCCGTCTGTGAATGACGTGACGCTCCACCAGCGCTGGTGGAGCTTCGACGGCGCCTCGTTCTTCGATCTCCTCGATGGACCGAACGGGAACCCGGTCGACCTCCAGACGGCGCGGTTCCCCTATCTGCCCGACTACACCCTCCACGGGCTGTTTCCCGACATGACCCGGGCGCGGTGGCTGGAGTTGATCGACATTCTCGATCCGCCGGCGAGCATGTATCTCGTGAGCGGCCGTGGCCGTTCACGATAATTACGCGCATGGAGAAAGGCGGCGTCCCTTCGCCGCCTTTCTCATCGCCGCGTTGCTTGCGATCCCGTCCGCATCCTGGGCGGTGGATATTCCATTCACGCAGTTGTTCTTCGGTCGGCAGTTTCGCTCGTTGCTCGAGGACGCGGCGCATTACCCCGCGTCCTTCGTGTCCGCGGAGGGCTCCTACTGGGACATCTACCACGAGCGGCGCAACCTTCGTCTTCAGGACTACGAGCAGAAGATGGGAGCAATCACCGCGATAACACATCGTGGCCACTTACTGCTGGGTGTATCCGCGTGGACCGACCGATTGTCCCTGGAGCAGGAAAACCTGTACACCGACGCGGACCGGTTGACGGGGCAGCGCGAGAACAACGGGGCGAAGGGCATCGCGGGCTATTCGCTTGCCCGGGACCTGCCCCTGGGTGTGAGCAGAATGGATGCGCTGGCCGCTGCAGGCGGGAATGGCGCCTTCCTCGGCGAGTTGGAACTGCAGCTATTCTGGAATGATGCTGCCAGCTTCCTGGTCGTCGGCGAGACGATGTCCAACGCGCTGGAGGTGGACGAAGAAATCAACGGGAGCCGTTTTCCGTTTCGTTTTCCGTTCGATACGGATCGCTGGTTTGCCCGCTTCCAGCTGAACACACAACCGGCGTGCATTCGTGCCTGGGGTCTTTACGAGGGCAACAGCGGTTCGGGTGACGCGGTGAAAGAGTTCGAAAACCGGGTGTGGTGGCAACGGTACGGCGTGGGTGCAAGTCTCGACTATCATCTGGAGCCCGCGTACCGCCTGCAGCTCACGCCGCACCTCTCGCCGGGTGTGACACGCGGCCCTGGCGCGAGGCTGCGCGTGGACTACACCGATGCCACGCTGGACCTCGCGATGTACTTCCAGGATGTTCGTTACATGCATCTCGATGATCTGAGCATCACCAATCCCATTGTGAGGCTGGACGTGGTTCCGCTGCCGTGGTTGTCCTTCTTCGGTGGCTGGGAACGGCTGCATGCCGAACACCATGGCGATTCCTTCTTCGACGTGTGGCCGTTCACGATCTGGGACGTCTTCACCGCCCGGCGATACCGGGTCGGTGACTTCGACACGCACCTCGACACATGGTTCGCCGGGGCGGCCGGGCGCCTGGAGAAGAAACGGTTTCTCGGAGAATTGTCCACGCGCTTCGAATGGTGGAGCAGTGACACCGATCTCGAGTGGCTGGAGCGGATCGACGTGCTTTTTCCATTCTTCTTTCGCTACGAAAGCCACCAACGATCGTGGAGTCTGGGCTCGGATTATGCGGTCCAAACTGACGTGGCGGTGTGGTGGCGGTTCACGGCGGCGATGTGGCTTCGTGTCTCGGGCCGGGCGACAGTTCCCATCGCGGCCGGCGGCTCTGCAGGCGGTGGAGCCGGAGATGGCTCGGGTGGGGGCGGTTCCGCTGGTGGCACGCCTGCAACACCGGGCACAAATTCGACGCACGGCGGCCTCATCGGCACGGCGGAAATCGTCATCGGGCGGTGACCTTCGTTGATATCAACACACCGCAAAACGGTGCGCGGCCGCGTAAATGAGCGCACCGGGGTTGTCCTGAGCCGTTGCGTGTGTCATCATGATGTTCTGCGAGGAGCCGCCGCGCCGGATGCCCGGCCGGTCACGCGTGGCCCTCTTCGACTGCCCCACCTGTCCGACTCGCCCCGCCGGAGGTGCTTGTAATGATCTTCCGTCCCAGGTTCTCCCTGTTGGCTGCTTTCGTGCTCCTGGTCGCCATGACCGCGTGCAGTGACAATGGTTCAGGCCCGCCCCCGGGCGATACCACGCCTCCGGCCATTGCTTCCGTGACACCGGTGGACGTGACGCATTTCGAGGTGACCTTCAACGAAGCAGTGACGAAGAGTTCCGCCCAGGACAATAACAATTACAAGCTGGTTGAGGTCGTCACCGCGCAGACGATCGACTCTTCGGCTGCGTCGCCGGGAGATTCGTTGCTGGCCGGCGCCGCCGTACTCCTGACCGACCAACGAACGGTATCCATCACCACCTGGACGCCATTGAACGGATTGACGTACACGCTGTCGGTCACCGGTGTCGCGGACCTTCACGGCAACCAGATCATCACCGCCGCGAAGAAACTGTTCATCGCATCCAACCAGCCGGACACCACGCCCCCGTACATCGTGAGTCAATCGCCGGCACCCGGCGCAACCGGGATTCCCATCGGCACTCAGATCGAAATCCAGTTTTCGGAGGCCATTCTGGGCGGCAATGCTGCCTGGACGTCACCCTCCGGCCCGGTCGGGTTCTACAGGCTGGGGCGGAACAACAGCACGGCGCTTCTTCTCGACCCATCGAGCCTGCCCGGCTATGACCAGACGCAGACCATTTCTCTCACCGGATTCGAAGATCAAGCGAACAACGTCATGCCCGACGTGGAGTGGTCCTTCCATACCACCAGCGTGGTGGACAACACACCGCCCACGGTTGTGTCCACAGTGCCAGCGAACCTGGCCACGGGTGTGGACGTGGGCACGAACATTCAGATCACTTTCTCGGAGCCCATGAGCCCGCGCATTCCCGGCCTGTATGCCTCACCGGGTTTTTTGACCACGCCGACATGGTCGGACGACGGCAGAACGCTGACCCTGGACCCGAGCAGCGATCTCTCGGCCGGCCAGCAGTACACCCTGACGCTCGCACCGAACGACGTAAGCGACCTCAACGGCAATCCGATGACGAACTATTTTAGTTGGGTCTTCACGACCGGCGACAAACTCAATGATGGGAGCATTGCGGGAACCGTTACCGGAGATCCCGGGACGCCGGCAGCCGACCCGGCCGGCGCCGCTGTGCTGTTGCAGACATACACCGTGTTCGGTGCCACCACCGTGACGGCCGGTGGCACATACCTGCTCGCGCACGTGCCGGACGGCTCATACCCCGTACTGGCCATAATGGATACCAACGGAGACCATTACTACTACCCCTGGTGGGGCGATGCGATCGGTGGCTACGGTCTCGATGTCTTCCAGGGACTCTATGACACGGTCACCATCAGCGGAGGCAACCACGCCAGCGGGATTGATTTTTCGCTCTACGATGTTCGCGCTGTGAAGGGCAGGGTGTCCTATGACGGCGCGTATGCATCTGCGAACTGGCCGGTGTATGTCGGGCTGTTCGACGCGGGGGGTTTCGATCCCAACAACCTGGATTCACAGTTCGCCACCCAGGCCCACGGGTACGACCTCGCCTGGTACGTGGACTCGGTCGACCAGGGCTTTCCCGACGGCGATTACTATGTGGGCGCGTATGTGGACGTGAACAACGATGGATACCAGGCCGGAGTCGATCCCGTGGGGATGTACGGCGGCTTTGATACGCCGACCGTGCTGCACCTGGTGAACGGAAATGACTATTTGAACATTACCATTCCCATCACGGATCCGGTTCCGGCCGCGTCACCCGCACAGACGGCCACCGTACACTGGCGCACTCCCAGACCGGATCCGCGCATCCAGCAACTCTTCGAGATGATTCGCAAGAGCATGCCACAGACGCCCGAGTGAGCTGATGCAGGCGGGCGCTCGCATGGCCCGCCTACTTCAGCAGCATCATCTTGCGCTGCGGCGTGCCTGCGGACCCTTCCATGCGGTAGAAGTACACACCGCTGGCCACTGCACGGCCGGAGCCGTCGCGCCCGTTCCACGTGGCGGCGTGAGCGCCGGGCGATTGCACACCCTGGTCGAGACGCGCGACCCGGGCACCCGAGACATCGTAGATGCCAATGACCACGCGCATGCTGCGCGCCAGCGTGTACGGGATCGATGTCGTGGGATTGAACGGGTTGGGAATGTTCTGGTCCAGCACCGCCGTCAGCCGGGGCGCACCCGCGCCGGTCAGCGTTTCATCATATCCAGCGACGAAGACATCGGTAGCCCCGCCATACGGCAACGGGCCGCCACCGGGATCGGCCGCTCCGTCCATGTAGCCCGCCACGATGAGTTGCCCATGGGCGATGGCCGGAAATCCGTAGACGTTGTCATCGCCGGCAAACGAAAAGCTCCAGCGATGCGCGCCGTTGCTCGCGGACAGACGCGCGACAAATACATTGTAGAAGACGCCCGACGCCGCCACCGGCCCGCCGCCGAAATCGATTGATCCCGAGCCGTTACAGGCAAGCACCAGGTCGTTGTTCTCGGCGAACGTCATCCCGTATCCGAACGCGTAGGTCGTCGCGGTGAAGGTCTTGCTCCACATGTATGAGCCGTCGGGTGCATAGACGGCGACCGCCGGCTGCGGTGAACCTGTGGGCGTGAGCGGCCCGCCACCGAAGTCAACGGCACCGTCAAGGTTCTCCGCAATGGCCGCGCGTCCGTCCGGCGCCAACGCAAGGCAGGCGGGAGGATCAAGACCGGCGTTGCCAAAACGGTGATTCCACAACGCGCGTCCGTCGGAAGCAAACTTGACCAGGAACAGATCGTTGAGTCCGGCGGACGTCAGCGCGCCCAGACCGAAGTCGATAGTGTGCTGGAACTGGCCGAAGAGAACGACGTTGCCGGTCGCGTCTGCCTCCATGCCCGCCGTGGCGGCATAATCATCGCCCAGGGTCTCGCTCCAGATGTGATTGCCATTCGGGTCGAACTTCACGAGAAACATGGCCTGGGACGAGAGGAAGGGCGGCGACAATGACCCGCCACCGAAATCGATCGTATCCTGGTAGTGGCCGGCCACGATGATGTTGCCGGCGAGATCGGTGGCGACGAACTGCCCCGCGTCGTTCGTCTGGTTCGCGCCGAACGTCTTGATCCACAGCTGGGTTCCGTCGGGGGCATACTTGACGATCCCGACCGGAATTCTGTTTCCCACGGTCGGAGACATGGCGCCCACCGCGATGACATTGCCATCCTTGTCACTGGTGACGTCCCACGCAATGTCGTCAAACGTGCCGACTCCGACGCGGTGATTCCAGAGCGCGTTGCCGTCGGAATCGAGCTTCGCGATGAATGCGTCCTGCATTCCCGCCGATGTCAGCGTGCTCTTGATGGTGATGGTGCTGTAGAACGAACCGCAGATCAGAACGTTTCCGGTGGGATCGGTGGCCACGGACCACAGATTCTGCGTGTCGCTGTCGCCGTAGCCGTGACCCCACGTGTACGTGGGCGCCGCGCGGGTGGCGCCGGCGAGCAACAGGATGAGCAAACACAGGGCGCTGATTCTCAGGGACATGGAGCACCTCCGCGGAGGAGATTGAGTCCGACTGCGAAGAATTCGCCGGGTGGGGTGGGTGGAGCACAGACGAGGTGACCCTTTCAACCTATGGCCCCATACGCATCTATGCAAGCAGTTGATTCCCGTGCCCGCTACGGGGCGTGCCGGGCCGCGGGAGGCCCGGCTGGTGACCAATCGCGGTCTTTGCGCGGGACGGTGGTTCTGGTATAGTTTCCACTCGACCTAAAACCTTGTCCCGACGCAAGTTCATGACGCTTCAGGTCCACATCGAAACCTACGGCTGCCAGATGAACGAGTACGACTCCGAGCTCGTGAAGTCGATCCTCGTTCAGCGCGGCTTCACGCTCACGGAGCGCTTCGACCGCGCCGACGTGGTGCTCATCAATACCTGCGCCATCCGCGAGAAGGCGCACCAGAAGATCTACGGCCGCCTGCAGCAGCTCAAGCGCATCCGCGCGTTGCGCTCGACCGACCTGACTGTCGGCATCCTGGGCTGCATGGCGCAGAACCTGAAGCAGGACCTGCTCGACGGACACGGCGAAGTGGACTTTGTGGCGGGGCCGGACTCGTACCGGCATCTGCCCGAGCTCATTGATGCGTCGCGGGGCGTCATTGAACCGACGGCGGCCTTGGAAAAGGCCGCGCTGAAGCTCTCGACGACTGAAACCTATACCGGCGTCGACCCGGTGCGCAGCGGCGGCGTGAATGCATGGATTGCCATCATGCGCGGCTGCGACAACATGTGTACCTTCTGCGTGGTTCCATATACGCGCGGACGTGAGCGCAGCCGGGACGCCGACGGCATTGTGGCCGAAGTGCAGGCGCTGGTGCGCGACGGCTACAAACAGGTCACACTGCTGGGACAGAACGTGAACTCGTACCGTCACGGCGAGACGCGCTTTGCCGATCTCATGCGCCGCGTGGCCGACGTCCCCGGCATCGAGCGCGTGCGCTTCACCTCGCCGCACCCCAAGGATTTTCCGGCGGACCTGATCCGCGCGATCGCGGATCACCCGAAGCTGTGCAAGCACATCCACCTGCCGTTGCAGGCGGGCAGCGACCGCGTGCTCGATCTCATGCGCCGCACCTATACCAACGCCGAGTTCCGCGCGCTGGTGGACGAGATGCGCGCCACCATTCCCGGTCTCGGACTCACTACCGACGTGATCGTGGGCTTTCCCACCGAGACGCACGCGGAGTATGAGGAGACGCGCAGGCTCATGGAGGACGTGCGCTTCGACGCCGCCTTCATTTTCAAGTATTCGGAACGCAGAGGGACATACGCGGAGCGAAAGCTCCGCGATGATGTGACCCCGGAAGAGAAGACCCGGCGCATTGTCGAGCTGGTGGACCTGCAGAAGCGCATCACCGGCGAGCAGAATCACGCGCTGGTTGGAAGCGAGCAGAATATTCTCATCGAAGAAACGGCGGAGAAGAGCCCCGGCTTTGTGTCGGGTCGAACCGATTCCTTCAAGCACACCATCATTCCCAGCGACGGCGTGGAAATCGGCGGCACCGTGCGCGTGGAAATCGAACGCGCGCGTGGCGCCACACTCTACGGCCGCGTGCCGGACGCATTGCCACAGGAACCACGGGCCGCACGCCACTCGAGGGCCGCGTGACATCCCGATATTTCAACCAAAGGACATCCAAATCATGACGCGAACGAGAGTCAGCCAGAACCACACGCGCGGCCGGCGCACAATGTCCGCCCCGCGCGTCGCCAAGAACGGCCGCACCGCCAAACGCAACCCGACGGGCGCTGCCGTCGTCGGCAAGTCGCGCGTGCCGTTTCCGCGCATCGCCGAACCGATGTGGGCGCTGGTCTACGACACCGAGAAGGACAAATGGGACAAGACGCGCGGCTTCCGCAAGGTGCAGGTGGCGAAGCCGAAAATCGATCCGCGCGACCCGCACGACGCCGACCAGGTGATCCTGAAGCTCAAGTACACCGGGTTCTGCGGCTCCGACGCCGGCATCTGGTTCCGCACGTCGTTCAAGGCCATGATCCACAATTCGCTCAAGGAAGAGGGCAAGACCACGCGCGTCATCGGCCATGAAGTGCTGGGGACCGTGGCCGAGATGGGACCGGTCGCAGCCGCCAACTACGGTTTCAAGAAGGGTGATCTGATGGCGTCGGAATCGCACATCACGTGCGGCCGCTGCCACCAGTGCCTCATCGGCCAGCGCCATGTGTGCGTGAACGAAAAGATCATCGGTATTTCGCAGGACGGCGGGTTCGCCGAGTACATCAAGTTGCCGGCCAGCGTGCTGTGGCGCACCGATCCCAACAAGATTCGCCCCGAAGTGGCCGCGGTTCAGGAGCCGTTCGGCAACGCCGTGCACGCCTCCACCGCCGTCGACCTGCGCGGCAAGACCGTCGCCATTTTCGGCGTGGGTGCCATCGGACAGTTCGTGGTGATGATCGCCAGGGCGCTGGGCGCGGCGCGCATCATCGGCATCGATCCCAATCCCGTGAATGCCGCGCTGGCACGCAAACTGGGCGCGGATGATGTGGTCGAGTTCAAGATTGAAAACGACGAGCGCAACGGCTGGAAGGCGCACCCCGACGTCGTCGAGCGTGTGGTCAAGTTCAGCGGCAGCGACGGCGTCGATGTGGCCATGGAGATGGCCGGCTACAACTCATCGGTCAACAACGCGCTCATGTCGGTGCGCCGCGGCGGCGATGTGGTGCTGTTCGGCCTCAAGCAGGGCGACTTCAAGATCCAGGATTTCCAGCGCAACATCGTGCGCGGCACCACCATTCACAACATCATCGGCCGGCGCCTGTTCGAGACCTGGGAAATCACCCGGAACCTTCTCGAAGCCAGGGAGAACGGCATCCAGGACAAGATCTGGAATGTCATGCTCAACCGGGGCAAGGACACCATCACCGACATCAACGACTTCGTGCCCGAACAGTTCGAGAAGAAAATCGGCACCCACCCCAAATTGATCATTCGGTGGTAGGGGGCGAATGCCGCTAACGCCCGGTTCCAAACTCGGAATTTATGAAGTGGTCGCGCCGCTGGGTGCGGGTGGAATGGGCGAGGTGTATCGTGCCCGCGACACCAAGCTCGGGCGCGACGTGGCCATCAAGGCCCTCCCGCCGCAGTTTGCGCAGGATCCCGACCGGCTGGCGCGCTTCGAGCGCGAGGCCCGCTTGCTGGCGTCGCTCTCGCATCCCAACATCGCCAACATCTTCGGCCTCGAAGACATCGACGGCCATCGCTACCTCATCCTCGAATTCATCGAGGGCGAAACTCTCTCGCAGCGGCTCGACCACGGCACGCTCTCCATCGACGAATCGTTGAAGATCTGCCGCCAGGTGGCCTCGGCGCTGGAGAGCGCGCACGAGGCCAGCATTGCCCACCGCGATCTCAAACCGGGCAACGTGATGATCACGCCCGCGGGCGACGTGAAGGTGCTGGACTTCGGCCTCGCCAAGGGCGGCGTGGGATCGGGCACGGGCTCGGATGTAAGCCTCTCGCATTCGCCCACGCTCACGCACCAGCACACCGGCGCGGGCGTGATTCTGGGGACGGCCGCCTACATGAGTCCGGAGCAGGCGCGCGGCCGCACCGTGGACAAGCGCACCGACATCTGGTCGTTCGGCTGCGTGCTCTACGAATGTCTCACCGGCCGCCAGGCATTCGCGGGCGATACCGTTTCCGATCTGATTGCGAAGATTCTCGAGCGCGACCCGGACTGGGACGCACTGCCGTCCCGCACCCCGTCGCGTATCCGCGACCTCCTCAAGCGCTGCCTGGAGAAAGACGCGCGGCAACGGCTGCGTGACATCGGCGATGCGCGCATCGAGATCGACAATGTGATGGCCGCGCGCACGTCGTCGCCGGAGGCGATGGCCGCCGCGTC
>DASRYI010000172.1:0-4651 GCA_035687255.1 Candidatus Krumholzibacteriia bacterium | reverse complement strand
GTGACGCCCATCCGGGACAGCTCGCGCACACGCTCCCAGGAGAGATGGCGTACCGGAGCCCGCCCCAGGGACAGGTCCCATGCATTGTCACGGCCGGCGTAGTCGGATACCAGAAACACGTGCATGGGAATTCCGCGCGGCGCCAGCACCGCGTGCGCGGCCTCGATAGTGTCGGCATAGCCGTCGTCGAAGGTGAGAAAGATCTGCATCGCCGCATCCGCCGACGGATGATCGAGCGCCGCGAGGTAGTGCGCCTCGTCGATGAAGGTGTACCCGCGCGCGCGCAGCCGGTCGATGATGGCGGCGAAACGCCCCGGCGTCGTCCAGGTTCCTTCCCACAGAAAGCGGTCCGACAGTTTGTGGAAGCACAGAACGTGCGGGGTTCCGGCGGGGGGGTAGCCGTGGCGCAGTGCCCACACCATCTGCAGCGCCATCGCCGCCAGCAGAATGACCAACAATACGAACAGGAGCATCATGGATGGGATGTGCATCGCGACGCGCCGGGCGAGCGGAGGGTAGCACGCGCCGTCGCAGCGCGGCAACGCCGCAGGGCCCCGCCCTTTGACGAAGCGCCGCGGACCTGTTAGTCTTCTCTTCCGAACCCATAACTAACCCGGGAGTGCTGCATGGAGGCTCCGAACAGAATGATTACGCCGGCGCGTCGCCTTCAGACGTCGACCCGATATGTCTTCGAAGAAATCGCCCAGATGAAGCGAGCCGACCCGCGGCCCGCCGAGGACCTTTTCGATCTGGGTGTGGGCAGCCCCGACCAGCGTCCGGCGCCCGAGATCATCGACATGCTCAACCGCCAGCTGCGCACCGAGGTCCCGCAGAACCACCGCTATTCCCCCTTCGATGGAGCGCCCGAGTTCCGTAGCGCCGTGGCGAAGTGGTATCAGAAGCGCTTCGACGTCAGCGCGGATCCCAACGGTGAAGTTCTGCCCCTGATCGGCTCCAAGGAAGGGATCGCGAAGCTGATGCTCGCGTACATCGATCCCGGTGACACCATCGTGATCGCGACGCCGTGCTACCCGGCCTATCTGGGTGCGGCCAGGATCGTGGAAGCGCGCGTGGTGGAACTGCCGTTGCGCCCCGAGAACAACTATCTGCCGGATTTTGCCGCGGTACCCCACAAGGTGTGGGAAGATGCAAAGTTTCTGTTCCTCAACTATCCCAACAACCCCATCGGGGCGGTTGCCGACCTGAGCGTGTACCGCGAGGCGCTGGCACTGGCCGAAAAGTTCGACTTTGTGGTGGTTTCCGATCTGGCGTACTCCGAGCTCACGCTCGAGCCCGGGTCGCCGACCCACAGCATCTTCGAAGTCCCGGATGCGAAAGATCTCGCGGTGGAGTTTCATTCGTTTTCGAAGAGCTACAACATGGCCGGCTGGCGCCTGGGATGGATGATCGCCAACCGCGATGTCATCTCCAACCTGGTGAAGATCAAAGCCAACATGGATTTCAGCCAGTTCATGGCCATCCAGCGCACGGGCGCGGAGATTCTGGAAAGTCCCGTGGACTTTGCGGAGAAACAGCGCACCATGTACCGGCGCCGGCGCGACCTCTTCATTGAAGGATTCGCAAAACTGGGCTGGAAGCTAACGCCGCCCAAAGCGGCCATGTACATCTGGGATCGCGTGCCCGCACGCTACCCAGACGCGGGCGAGTTCGCCAAAGAGTTCTTCCTCAAGACCGGTGTGATCGTGGCGCCGGGATCGGCGTTTGGAAACCACTGTCCCGACTTCATGCGCATCTCGATGGTGATCGATGAGACGCGCATCGAACGCATGTTCCAGAAGATCCGGGAGAGCGGGTTCCGGTTCGACTAGTCTTGTTGCCGCAGTAGCAAAGCAGTAGAACTCACCCGGTTGCATTGCTCCCGGAGGTGCGGCGATGTCATTCGATCCGCGTTGCCTGCTTTCTCTCGCGGCCGTCGTTCTTTTCATTTCCCCGTCCCCGTCCTTCCCGCAATCCGGTGACCAGCTCTGGGATGCCCACTTCGGCCTTCCGGGTCCGGTCGCCCAGAGCGCGGATTACCGTCGCGTTGACGTGATCAAGCTCGTCGGCGATGAGATATATCTCGCCGGACCATTTCAGGGTATCAGCCATGTTATTGCGCCCGGAATCGCCCACTGGACCGGGAGCGCGTGGGAGCCCCTGGGTAGCAACGGGCCCGATGGTGGCGTGTCGGCACTCCTGATCGAGGGGGCTGATGTGTACGCCACCGGCAACGTCTTCTTCTCGTCCTCTGTCTATCACTGGGATGGAAACGCATGGGCGACGCTGGGCACAATCAACCTGAGCTACGGGTACGGGTTCAGTCTGACATCGCTCGTTCGCTTCGGCGGTTACCTGTATGCAGGAGGCTGGGTGCAGATCACGGACGGTGGTGAGACCATTCCGGTGCTGGTCAAGTGGGACGGGTCAACCTGGAGCACGAATTACTTTTCCAGCAGCTATCGCGGTGCGGTGAGTTGTCTCAAGACCGACGGAACGTATCTGTACCTGGGAGGCCAGTTGTGGCAACCCTATATGTTCCCCCCGCTCTACGACGCCATCCTTCGCTTCGACGGGACCAACCTCTCCAGCCTGGGGGACGGACTCCAGTACCAGGTGAACGACATCGAATGGTTCAACGGCCAGTTGCACGCGGTCGGGAGCATTGAAAGTTCGGGGGCCACGGCGATTCGCGATATCGCGGTATGGAACGGAGTCTCGTGGTCCGAGGTGGGGGGTGGCATCGGCTCACAGGACAATGCCTACCTGGCTGCGGCCGCATCCAGCGGCGGCAATCTCTACGTGGCAGGAGATTTCGACCAGGTCGGCGGAAACGTGAACAGCAAGGACCTCGCGTGGTGGGACGGAGCCCAGTGGCACGCGTACACCGGCCCCGCGTTCGGAGCCAGTGGCAACCTGCGGGCGGTCGCGGTGAAGGACAACACGATTTATGTTGCCGGGTACTTCACCAACGTCGGCGGGACCATCAGCTATGGACTCGGCAAATGGACCGGGACAACCTGGTACAACCTGGCGGACACGCCGCAATACGGGACGGACACAATTGTGCGCTGCATGGCGGCGGATGGAAGCGGCGGGCTGTTCGCCGCCGGCGAATTTGCGTATGCGGGCAATACGCCGGTAGGACACATCGCCCACTTCGATGGAACCGAATGGACAGGGCTCGGCACCGGCCTCACCGGCGCATCGCTGAGCGTCTACGCGCTCGAGCACACGGGTGAAGACCTGTTTGCGGGAGGACGGTTCACGAATGCCGGCGGGGTAACGGTGAGCAACCTGGCTCGCTGGGACGGCTCGTGGCACGACGTTGGCGGAGGAATATCCGGCGGCTCGGGATTGCTCTATACGATCCGCTCCGACGGATCCGACCTCTATGTGGGGGGCTCATTCTCGACAGCGGGCAGCGTCTCCGCGGCGAACATCGCCAGATGGGACGGGACGTCGTGGCACGGACTGGGATCCGGCACCAACGGCTCGGTGGTGGAGATGTGCGTGTGGAACGGACTCCTGTATGTCGGCGGCAACTTCTCGACAGCGGGTGGATCACCGGCGAGCCACGTGGCCACGTGGGACGGCTCGGCGTGGGCCCAGGTCGGCGCGGGATTGAACAGCGGCGTGAACGGGTTTGCCGTGTACAACGATGAGCTGTACGCGTCGGGAACGTTCACGAATTCGAACGGCAATCCGATGACAGGTATCGCCCGGTGGGACGGATCGGCGTGGTCCGCCGTGGGCGGTAGTCTCAGCTCTGGCGCCAATGACATCGTCTCCACCCCGAGCGGCCTGTATGTGTGCGGCGGGTTCAGCACCGCGGGTGGCACACCCGCCGCGCATATGGCGAAATGGACCGGGACGGATTGGCAGACGCTGGGCAGCGGCGTCGGGAGCACAGTCTATGCGCTGGCGCTGGTCGACAACTACCTCTACGCGGGCGGTCTGTTCTATCGCGCCGGTGACAAGGCGTCGTCCTGTGTTGCGCGCTGGGACGATGCGGGCGCGGCCACCGGCGTGGATGCGGAGCCCGCGTTACGCGCCGGACTGGAAAGCTGCTTCCCCAATCCATTCAATCCGTCGACAACGATTCGCTATCGCGTAACCGCTCCGGGACGCGTGATGCTCGCCGTTTACGACGTCGCGGGGCGGCACGTGCGGACGCTCGTCGACCGCTACCACGCCTCTGGTTCGGATGTGTTCGTGACAACCTGGGATGGAAGAGACGACCGTGGACTGACGGTGGCAAGCGGCGTGTATTTCTGCCGGATGGAGAGCGCCGGCTTCAGCGACACACGCAAGATGGTGCTGCTGAAGTAGACATGCCTGAAGTTCACCGTTCGCAAAGCTGTTCGGGCGGGGCCATGGCACGCATCTCGACGCGGTCCCGCGCGCGGCGTTTCGCGCCGCTGTTCCTGCGCCTGGCACCCGTTATTGCGGCGATGTCGTTTCTGCCCGCGCTGGTGTCGGCCGCCCCGGCCCACGTCCTGTTGCCGGTTGCGGATGTTCCCCTGCCGGGCCGCGCCACCCGCTTCGACTACCAGAGCCTGGATCCCCTGACCGGCCGCCTGTATATCGCCCACATGGGCGACGGCAAGTTGCTGGTGTTCGACACCCACGGCCGCAACGTGGTCGCCTCACT
>DASRYI010000171.1:0-4494 GCA_035687255.1 Candidatus Krumholzibacteriia bacterium | reverse complement strand
GGAGAGCTCCGATGACGACGCGGCCGGCGCGGTCGCACCCGTGCCCTCCGACGGGGCGCTGGATCTCGCCAAGGTGCAGCAGCTGTGGGAAGGGTTCGTCACTTTCGTGCGCCAGAAGCGCGTGTCGCTGGGTGTGTGCCTGATTTCGGGCAAGCCGTTTTCATTCGACGGCAAGAAGCTGGCGATTCGTTTCCAGAAACTGTTCTCGTTGCAGCGCGAGCAGACCTCGCGGCCCGAGAGCCTGGAGTTTGTGCAACAGATGTTCGAGCGTTACTTCGGCCGCGCCGTGGAAGTGGTGTGCATCCTGGAGGGTGAAGAGCGGGCGCTGGCCATCGAGGAAGCGGCGGCGAAGCAGGTGGCTCCCGAAGAGCGTCTGCGTGAAGTCTCGGAAGAGAAGAAGCCCGTGCTCCAGAAACTCATCAAGGAATTCGACGGCGAAATCGTTCGCTATCAGACCTAAGGAGATGCGATGACCAACTTCATGAAGATGGTGAAGCAGGCGCAGCAGATGCAGGCCAGGATGGCGAAGATGGAAGAGGAGCTGGGCCAGGAGGAATTCGAAGCCACCTCCGGCGGCGGCGCCGTCACCGTGCGCATGAACGGCCGCCAGGAGGTCGTGAAACTCACCATCCGCGAAGACGCCATCAAGGAAGGCGACCGCGAAATGCTGGAAGACATGATCATGACCGCGGTCAACCAGGCCCACCAGCAGGCGTCCGAGGCCGCCAAGGAACGCATTGCCGCGATCACCGGGGGCATGAACATTCCGGGGTTGTTCTAGCGAACCTCCCTCCCGCCGCGCATGGATTTCGGTTCCGAAACTCTCTCTTCTCTGGTCAAGTCGCTTTCGCGCCTGCCTGGCATCGGCGGCAAGAGCGCGCTTCGAATTGCCCTGCACCTGCTCCGTCCCGACAGCCAGGACGCCGAGCGCCTGTCGGTGCTCCTGGCCGAGCTCAAGCAGAAGGTGCGTTTCTGCTCCCGGTGCGGCTCCATCACCGAAGATGAGACGTGTGCAATTTGCAAGGATCCGGCCCGGAACCAGGAGCTGGTGTGCGTGGTCGAGCAGCCCCAGGACGTCATCGTCATGGAACGGACCCGTCACTACCGGGGTCTTTACCACGTCCTCCACGGAGTACTTTCTCCGGTGGACGGTATCGGGCCGGAAAATTTGAACCTGCGCAGCCTTCCGGCCCGTGTCCGGGACGGAAAAATCCGCGAACTCATTGTGGCCACGAATCCTACCGTCGAGGGCGACGCCACCGCCCTGTACATCGCCCGCTCCGTTGCGGGCCTGGGTTGTACTGTCACGAGACTTGCTAGAGGGCTTCCGATGGGCGGGACCCTTGAATTCGTTGACGATACGACCCTCGCCCGCGCCATCGATCGCCGCGAAGCGCTCTAGCGCTGGCTCGCGACCGGACGGTCCGGTCCCGGGCTGTTTTTGCAGCGTCGACCCACGACCCACGGAGCCATCATGGTACGTGCTGATTGGACCATCTACGAAGAGGACTACTGGGCCATCAATTCGGTCCTGAAGGAACTCATCGACAATTCCAACTCGACGAGCGTCCTCCTCATCGACAAGACCGGCCAGCTGATCGCCAGCGTGGGCATGGAGCCCGAGTTCGACCTCATGAGCTTCGCGTCGCTGTGCGCCGCGGACTTCGAGGCCAACGCGCAGTTGGCCACGTTGATCGGTGAAAAGGATTTTTCGACGCTCTATCATCAGGGCGTCGATGAGAGCATGTATCTCGCGCGCGTTGCGCAGCACATCATCCTGGTCGTGCTGTTCAACAAACGCACCACGCTGGGGCTGGTTCGCCTGCGCGTGAAGAAGGCCGTCGACAACCTCGACACCGTCCTGAACCGTCTGTTCAACAAGCTCGAGTACGAGAACGAGGACCTGAAGCAGTTCGACAAGGGCTTTGCCGACGAGCTGAACAAGGAAATCGATTCGCTGTTCAAAGACTAACCGGGGAACACGAGGCCAGGAATGTCGCTCATCAACTATTCGTCGCGCGAGATCAACTGCAAGATTGTGTACTACGGCCCGGGTCTGTGCGGGAAGACGACCAACATCCAGTACGTGTACAACAAGGTGGATCCCTCGACCAAGGGCAAGCTGATCACGCTGGCCACCGAGATGGATCGCACCCTGTTCTTCGATTTCCTGCCGCTGGAGCTGGGAACGGTGAAGGGGTTCAAGACCCGTTTCCACCTGTACACGGTGCCCGGCCAGGTGTACTACGACGCCTCGCGCAAGCTGATCCTGCGCGGCGTGGACGGCATTGTGTTCGTGGCCGACTCCCAGTCGGCGCGCTACGACGCCAACATCGAGAGCCTGTACAACCTCCACGAGAACCTCGAGGAGTACAAGCTCAACCTGCAGGACGTTCCGTTTGTCGTGCAGTACAACAAGCGCGACATGGACGACGTCATTGCTCTGGAAGAGCTGGAGCAGGAACTCAACCCGGAGAAGTTTCCGAGCTTCCCGGCGGTGGCGGTCAAGGGCGACGGCGTGTTCGACACGCTCAAGTGTGTCGCCAAGGGCGTTCTCAAGAAACTCTCCCAGAACTGAATTCGTCCCCTTGCGGGACACAAATCCGGGCGCTACCATTTCTCCGTTGAGCCGGCTTCCTCTGATCGCGCCGGCCACGGAGTGTTGTCATGCGCGCCCGTCTTCTCTCCGGTCTGGTTCCCGTCCTGGCGCTCGCCGTTGCGGGGTGCGCGGCGCCGCGCACCGATCTCGTCAATCTCTGGATCGATGCCGATCACGCGTCCGCGCCGGCCACGCATGTCATGGTGGTGGCCCTGTGGCAGGACGCCGAGGCCCGCGCGTTGTGGGAGGAGCGGTTTGCGGACGTGCTCAAACAGAAGGGCGTGACCGTGACCCCGTCCTACCGCCTCATGTCGTGGCCGATGCCGGACAGCGCCGCCGTTTTTCGCGTGGCGGCCAGGCAGGGTTGCGATGCCGTGGTGGTGATCCACGAGCACGTGGTTGACCGCAATTCCTTCTACATTCCGGGGTACACGACCCCGCGCGCGCAGATGGTGCCGCGCTGGTACCGCTTCACCGGACATACCGAGGTCTGGAGCGGTGACACGGCCGCGGGCTGGCGGTCGCTGACATGCGACGTCGAGTTGTGGATGTCGGGAGAGCGATCCGCGATGGTGTGGTCTGCGACGGGCGACGTCGTCGACCCCGGCTCGGATGACTACGCCGCGTCGAGCGCGGCGATCACGGTGGTGTCGGAGCTGGAACGCCTGGGGCTGGTTCCGTCGCGACTGTGACGCGCACGCGTTTCCCTCAGCGGTACAGCGATTTCACGTAACCCCACGTCGAGGGTCTCACGGCGATCTGCTCGAACACGTCAAGGTTGCCGTCCACGCGGAAGGTGAACCCGGCGGCCTGCAGGTCCGGCGGCACGGTGTCGTCGAGTTCGCCGTGGCAGACACCGGGGTAGCCGATTCCATCCGTCACGACACGGTAGAACCACGCGCCGCCGCTGAAGCGGAAGGACATCGTCATGTCGGGCGAATCCCCGGCCGGCGGGCATGCGATATAGGGATCGTCGTCGAGCAGTGAAATCCCGTTGATGTCGGCCTGCAGCACGAGTTCGCCATCCGTGAAGGTGGCGCTGTTCGAGAAGTCCGCATCGGGTGTGGGGTCGAGATACACGGACAGGGTTCCTCCCGTGAAGTAGCCGTAGATACCGCCCGAACAGGGAATGTTGTCCCAGAAGCCCCAACCCACACAGGTCGCGCCGGCATATACATAGGTCATCTCGTACGGTCCGGCGGGAAGGAGGTCGTCGAAGGGTGCGTTGACGGCGTACACGGTACCGATGATCTGCAGCGGGCCGCCCACCGTTGGCGGCACATCGTGCACGGGGAAGCCGGCCGGCTGGCCGATGGCGTAGCCCGGGTTGAACAACAACGCGGACGGATACGTGATGCCGGCATGCGTTGAACCGGCGCACAGGGGGACAAGAATCGCGGCGGCCAGGAACGCTGGTTTCATTTTCCACCTCCCGGGTCGATGGGCAGGTGTTAATCATACCGTATTGCGCCGCCGGAATGAAGGGGGCAACCGCACCCGCGGGACGGTGACCGGCGGGGTTTCCACCGTGGGATTCGCGCACGTTTCGCGCTAGTATCGTGGCATGACTTTCGATGCGCGCGAACTCTCCCTGCTCGATGACGCCCTGCGCCACCTGCGCGAGAGCTTTGCGCATCTGCCCGCGGTTCGCGAGAGCCACGACGACGCGCGCATGCGCGACGCATTGCTGGCCGCCGCCGATCGCCTGCGCGACAACTTTCCGTATCACCATCCGCTGTACGTCGGGCAGATGCTGAAACCGCCACATCCCGTGGCGCGCCTGGCGTATGCGCTCGCCATGACCATCAATCCCAACAATCACGCGCTCGATGGCGGCCGCGCCTCGTCGGCCATGGAGAAAGAGGCGGTCGCGGGCATCGCGCGCATGTTCGGAT
>DASRYI010000170.1:0-16918 GCA_035687255.1 Candidatus Krumholzibacteriia bacterium | reverse complement strand
CCGCCGAACTGCGCCAGCGGCGGCACATCGCCCGCGGGGAGAAACCGGTAGGGTTTTTCGCGCGGGGGCAGGGCGGCGCGCGCGCGCACCGCGGGTGTCGCGTACGCGGCCACATCCACCGTATTGGTGGTCATGTTGAGTTCCTTATCAGAGAGCACGAACACCGGACAACGAAAACGTTCCGCCAGGTCGAAGGCGCGGCGCGTGAGCGAGTAGCACTCCGCCAGCGACGACGGCGCCAGCGCGATAATCGGATAGCCGCCCGCTGTGCCCCAGCGTGCAAACTGAACGTCACCCTGTCCCACGGTGGTGGCACCGCCCGTACCCGGCCCCAGGCGCTGCACATCCACGACCACCAGCGGCACTTCGCCGATGATGGCCAGCCCGATGTTTTCGCTGTAGAGGGAAAGTCCCGGTCCGCTGCTTGCCGTCATGGCGCGCGCTCCCGAGAGCGCCGCGCCGATGCACATGCCGATCGATGCGATTTCGTCCTCACCCTGCACGGCCACGCCACCCGCTTTGGGCAGTTCGCGCATCATGTGCATCAGAATGGGAGACGCCGGCGTGATGGGATAACCGGCAAAGAAGGTGCAGCCGGCGTCGAGCGCGCCGCGCACGATGGCAGTGGAACCGTCGGTGAATTCTCGCATGCGTTATCGGTTTTCCTGCGGCCTCCTGATCATACCCGACGCCTGCGGCAACGTCGAGTGCCGTCACACCGCTCATTTTCTTGAAACCAACGGGCGCCTGCGCCGGTCAAAGCGAACATACGGCGTTTCTCCATTGCTCGAGACACGGAGGTCTTCATGCGTATGTATTCGGCCGCAAGCGCACGCCCGTGGATTCTGCTGATCACGTTGATCGCGGCGTGTTCTCCTGCGCGGGCGGCCGCGCCGGATTCGCTGGCTACCGCATGGAGCAGTGCCATGCAGGAGCTCCACATTCCCGGCATGATGGTGGTGGTCGTGAACCGCGACGGCATTGTGCGCCGAGACCTGCTGGGCGTGCGCGACACCGACCGCAGCCTGCCGGTCGATCTCGATACGCGCATGTACATCGCCTCGTGCACGAAGCCGTTTGTGGCGTGCGCCGTCACCCTGCTCGCGAACGACGGCCGTATTGATCTGGATGCACCGGTGCGGCGCTATCTGCCACGCTTCACTCTTGCCACGCCGGGCTACGCCGATTCGATTACGGTGCGCGATCTTCTGGGACACCGTCCGGGGCTCGTGAACAAGACGATCACTTTCGGAGATGCGTACACCGGCGAAATGACGGATGGCCGCTACTATCGCCTGCTGTCGGAAACCACGCCGCGCCGGTCATTCGCCTACTCGAACCTCCACTACACGCTGCTGGGCCGTGTGATCCAGTCGGTCACGGGCAAGCCGTGGCAGGAAGTGGTCACCGAGCGCGTCTTCGTGCCCGCGGGGATGACGCGAACCACCTGCGCGGCATCCGCGGCGTGGGCAGACGCCAACGTCGCACGTCCCTACGAATACGAGCAGGGGCATCTCGTGCTCGCCACGCCGCTCAAGAGCGACGCCACCATGCACGCCGCGGGCGGGATATTCACCACCGGTAATGACCTGGCGCGCTGGTTGCGGCTGCAGCTGGGCGACGGCATGCTCGACGGTCGCCGCGTGCTGCCGGCAGCGGCATTGCGCAGCATGCGCACGTTGCTCGCCTCCGAGGCAGCCGGCCCCCACCCACTACTGAAATGGGAACGGCGCATTGCGTGGAGCGCGGGGTGGGATGTGCGCACCTTCGACGCGGATACGCTCTACTGCCACAACGGTAATTACTCGGGCTCCGGCGCCTTCCTGGCGTTTCTCCCCGGACGCAACCTGGGCGTGGCCGTGGCCGCCAATGGTCCGGGTTCGGTGTTTCTGGCCGAAGTCGCGGCCGCACAGGCCCTCGACGCCGCTCTGCCCCGCTCCCACCCGAACATGATGCCCGCGCTGCTGGACATGGTGCGTGCGCGTGCCGCCCGAAACGCCGAGGCGACGAGCGCAACCGGCGGCGCGCTGAGTCTGCCGGCCGCACGTTACGCGGGTGACTTCTACAACGATGATTGTGGAACGCTGAATGTGGTGGTGAAGGGAGATTCGTTGAGCGCAACCATCGGCGCCCTCTCTCTCGGCGTCGATCTCACCGGGCGCGACCGGTTCATTGCAGACGGGTACCCGGGACGGTTCGAGGTGGGTGCCGAGGGCAGAATCGACGCGGTGTGGTTGTGCATCGCTCCGCCGGACTCGGTTCGCTTCGAGCGGCGACAATAGCGCCGTTACTTGAGCAGCACCATCCGTTGGGTCAGCACACGGCCGGCTTCGAGACGCGCAAAGTACACGCCGCTCGCGACCGGTGCGCCCGTGTCATCCCGGCCGTTCCAGGTCACGGTATGCGAACCGGCGGACTCCACCCGACTTTCAAGCGTGCGAACACGCGCTCCGTTCACGTCGTAAACGGAGAGAGTGACGTGGCGCGCGCGGTCGAGTGTGAACGGAATTGCAGTTTCCGGATTGAACGGGTTGGGGTGGTTCGGCCCCAGCGCAAGTATCGCCGCCGGAATGTCCACCGTGGTCTCGAATGCTGTGATGCCCTCGCCATTCTGCTTCACGACCACGATGTAGGTGTAGCGCCCACCGCGCTCCACATCAACATCGTCGATGTGAAACACTCCCGGCCCGTCCATAACGGCCGGTGCACCGATACGTTCCACGCGGCCAGCGCTGTTCCTGCGGTTAATGTCGAACGTAACCGTACCGTCGATATCGAGCAGCCGCCACGTTATGACCACGCGATCGTCGCGCCACGCCGACTCGTAGTGCTGCAGCAGGACCGGCACCGGCACCTGGTCGGTGCGAATGGCGAGGGTCTGGTACGCGCCACCCGCGATCGCAGTGAAATTACTGTTCGAGGCTGGAAGCTGGAGCTGATTGTTGGTGTTGTAGTAGCTGGGTCCCCAGACGATCACCGACCCGTTGGCCTTGAGCGCCGCCGCGTGGTCGAGGCCCGCCGCAACGCCAATGAACCCGGTGTTGGGCGAGGGCAGCGACGGGCCCGTGTACGTCGCGTCGAAACTCACGTCTCCCCAGATCGCAAGGGAGCCGTCGGCGCGCAGCGCGAGCGCAACACCATTGCCGGCCGCTATCGAGACGAAGTTCGTGTTGGGAAATCCAACACCGGGACCGTTTCCGCCCCCCCGCGGACCGTAGCCCCACTCGCTGATGGTTCCATCGGACTTAAGCCCGAGGCTGTATGATGCACATGCCGCGATCTGCAGGAAGTTCGAATTGGGCGTCGGCATGTTCAACTGTCCGGAGCCATTGCTTCCCCAGGCCACCACGGAACCGTCGGCCTTCAGGCCGAGACTGTGATAACTTCCCGCCGCCACCGCGACAAAACCGGAATTCGGTGCCGGCACATTCAGCTGTCCCTGGGCGTTGCTTCCCCAGCCCACGACGGTTCCGTTCGACTTGACCCCGAGACTGTGATTGTCACCGCCCGCAATCGCGCTGAAATCCGTGTTGGGTGCCGGCACGTTGAGGGCGGTAATACTCGTGACACATGCGATGCTCCCGTCGGTGCGCAGCCCCATCACCTGGTTGGTGCCGGCGGCAATTTTCACGATCTGATCATTCGGCAGCGGCACGTTGAGTTGTCCGCGCGCATTGCTGCCCCAGCCGCTGAACGATCCGTCGGTTTTGATCCCGACGCCACAATTCGGTCCCGCGCCGACCGCCACAAATCCGGAGTTGGGTGAAGGAAGGCTCGCCGGGCCTCCCCACTGCACGACGGTTCCGTCGGACTTGAGCGCCACCAGATTGTTGTCGCCGGCAGCGATCGCGACAAAGCCGGTGTTCGGCGACGGCGGCGCGATCCCATACAGGAAGCCGCCGCCCCAGGTCTCCACCGAACCGTCCGCGCGCAACGCCACACCCGTGTCTTCGTTGGTGGCGACGGCAACAAAGCCTGGATCCGAAGGCGGGTTGAACAGGACCGCGAGGCCGCTGCCCCACACCGCGATCGTGCCGTTGGTCCTGAGCCCAACGCTGTGAACAGCCGCGGCGGCGATCGCCTTGAAACCGGCATTGGGATCGGGCAAAACCAGCTGCCGAAACGAATTGCTGCCCCACGCGACCACGGTTCCATTCGCCCTGAGGCCGACGCTGTGGATCTGTCCCGCGGCAACCGCGACGAAATTCGCGTTGGGGGCCGGGACGTCGCATTGACCGGACGAGTTCGCTCCGACTGCAAGGATGCTTCCGTCCGCCTTCAAAAGGAGCGTGTGCGAGGCGGTTGCACCGCCGCCCACCGCCGCCGCCACGAAGTCAGCGTTGGGAACCGGGAAATCCAGCTGCCCGTACTTGTTGCCTCCCCATCCCACCACCGTGCCGTCGGAGCACACCGCGACGGTGTGATCATAGGCCGTGTCGATGGAAATGAGATTGCGCGTGTCGGCCGCCGGCGCCAGGACCAGGCCGCCGAAGCTCACCATCGATGATGACTGCGCGAAGGTAGCGGTCGCGATGAGGAGAAGGAACAGAAAAAGAACAGCCAGAGTGCAGAGCGAAGTCTTCATGACTGATTCCCTTCGGCTGCGGCTGTGCACGGCGCGACCAACTGCGTCGACATAAGTTGGTTATTAACGATCATACTTCACAACCGGCGCTGCTCACAAGCCCGGCAGAAACAGAAAAGAAAGCACCCGGCCGGCGAAACCGGTCCGGGTGCTTTGCTTGCCACAGAGGGCCACTCCCGCCTCAAGAAACGAAAAGCGCCTGTCCGTGGGAGCGCGGACAGGCGCTTTCACATCGCGCTAGCTCTGGCAAACTAGTGCGCGACGTTTGACTCGATGTACTCGAAGAAGCCCTTGCGCTCGCCTTCGGCGGCGGTCTTCAGCGTACGGCGCGGCGCGCGCGGCAGCGGCCGTTCCAATGCCACCTTGAGCACGTCGCGGATGGTCTCCGCGGTGTGAATCTTGAGCCCCTGGCGCACTTCGCGCGGAAGGTCGCGAATCACCGGCGCCGAGCCCTTGGGGATGATGACTTCTTTGATCCCGGCGCGCAGAGCGGCCACTGTCTTCTCATTGAGCCCGCCCACGGGAAGCACCTCACCCTTCAGGGTGAGCTCACCGGTCATGGCCACGTCGCGACGCACCGGGATTCCGAAGAAATTGGACACCAGTGCGGTGGCGATGGAAACGCCGGCGCTGGGACCGTCCTTGGGAATGGCACCCTCGGGGACGTGGATGTGCACGTCGATCTCGTGGAAGAAGTTCTTCTTGAGCGGCAGCACGCGCGCCATGCTGCGCGCGTAGGACACCGCGATCTGCGCCGACTCCTGCATCACGTCGCCCAGCTGGCCGGTCAGCGTCAGCCGTCCCGTGCCGGGCATGAACGCGGCCTCGATGCGCAGGATGTCGCCGCCGAAGCTCGTCCACGCCAGTCCGGTGGCCACGCCCACCAGGTTTTTCTCCAGAATCTCCTTCTCGGTGAAGCTGGCCACACCGAGAAACTTTTCGAGGTTCTTGGTCGAGATCTTGACCCCGTCGCCGTTGCGCCCGTTGCTGGCCACGTCCTTCGCCACCTTGCGCAGGATCTTGGCCAGTTCGCGCTCGAGATTGCGCACGCCCGACTCGCGCGTGTAGGCCTGGATCACACGGCGCATGGCCGAGTCGCTGATCTGCACGTCGTTGTCCTTGAGCCCGTGCCGCGGCAGCATCTTGGGCAACAGATGCTTGCGCGCGATCTTCACCTTTTCCGCCTCCAGGTAACCCGGCAGCCGGATGATCTCCATGCGGTCCTGCAGCGCGGGCGGAATGGTGTGCGTCACGTTGGCGGTGGTGATGAACATCACCTCGGAGAGGTCGAACTCCACCTCGAGGTAATGATCGCTGAAGGAGTGATTCTGCTCCGGGTCCAGCACCTCGAGCAGCGCCGAGGCGGGATCACCGCGGAAGTCGCTGGACATCTTGTCGACTTCGTCGAGCAGGAGCACGGGATTCCGCGTCCCCGCCTTGATCAGCGACTGAATGATCCGGCCCGGCAGCGAACCGATGTAGGTGCGGCGGTGGCCGCGGATCTCGGCCTCATCGCGCACGCCTCCCAGCGAAAAACGCACAAACTTACGCCCCATGGAATCCGCGATGGACTGGCCCAGCGACGTCTTCCCCACCCCCGGCGGGCCCACGAAGCACAGAATCGGGCCTTTCAGCGAATTGGACAGCTTCATGACCGCCAGATACTCGAGGATGCGGTCCTTGACCTTGCGCAGGCCGTAGTGGTCCAGGTCGAGCTGGCGCCGCACCTGGCCGAGGTCGAGGCGCTCTTCCGAACGAATATTCCACGGCAGCGACAGCATGGTGTCCAGGTAGTTGCGCACCACCGTCGCCTCGGGTGAGAGCGACGGCATCTTGGAGAGACGATCGAGCTCCTTCAGCGCGACCTCGCGCGCGCGTTCCGGCATGCCCGCGTTCTCGACGCGCTCGCGCATCTCTTCGATCTCGTTGGATTCGTCGCCGGAGCCGTGACCCAGTTCCTTGCGGATGGCCTTCAACTGCTCGTTGAGGTAGAACTCCTTCTGGTTCTTCTGCACCTGGCTGCGCACCTCGCCCTCGATCTTCTTCTCGAGGCGCAGGATCTCCAGTTCCTCGGCCAGGATGGTGCCCAGCAGGCGGTAGCGGTCGGGAAGGTGGATGGCTTCCAGCAGCGGCTGCTTGGACTCGATCTTGGCGATCAGGTGCGACGCCATGGAATCGGCCAGCCGGTCCGGGTCTTCGATGGGCAGCACCGAGCGCAGCACCTCATCGGGAATGCGCTTGTTGAGCTGCACGTATTCCGTGAACTGCGATGACACGCTGCGCACCATGGCCTCCATCTGATTGGAGGCGAGCTGGGCGCCGCTCATCACGCGCACGTCCGCGCGCAGGTACTTGCGCGTGCGGTGGAAGCGTTCCGCTTCGCCGCGCGCCACGCCTTCCACCAGAATGCGGATGGTTCCCTCCACCAGCCGCATGAGCTGGAGGATCTTCACCACCGTGCCCACCTGATAGAGGTCTTCGGGCGAGGGATCGTCGACGTTCATCTGGCGTTGCGTCAGCACCAGAAGAAGCCGCTCGCCCTTCATGGCCTCATCCAGCGCAGCCAGGGAGCGCGGACGCCCCACCAGCAGCGGCGTGATCATGCCCGGAAAAATGACGACGTCCCGCAACGGCAGGACCGACAGGCTGTCGGGGATCCGGATGGTGTCGTCGTCTCGTTCAACAGATGCCATGCGTGTGTCTCCTCGCTCCCCTCAGGGAGTCGAACGGGAAAACGGCGTAAAAGTCGGAGGAATTGAAACCCGGGGGCGGCGCGCCGATCAAGCTTCTTTTACCCGGCGATCGCGCTGCAGCACAACTTCCGGCGCCGCGTGCTTGAGGATCGTATCCTCGCTGATCACGACCTTGCGCACGTCGGTCCGGGACGGAATGTCGTACATCAGGTGCAGCATGGTTTCTTCCATGACGGCGCGCAGGCCGCGGGCACCGGTCTCGCGCTGCTTGGCAATGCGAGCGATGGCCCGGACGGCGGTCTCGTCGAACACCAGTTCGACATCCTCCATCTGGAAGAGCTTCTTGTACTGCCGCGTGAGCGCGTTTTTGGGACGGGTCAGAATTTCGACCAGCGCCGCCTCGTCGAGCGGGTTGAGCACGCCCACCACCGGCAGACGTCCCACCAGCTCGGGAATAAGACCGAACTTGATCAGGTCCTCGGGAGCCACGTTGCGCAGAATCCGGCTGCGCTCGTCGCGCGCGTTCTTTACGGTCTCGCGCCCGAAGCCCAGCACCTTGCGGCCGGTGCGCTGCTCGATGACCTTGTCGAGGCCCTCGAAGGCGCCGCCGCAGATGAACAGAATGTTCTTGGTGTTGATCTCGATATAGTTCTGCTGCGGGATCTTGCGCCCACCCTGCGGCGGCACGTTGGCGATCGCTCCCTCCAGCATCTTGAGCAGTGCCTGCTGTACGCCCTCGCCGGAGACGTCGCGCGTGATGGACGGGCTGTCGGTCTTGCGCGCGATCTTGTCGATCTCGTCGATGTAGACGATGCCCTTCTCGGCCGCCGCCACCGACGACCCCGCGTTCTGGTACAGCTTGAGCAGAATGTTCTCGACGTCTTCACCCACGTAGCCCGCCTCCGTGAACGCGGTAGCGTCCACGATGGCGAAGGGCACGCGCAGGAAGCGCGCGAGCGTCTGGGCGAGCAGCGTCTTGCCGGTGCCGGTGGGCCCGAGCAGGAGAATATTGCTCTTCTCGATCTCGACCTCGTTGGTGGTGCGCTCGTGCATGATGCGCTTGTAGTGGTTGTAGACCGCCACCGAGAGCATCACCTTGGCGTCATCCTGTCCCACCACGTACAGGTCGAGGAATTCTTTGATCTCTTTCGGCTTCGGGAACTCGTCGGAATCGAACAGAACCTGCCCCGAAATCTCGTCGTCGAGAATATCCTTACACAGCTTGATGCACTCGTTGCAGATGTAGACCGACGGCCCGGAAATCAGCTTGGTGACTTCGTCCTGGCCGCGCCCGCAGAACGAGCAGCGCAGAATGTGTGGATTACCGATCTTCTTCTTCACGCGACGTTGGCCTCTTTGGGCTCGCTGGGTGATTCGGGCCGATTCACAAAGATACTATCAATGATACCGTAATCCCGGGCTTCCTCCGCAGACATGAAATAGTCGCGGTCGGTGTCTTTTGCAATCTTCTTTACCGGCTGACCGGTGTGTTCGGCAAGCAAGGTATTCAGCCGGTCGCGCAGGCGCAAGATTTCCCGCGTATAGATTTCGATCGAGGCCGCCTGCCCCTCCGACCCGCCCGAGGGCTGGTGGATCATGACGCGCGAGTTGGGCAGCCCCGAGCGCTTGCCCTTCCTCCCCGCCGCCAGCAGCATGGCCGCCATGCTGGCCGCCTGCCCCATGCAGATGGTCGCCACGGCGGGGCGGATGTACTGCATGGTATCGTAGATGGCCATCCCGGACGATACCGAGCCGCCGGGGCTGTTGATATACAAATAGATGTCGCGCTCCGCGTCCTCGGCCTCGAGGAACAGCATCTGGGCGACGATCAGGTTGGATACCGTGTCATCGATGGGCGTTCCCAGGAAGATGATGCGGTCCTTGAGAAGCCGGGAATAGATGTCATAGGAGCGCTCGTAGCGCCCTGTCTGCTCGATGACGAACGGAACCGGAATGTGAAGTTTCTCGGACATATTACCAACCTCTCCTACGTGCGACTCCAATATAACTTACGTCCGGGCGCCACACAAAAGAGGAAACTACGGGCTTTTGACCACCGCGTGGTCACGCAGGAAGCGCATAGTTTTCTCTTCGACCAGGTCGCTTTCGAACCCCCGGCGGCGTTCGGGGTGGCTGACCATGGCACGAATCTCCTCGGGGGGCTTGCCCAGCCCCTGGGCCAGCAGTTGCACACGCTGGTCCACATCCTCCGCCGAAAGCTCGATTTTTTCCTGCCGCTTGACGGCATCCATCACAAAGTACTTCTGGATCATCCGGACCGCCGAGTCCCGGAAGACCTCGCGGATTTCCGTTTCCCGGGCCGGGTCGCCGGCCTGGCCGCCATGCTGGCGACGGTCCTCCTCGACCAGTGAGTCGAGGTAGTTCGAGACCATCACTTCGGGCACCTCGAAGGGGTTGCCGGCGATGATGGCGTCGATGATCTTTTCGTCCACATCGCGGCGGTAGCGCGTCTCCTCTTCCTGTTCGAGCTGTTTGCGAATCCGGATCTTCAGCTCGAGCAGCGTGCCCGCGGTCTCGTCCACGCGCTTCGCAAAATTGTCGTCCAGTTCGGGAAGGAGCTTCTCCTTCACTTCCTTGACCTGCACCCGGAAGGTGCGTTCCGTGCCGGCCACGCGTTCATCCCCGAAATCCGCCGGGTACGTGACCTTGATTTCCTTCTCCTCGCCCGCCTTCATCCCCACCAGCCCCTCACGAAATTCGGCCAGGAGGCTGTCGCTGGCCAGCGATACCGGATAGTCCTTCGCCCGGGACTTCTCTTCCGGCGTACCATCGGCCGCCAGCGGCACATAATCGATCACCAGGTGGTCAGCCGGCGTCGCCTCGCGGGTGACGGTGTCGAACGCCGCCAGCCGCTCGCGAATCCCGTCCAGGGCCTGGTCCACATCCTGATCCGTGACCGGCCGGCGGGGCACCTCGACCGAGACCTTGTCGTAGCCCGAGAGCGTTACCTCGGGCCGGACGTCGATTTTTACATCGAACGCGACCCCGCCCTCATCGAGCTTCACGTTCTCGAACACCGGGTCCCCCAGCGGGTGAATGTGCTCCCGGTGGAGGGCCTGCTCGTACACGTCCGGAAGCAGGTTTCGGACCGCATCGCTCTGAATGGCGTCCGCATAGTTCTTCTGCAGGAATCCGGCCGGGACCTTGCCCTTGCGGAAGCCCGGGACGCGAATGCGCCGACGCATCTCCTGCAGGACGGCTGCCCGTTCTTTTTCCAGTTCCTCGGCCGGGACCTGCACGGAAAGTACGCGCCGGGTCTGGCTGGGACTGGCCACCGTCACCGTGAAGGCCCGCTCCGGCCCGTGGTGATGGTGGTGATGATCGTGATCGTGGTGCGCGTGATCATGATCATGATCATGGTGATCGTGTTCGTGATCGTGATCGTGTGCGTCGGTATTCGTCATTTGCGTTACGCCCCTGGTGCGAGAGGGGGGAGTCGAACCCCCACGAGTTGCCTCACTGGATCCTAAATCCAGCGCGTCTGCCAGTTCCGCCACTCTCGCAAGTTCTTGATTATCGGACCATTATGGCCGAACCGGGACGGAGATGCTAGAAACCGCGTCCCGTCCCGGTCAAGCAAAATAGACAAGCCGGCTACTTCAGGTATTTCAGCACCACGTCGGTGTATTCCGCGGTCTTCATCCCGCTGCTGGTGGCGATGGACTTGATCTCACCCGAGGTGAGGGCCTTCGTGATGGCCGTGTCCAGCCGGGCGGCCGCACCCTCGTGGCCCAGGAAATCGAGCATCATCTGGGTCGCGCTCAGCGCCGCCAGCGGGCAGATGACCCCCTTGCCCGCGTGCTTGGGAGCCGATCCATGGATGGGCTCGAACATGCTCACCTTGCCGGGATGGATGTTTCCCGAGGCCGCAATGCCGAGTCCGCCCGAGATGGACGCACCCAGATCCGTGATGATGTCGCCCATCATATTCCCCGTCACGGCCACGTCGAACCACTCCGGATTCTTGACCATCCACATGCACGCGGCATCGATGTAGGCGTGGTCGCGCTCGACGTCCGGGTACTCCTTGCCCACCTCGGCGAAGGTCCGCGTCCACAGATCCATCGCGCCGATGGCGTTGGCCTTGTCGATCAGGGTGAGTTTCTTGCGCCGGTTGCGCTTGCGGGTCAGCTCGAACGCATACCGCACCGCGCGTTCGACACCCTTGCGCGTCATCATCATCTGCGCAATCGCAACCTCGTCGGGAGAGCCCTTCTTGAAGTGCCCGCCGATGCCGATGTAGAGGTCCTCGGTGTTCTCGCGCACGAACACCATGTCGATGTGCTCCGGCTTCTTGTCCTTGAGCGGACACAGATACTCCGCGTACAGCTTGATGGGCCGGAGATTGATGTACATGTCGAGCTCGCCCCAGCGCATGCCGCCGATGATGGCGCGTTCGAGAACGCCGGTCTCCACGCGCGGATCGCCAATGGCGCCGAGCAGGATGGCATCCATGTTCTTGAACTCGCCGATCACGCTGTGGGGCATCAATTCGCCCGTGCGCAGGTAGTGTTCGGCGCCGAATGGGAACGACACGCTTTCGAACTTGAGGCCCTCGATGTCACTGACACGACGAAGCACGCGCAATGCTTCGTCGATGACTTCGGGCCCGACACCATCTCCAGGGACAACCGCAATTGTCTGCATGGAATTCATTCCTTCCGTTTGTGGCAGATGCATATCCACCACGCGGCACTAGATCCCACTGTCAACGACGCGGATGGACATCCACCCGCTCGACTCTCCCTAGCCCTCCCAGCGCTTGATCAGCATCGCGATCCCCTGACCGCCGCCGATGCAGGCGCTGGCAATTCCGTACTTCTTCCTGCGCGCCGCCAGCTCGCGCCCCAGCGTCAGCACCAGACGCGTACCGGTGGCGCCGAGGGGATGGCCCAGCGCGATGGCGCCGCCATTCACATTGACGCGCCCGCGGTCGAGCCCCAGGTCCTTCTCCACCGCGAGATACTGGGCCGAAAAGGCTTCATTGATCTCGAAGAGATCGATGTCCGAAAGCGAACGCTTCGTCTTCTCGAGCAACCCGCGGATGGCGGGCGCGGGGCCGATGCCCATCTCGCGCGGCTCGACACCCACCACGTGCCATCCCACGATCTCCGCCACGGGAGTGAGACCGTCACGTTTGGCGGTTTCGGCACCGGCCAGCACCAGACACGCGGCACCGTCCACCATGCCGCTGGCGTTGCCCGCGGTGACGGTGCCGTTCTCGCCGAAAGCCGGCTTGAGCCTCGCGAGCCCGTCCAGAGTGCAATTGACGAAGAAGTGATCGTCGCGTTCGACCGCGACGGTTTTCGATCCGCGCTTGATTTCGACGGGCACGATCTCATCCTTGAAGGCGCCGCCCGTCGCCGCCTTCTCGCCCAGAAGCGTGCTGCGCAGCGCGTACTCGTCCTGCGCATCGCGTGGAATGCCAAGCCGCTTCGCCAGCCCCTCGGCGGTCTGCGCCATCAGCAGCCCGCAGTAGCTGTCCTTGAGCGCCACGAGCAATGAATCTTCGAGGTGGCCCTGGCCCAGTTTGAAACCGGCGCGTGCGCCCCGGATGACATGGGGTGCCTGGCTCATGTTCTCCATGCCGCCGGCGAGCACGTAGTCCGCACCATCGGCAAGGATGTGCGCGCCGTCGATGAGCGCCTGAATTCCGGAACCGCACAGGCGGTTGACCGTGAGCGCGGGCACGTGAATCGGGACGCCCGCCTTCAGACCGACGTGACGCGCACCGTAGATGGCGTCGCCGCTGGTCTGGAGCGCATTGCCCATGATCACGTGGTCGATGCGATCGGCGGGCACACCGGTCTTGTCCAGCGCGCCCCTCGCCGCCACAGCGCCCAGTTCAAGCGCGGAGACGTCCTTGAGCGCGCCGCCGGGTTCCCCGTCGCCGCGCTTGCCGCCCACCCACTCCGCCATGGGAGTGCGCGCGCCGCCGAGAATTACCACGCGATCATTCGTCGTCATGGGTCGATCATCCCTGGTATGCCGGAATATCCGTCAACTGATGACCGACCACCAGCGTGTGAATCTCGTACGTTCCTTCGTAGGTGTCGACGGACTCCAGATTGCAGCTGTGCCGCATCGATTGATACTCGGCCGAAATCCCGTTGGCGCCCAGAATGGTGCGCGCGGTGCGGGCAATTTCCAGCGCCTTGCGCACGTTGTTGCGCTTGGCCATCGACACCATCGCCGGCGTGAGCTTGTCCTCGTCCTTCAGGCGTCCGAGCTGCAGGCACAGCAACTGTGCGAGCGTGAGATCGGTGGCCATGTCGGCCAGCTTCTTCTGCGTCAACTGATAGCCCGCAATCGGCTTGTCGAACATGATGCGATCCTTGCTGTACTCGATGGCCTCGTGCAGGCATGCCATGCCCGATCCCACCGCGCCCCACGCGATCCCGTAGCGCGCCTGCGTGAGGCACATGAGCGCCGCCTTGAGTCCCTTTGCCTTCGGCAGCCGGTTGGCCTTGGGGATGCGCACGTTGTCGATCACGAGTTCCGCCGTGTCGCTCGCGCGCATCGAAAGCTTGTGCTTGATCTCCTTCGGCTCGAAGCCCTTGCGGTCGCGTTCCACGATGAAGCCGTTCACTTCGCCGTCAAGCTTGGCCCACACGATGGCAACGCCACAGTTGACGCCGTTGGTGATCCACATCTTGGATCCATTCAGCACGTACTCGTTGCCGTCGAGACGCGCCGTGGTCAGCATGCCGCCGGGATTGGATCCGAAATCCGCCTCGGTGAGCCCAAAACAGCCGATCACTTTGCCCTTGGCCAGCGCGGGCAACCACTTGGAACGCTGCTCCTCGTCGCCGAAGGCGTGGATGGGATACATCACGAGCCCCGACTGCACGGACGCAAAGCTGCGAATCCCCGAATCGCCGCGCTCGAGCTCCTGCATGATGAGCCCGTAGGCCACATTGTTGAGACCGGCACATTCATAGCCCTGAATGTTGGCCCCGTAGACCCCGAGCTCTCCCATGGGCGCAATCAGGTCTTTGGGAAAGGTGCCGCTCTCGTAGTGCTCCATGAACTTCGGCATCGCCTCTTCCTCAATGAAGGAGCGAATGCTGTCGCGCACCATCCTCTCGTCATCGGAAAGACGCTCGTCGACGAGCACGAAATCGAATCCATCGAATTTCTTCATGTCATGTGTTCCTTTTTCTCCAAGCAGCGCGGGTCCTGGCTATTACGCGCACTCGCAGGTCCTGTCGCCGGCCACCCCGGAACAACCTCGCTTCGCTCGGTTGCCGGGGCCCCCGTCCGACGCCACCCGCGAGCGCGCTTGCGCTCAGTCCCCGTGTCCGTCTACCAAAACAACCCTGGGCGATCAGCACACGCTTCGCTTTCGAGCTCACTCGAACTCGCTGAAGGGCGGGCCCGTCACCACCCCGTCGCGATTACTCGCCTTTGAACGCGGGCTTTCGCTTTTCCAGAAACGCCTTCAGTCCTTCGCGCGTGTCTTCGGTGGCGCACAAGAGGCCGAACAGCGCGGCTTCCATGCGGCAGCCCTGTTCGAACCCCACGTCGAGGCCGTGGTCGACCGACTGCATCGCGGCGCGAATCGCCAGCGGCCCGTTGCGCAGAATGCGCATGGCCGTTTTGCGCGCGGTTTCCATGAGATCCGCGAGCGGGACCACCTGGCTCACCAGACCGATGCGTAGCGCTTCCTGCGCGTCCACGGCGCGGCCGGTGAGAATCAGATCCATGGCCGCGCCCCGGCCCACGATGCGCGGCAGACGCTGCGTTCCCGCATACCCCGGGATCACGCCCAGCGTGACCTCGGGAAGGCCGATCTTCGCGGTTTCGGCGGCGATACGAATCGTGCACGCCATGGCGAGCTCGCACCCGCCTCCCAGCGCGTAGCCGTTGATGGCGGCGATGGACGGCTTGCCCATGGTCTCGAGGCGCCGAAACGTGCTCTGTCCGAACTCCGCGGTCCGCCGCCCCTGAACCGGATCCAGAAGGGCAAGCTCGGCAATGTCCGCGCCCGACACAAACGATTTTTCGCCGGCCCCGGTCACGATCAGCACGCGCACGCCGGCGTCGGCGGCCGCGGCCGCCAGCGCCTCGTCCAGTTCGCGGACGGTGTGGGCCGAGAGTGCGTTCAGGACATCGGCGCGATTGATGGTGATGGTGGCGACGCCGTCAGCCACCTGATACAGAATGTGTTTGAGATCCACGACTGTCTCCTACTTCCTCTCGTACGAGTAGAAACCGCGGCCCGATTTTCTTCCATAACGCCCCGCCTGCACCATGCGGCGCAGCAGCACGGGCGCCGCATATTTGGATTCGCGGAACTCGGCGTACATGACGTCGGCCGCGTGCAGCGTGGTATCCAGACCCACGTAGTCGAGCAGCGTGATCGGTCCCATGGGATAACCGCATCCGTGCACCATGGCCTTGTCGACATCCTCGGGCGTGGCGATGCCGTCCGCCACCATGCGAACCGCGTCGAGCAGATACGGAATGAGCAGCTTGTTCACCACGAACGCCGGCGTATCCGGACAGGTGATGGGTTCCTTGCCCAGCGATATCGCGAACTCCCGGCAGTGCGACATCACCTCGTCGGTGGTGGCCAGCCCCCGGATCACCTCGACCAGTTTCATGATGGGCACCGGATTGAAGAAGTGCATGCCCACCATGCGCTCGGGGTTCTTCACGGCCGTCGCAATCTCGGTAATCGAAATCGAAGACGTGTTGGTGGCAAGGATGCAGTCCGGACGGGTGATGTCGGAGAGATCCTTGAAGAGTTTCTTCTTGAGATCGGTGTTCTCGGTGACGGCCTCGATGACGAGGTCGCAATCCTTGAGCGCGGAGAGACTGGTCGACGAGGAGAGGTTCTTCTTCACGGCCTCGATCTGTTCGTCGGTGATCTTGCCGCGTTTCTTGCCCTTCTCGAGAAAGCTGTAGATGCTCGCGAGTCCCTTCTTCAGTATCTCGTCGTTGATCTCCACCACGGTGGTTGCGTATCCGTTGAGCGCCGACATCTGCGCAATGCCGGATCCCATCAGACCACAGCCCACGACCCCAATCCGTTTCATATCCTGGTCTCCTTGTTCAGGGGTTATTCGTTCTCGATCAGCATGGCCATGCCCATGCCGCCGCTGATGCAGAGCGTGGCCAGTCCCAGACGGGCGCCGGAGCGGCGCATCTGATGCAACAGCGTCACGACGATGCGCGCGCCGGTACAGCCGATGGGATGGCCCAGGCTGATCGCCCCGCCGTTCACGTTGACGCGCTCGCGATCGAACTTCAGCTCGCGTTCACACGCAATCACCTGCGCGGCGAACGCCTCGTTCAACTCGATGATGTCGATATCCGAAAGCTTCAGTTGATTGCGTTCGAGCAGTGCGCGCACCGCGGGCACCGGCCCGATGCCCATGCGCCGCGGATCGACGCCCACCGCCACAAAGTCGCGGACCCACCCCATCACATCGCGGCCGCTTTCTTTCGCAACCCGCTCGGAGCACATCACCACCGCGGCCGCGCCGTCCGTGATTCCCGAGGAATTGCCGGCCGTCACCGTGCCGCCTTTCTTGAAGACAGTAGGAAGCTTGGCCAGTGACGCCAGATCAACGCCGGCGCGGGGATGCTCGTCCGCCGTTACCGTCACGGTTTC
>DASRYI010000169.1:0-3809 GCA_035687255.1 Candidatus Krumholzibacteriia bacterium | reverse complement strand
CGAAACACTTCCCTGCCCGAATGAGCGATGGAACCACACGCGCATGATCTGCTGCGCGGCGGCCTGCTTCACGATTCCCGCGGACACGTCGGGATGGGTCGCCACCATCACCGCATCCACGCCGCCGGGAATGCTGGCGAGATTGGGGTAACACGTCACGCCTTCAACCTGCGGCGCGTTCGGGTTCACGGGAAAGACGTCGTAGCCGGAATCGCGGAGTTTGCGAAAGACGGGATTGGCGGCGCTCTTTGTACTGCGCGAGACGCCGGCCACCGCAATGCGCCGGACGTTCAGGAAATCGGCGACAGGTTCGGGGATGCGAGCCAATGGAACCTCACTTCTTGCGGCCCATTATCTCACGTTTTCAACGCGCCTCGTGTGTCGCCCGCCTGAGCGCACACCACAGTCCCAGCCCGGCCCGGCTGGTGACGGTATTCCAGTTTCCCGGCAGCCGCGAACAGACGTCTTCGACCGAGAGATGAATCGGTGTCTTCTCCGCGCTGCTGTTGACCCACACCAGGACGCCGTCCGGCGTGAGGACGCGCGCCACCTCATCGGGAAAGAGGAAACAGTTGATGAGCACCACGGCGGCGGCGGATCCGTCGCGCACGGGCAGTTTCGAACCGTCGCCCAGCACACGGTGCGCCGGCCCTTCGGGGGCGAGCTTCAACATTTCGATGGAAAGGTCGATGGCCATCACCGGCGCAAAATGCTCGGCGATCAGCGCCGAATACGCCCCGATGCCGCTCCCCACTTCCACCGCGAAGCCCTGCGGCGTGCCCAGCTCACCCAGACCGCGCTTGAGTGCATCCGCCACGATCAGATTGCGCTCGGGCGACGTGCGCGTGTGCCATTCCTGCGCGTAGTCGTCGAAATATTTCGCCACCTCGTCGCGCAGGTCGCCGGTCCAGCCCCCCTCGTCGATCCCGGCCGCCCGCCGCGTGGCGACGCGCATGGGATGATCGGGCGTACCGCTGCTGGTGAGCTGGTGGCCTTCAATGGTGATGGGAGGGAGATGCTTGATCGTCACGATGCGACCTCGGCCAGAAAAACTTGAACTTCGAACTGCTTGCCCCCGCCCGACTGCTCGCGCCTGCGCTCGATCCCACGGTATCCCGATGCACGCGCCGTCTCCTCCAGCACAACCGGATCTACCAGATGCATCACCGGAGTCAGCGTTTCGAGACTGGCGAACGGCGAGGGCGTCACCGGCACAGACCCGGGCAGCTGCACCACCGTCGCGAGCATACCACCGGGGATGAGGAGAGCGTGAAGCCGTTTCAGCACGCGCCGCACATCGACGTACTCCAGCACAAGGGCCGCATACACGAAATCGACGGGCTCGATCTCAAGCTCGTCATTCTCAACGTCGCACGCAACTAGTTCCAGGCCCCGAGTGCGCGCCCCGTACCGCTCACGTGCGGCCGCAATGTAGTCCGCATTGAGGTCGATGCCGACCACGCGGCGCGTCACCGCGGGATCCACGCGGTCGAAGCCATTGCCCCCCGCACAGCCGATGATCGCGAGCGAGCGCGGGCGATGCGTGCGCAGCAGAGATTCCAACACGTTGGCAAGCAGCTTCGCCTGTGCAACCTCAGGCAGGGCCATGTGGGCTTCGTAGTCGGAAAGCGGTATGCCGAGCCAGGGACTTCTCGTCACGAGAGGCACCTCACTGCGCCGGCAGCATCTTCGGATTCCAGGCGATCTCCCATACATGTCCGTCCGGGTCCTGGAAGTAACCGGCATAGCCACCCCAGAAGGTTTCATGTGCCGGTTTCACAATCGTCGCTCCCGCCTGCTTCGCCTGCGCCATGACGGCGTCGACTTCCTCGCGCGTGCGCACATTGTGTCCCAGCGACAGCGCCATCGCACCGGGTGCGCCCACGGGCAGGCCGGTGTCGTGCGCCAGGCTCACGCGCGGCCACAGGGCCAGTTTCAATCCATTCTCGAGGTCGATGAATACCACCGCGCCCTGCTCGAACTCCGTGCCCACGATTCCTCTGGTGGCGAAGCCGAGTCCGTCGCGATAGAACGCCAGCGACCGCTCGAGGTCTTCTACACCGAGCGTGACGAGCGTGATCCGGGGTTTCATCTCAGTCCCGTTTTCCGTGGCGGGCCAGTCGCAGCTCAAGGTGGCGTTTCACGTCCGGCCATTCTTTGGCGAGGATGCTGTACATCACGGTGTCGCGCGCGCTGCCGTCGCGGCGCACGGCGTGGTGGCGAATGACGCCGTCCTTTTTGGCGCCCAGCGCCTCGATGGCACGCTGCGACGCCAGATTGAAACCGTCCGTGCGCAACCCCACCACCTTGCACCCCAGCGTGTCGAAGGCGTGCCCGAGCAGCAGCAGCTTGCAGCTCGTGTTGACGTGGCTGCGCTGCCAGCGCTTCGCGTACCACGTGTACCCGATCTCGACGCGGTCGATGGCCGCCACGACATCGTGATAGCGCGTGCTGCCCACGATCCTGCCTTCTCCGAGCTCGCGCACCACCCACGGCAGCATGTGGCCGTCCTTCATCCCCTGGAGCGCGGTGGCAATGTATTTCGATGTGTCCTCGGGCGCGGGCACGGCGGTGAACCACAACTGCCACAACTGTCCGTCGGCGGCCGCGGCGCGCAGGTCGGTTTCATGCGGCGGCGTCATCGGTTCGAGCCGGACGCCGTATCCTTCGAGAGTGACGGGCTGGAGTGTGATCATTTTTCCGGATTGAGCAACGCGCCCGCCTTGATCGTCGCCTTCGCGGTGCAGCTGATGTAGACCTCTTTCGCGGTCACCATCACGTCCGCGTTGGGATCGGCGGAATGATCCAGGTCCGGGAACACGCTGACGTCCTTGCTCCACGAAAACGTCCCCTCGGCGTTGGAGATCGCGGACGTATCCGCGTAGGCGTGCGTGTCCTTGGCCAGCGTGGGAAGGTGCTCGAGATGGATCGCGACCATGGTGTTGGGTGTGAACCCGGTCCCGTGAATCTCGACCATGGCGTGCGCCGCGCCGTCCGCACCCGCCGCTGCCTGCGAGACACCCGCGGCAATCGACATGCCGGTGTGGTTGCAGGGAGAGCAGCCGAAGGCTGCGTAGGCGAGAACGGTGGACACGATCATACCCAGCATGCGTCGATTCATGGATTCACTCCTGTTGGGATTGAGCAGAAACCGGGACTTCAGAACGCCCGTCGCTGCACTATACCGCATACCGTGATGCTCACGAAAGCGGACGTTCCGGAGAATCCGGTGGGAGGGTTGGCTTGCGCTAGCGCGCGGTGATCATGCCGGGTCACACCACCACGATCACAGCGAACCCGTCGTAGCCCTTCACGCCCACGGTCTGTAGCGCCGTGGCCGTGACACGACGGTCCCCGGCGACCACCGCCATGAAGCGGCGCACTCCCCGAACCAGCGGGTCAGGACTCTCCCCGTCCACCACGGTGCCGTTGCGCACCACATTGTCGGCGACGATGAGACTGCCGGAACGGCACAGCGGGATTGATCGCTCGAGGTAGTCGGCGTACTCGGTTTTGTCGGCATCGATGAAGACCAAGTCGAACGGCGGCTGGTGCTCATTCACGAGTGTCGGGAGCACCTCCAGCGCCCGGCCCACGCGCATTTCTATGCGGGGCGTCACACCGGCGCGATCGAAATTACGACGAGCAACCCGGGCGTGGGCCTCGTTGACTTCGATGGTCACCAGGGTTCCGCCATGCGGCAGGGCGCGCGCGAGCCATATCCCGCTGTATCCTCCCAGCGTGCCGATTTCGAGGATGCGCCGCGCGCCCACCCCGCGCGCGAGCACGTGCAGCAACTTGCCCTGGGA
>DASRYI010000168.1:0-6855 GCA_035687255.1 Candidatus Krumholzibacteriia bacterium | reverse complement strand
ACAGGTTGTCACCGCATCCGTGTGTGCATTCGCGATGATCGCGACCCAGGTCGCGGCCAGGGCAACGCGCGACGCACTGTTCCTCTCCCATTTCGATATTTCGGCCCTGCCGCTGGTGCTGATCGCGGCCGCGGTGCTCTCCATCATGGCCGTGCTGGCGACGGCGCGCGCCATGGCAACCCGCGGACCGCTGCGCATCATTCCGCCGCTGTTCCTCATCAGCAGTCTGCTGCTCATCGCGGAGTTTCTGCTCGCCGCGCGCAGCCCGCGGCTGGTTGCCGTGGTCGTGTACCTGCATGTCTCCGGGCTCGGGTCGATCATGATTTCCGGCTTCTGGTCGATCGTCAATGAACACTTCGATCCCCGCAGCGCGCGCCAGAACATCGGACGCATCGTCGGCGCGGCGACGGTGGGGGGACTCTTCGGCGGGTTGATGGCCGAGCGTATCGGGGCCCGCGCCGACCTGGTGTGGGTGCTCCCGGTTCTGGCGGTGCTCAACATTGTGTGCGGGATTCTGTTGCTGCGTCTCAAACCTGCGGGAGAATTGCCCGCGCCCGGGCCGGCGCGCGCAGAGACCGGCAAGAAAACGGCGGAATCGGGTTTTCACGTTCTCTCTCGCGCCCGCTATTTGCGCAACCTCGCGCTCATCGTGCTTCTCGCCAATACTGCGGCGACACTCATCGACTATCTCTTCAAGGCCAGCGCGGCCGGAAATTTTGCTACGGGCGCGGATCTGGTGCGCTTTTTCGCCGTCTTCTACACCCTGGTGTCGGTGGGAACGCTGGCGGTGCAGACGGGGATGACCGGCCGCCTTCTGGAGGGAATCGGGATCGCCAATACTCTCGCCGTTCGTCCGGCGTTCGTCGCCGTCGGCGGACTGGTGACGCTTCCGATGATGGGAATCGTGGGGATCGGAATTCTGCGCGCCGTCGAGGCCGTCCTGCAGAGCTCATTCTTCCGCTCGGGATACGAACTGCTCTTTACGCCCGTGGTTCCCGCCGACAAGCGCAGCACCAAGACCATCATCGATGTGGGCGCAGATCGCATGGGCGATGTGGTGGGTGGTGTGCTCATCCGCGGCATCATCCTGATGCCGGTGGTCCTGGCAAATCACATCCTCCTGGTCCTGGCGGTGGTGATTTCCGTGCTGGGGTTCTTCATTGCGCGCGGCCTGCGGCGGGGATATATCGCCGCGCTCGAGGCGAGTCTCATCAACCGCGCCGATGCTCTGGATATCTCCCCGGATGCCATCGGCACGCGTTCGTCGATGATGGACACGTTCGCGGGAATCGATCTGTCGATGACGATCGACAGCGCCACCCTGAGCGAAGTGCGCGCCGCGATATCGCGTGCGGTTCCCGTGGATGCCGCCACACCGCCCGTCCCCGTCGCGCCGCCGCCGCCACGGTCCGATCCCGAGATTGCGTCTCTGGAGGCGTTGCGCTCCGGCGAACCCGCGCGCGTGCATGCGGAGCTGCGCCGGCCGGGCACGCTCAGCCCGGTGCTCGCGTCGCAGACGATTTCACTGCTGGCGTGGGACGACGTGACCGGATGGGCGTCGCGCGCGCTTGCCAAGGCGGCCCCGTCGATCACCGGCCAGCTGATCGACCGCATGCTCAACCCCGCGGAGGATTTTGCCATCCGGCGCCGCATTCCGCGCGTGCTCGCGACATGTGCCACGCAGCGTTCCTACGATGGACTGATGGCGGCGCTCAACGACGCGCGCTTCGAAGTTCGCTTTCAGGCCGGGATGGCGCTGGCGCGAATCGCGGAGCGGCAACCGTCGCTGCGGGTCGACACGGTCGCGGTGTACGCGGCGGTGATGAAGGAAACCACCGTCGACACGGCGCTGTGGCACGAGCAGCGGGTGATCGATCAACCCGCGACCGACGAGACTCCTGCCGTGGTTGACGGTGCTCCGAAGGGCCGCTCCAGCCGCCGCATGGAGTACGTGGTCACCATGCTTTCGCTGGTGATACCGCGGGCGCCGCTGCAGCTGGCGTACAAGGGATTACTCACCGACGATGCGGTGTTGCGGGGAACCGGGCTCGAGTACCTGGAAAGCGTTCTCCCGCGTGACGTCTGGAAGGCGTTGCAGCCGTTTCTCGACGATCGCCGGGAATCCGCGGGAGCACGACCGAGCGACGAAGTGCTCGACAATCTCATGCGCTCCAGCGCATCCATCGAACTCAACCTGGAAGAACTGCGCAGGCGTGCCGGCGACGCGGGCTGACGCGCGACGCCCTCAGACCGTCGCGGACGCCGGCCGGTGCCGGTCCCACCATTCGCGGCTGCGATCCTCGTTCCATACCCCGGTCCCCGTGACCGTATCCAACCGGCGCGAGAGATCGCGCGCCGACTGCGGACGATCCGCGGGGTTCTTGGCCAGACACGACAGCACGATCTGATCCAGCGCGCCGGGAACGGGGAGTTCGGTGCGCGTTGAAGGTGCGCTGGGCGGTGTCTGAATGTGCTGGAGAAGCAGCGCGGATTGCGTGTCCGCCGTGAACACCAGCTCGCCGGTGAGAAGCCAGAACGCCACGCATCCCAGCGAGTAGAGGTCGGCGCGTCCGTCGATGGCATTTCCGCCGAGCGCCTGCTCGGGCGCCATGAACGCGGGAGTTCCGTGGATCACAGTTTCGCGCGTGAGCGTGCTTCCCTCGCCGGCCGTGTCGTGACGCGTTTTGACGATGCCGAAGTCCAGCACCTTGACGAAGTCGTGGTCTTCTCCGTACCGGCACACAAAGATGTTCGACGGCTTGATGTCACGATGAACCAGTCCGCGCGCCTCCGCCTCGGCGAGCGAATGGCACACCTGGCGCAGCAGATGGACCGCGCGTTCCGCCGGGACGGGTCCGAAGCGACGCACCAGTGAGTCGGCGTCGAGACCGTCGAGAAGCTCCATGGCGTAGTAGAAAGCCCCGTCGTTGGAAACCCCGTAGTCGAAGAGATTCACGGTGTGGGGCGAGCGCAGGCTGGCGATGGCCCGGGCTTCGCGCTCGAAACGTTTCCGCGCCTCTTCCGATACGCCCGCGCTGGTGCTCCCGGCGAGATCGGGGCGGATGAGTTTGACCGCCGCGGGCCGCGCCAGCATGCGGTGGGTGGCGCGCCAGACCTCGCCCATGCCGCCCTCGCCCAGCTTCTCTTCGAGCTGGTAGCTTCCCAGCGCGCGCGCGATGGCCACTTCGCGCCCCAGCCGGTAGATGACGCGGGCGCCCAGATATGCGAAGACCACCGCGAAGCTGGACGACACCACGGCAGAGATGAAGCCGTCACCGTTCACCTTCGCCTTGCCCGTGACGGTGAGCACGACGAGCGCGAGCGGGCTGGTGGCGCCCGAGGCGATGGCGGCGAGCAGCATCCGCCGCGGCGGTCCGGGCATGATGAGCGGAAACATGATGACGATGGCGGGCACCCAGGTCAGGTTCTGGATGAGCCCGGTGCTGTGGTAGTACTGCCAGAACGAGATGGTGGCCACGATGGCGCACAGCAGGACTTCATAGATCAAACCCGTGGTGTGGATGCGGGCGGCCGAAAACTTCGGGTTCTTCGCGGCCCACCACACGATCGCCGACACCACCGCGGCCGCCAGCGAGACGGACTGAACCGGGACGGCGCGGATGGCGTCGCGCGGCAGCGAACGCAGGTAGGCAGCCGCTCCGACAAACGCCACGACATCGAACAGGAACGCGACGAAAAAGAAACCCGCCAGCAGCCGCAGGCGTCCGCGGGCCTGCTCGAAGAGGTCTTCGGGAAAGGCGGAGATGCGCTGGCCCGTCGATACCGGCGCGCCGGGACGCATCAGCGTCATCATGGCGCGCGTGCGGTCTGCCGTCTCGGCGGTGCGCGATTGCTTGCGGCTCATAGGCATGGTTCGGGAGCGTCCGGGGTGGCATGCAGCCGCACCGGAGTTCTCCTTATGCCACGGCACCGGCGGCAGGTCCAGTGCCACGATTCCGGGCTGGAATCGCGGCCGGAGGCGTTTCGGCCCGGTCTCCCGCCCCCGCGTACCCACCTTGACGCGTGGGGGTGCGGGGTGTACTCTTTGGGCCTACAGTCTTTACCTCAGTAAGGTCCCGCCCTGTAGCGGGCTTTTTTGTGTTTGAATGAAGCCGATGGAGTCCCCGAACTCTTCCTCTCTCGAACCGCCACCGGACGACGAGTCCCGGCCAGGTCTGGGCGCACGCCTGCGCAAGTTTCTGGTTGGCCCGCCGCGCGATCTGTTCGACCGCCGGGTTTACCAGCACATCTCCCTGATCGCCTTCCTGGCCTGGGTGGGGTTGGGCGCGGACGGGTTGTCGTCCTCGTCCTACGGTCCCGAAGAGGCATTCAAGACGCTGGGAGAGCACACCTACCTCGCCGTCGGGCTGGCCTTCCTCATGGCCTTCACCGTGCTCATCATCTCGGCCGCATACAGCCGGATCATCGAGCGCTTCCCGCACGGCGGCGGGGGATACATGGTGGCGACGTCGCTGCTCGGCCAGCGCGCGGGCGTGGTGACCGGCGGTGCGCTGCTGGTCGACTATGTCCTCACCATCGCCATTTCGGTGGCGGCCGCCGGCGACGCGGTGTTCAGCGTGTTGCCCATCGAATGGCAGCTGCTCAAGGTTCCCGTCGAGATCGTGTTCCTGTTCTTCCTCACGGTTCTGAACATGCGCGGCGTGCGCGAGTCCGTGCTGACCATGACGCCCATCTTCCTGGTGTTCGTGATCACTCACCTGGTCCTGATCGGCGGCGCGATTGTGGCGCATGGCGACCAACTGCCCGCCACCGCCGAGGCCGTGCAGCATGGTTTCAGCCACGGCCGCGCCACCCTGGGATGGGGCGGCATGCTGCTGTTGTTCGTGCACGCCTACTCGCTCGGCGGTGGTACCTACACGGGGATCGAAGCCGTGTCCAACGGCCTTGCCATCATGCGCGAACCGCGCGTGCAGACGGGCAAGAAGACCATGCTCTACATGGCGGTTTCGCTGGCGTTCACCGCCGCGGGGTTGATCCTGTGCTACCTGCTGTGGGGCATTCGCCACGAAGAGGGGCGCACCATGAACGCGGTGCTGGCGCGTGCCTTTGCCGGCAACTCGCTGGTGGGCGATGCGTTTGTGATCGTCACGCTGGTGTCGGAAGGCGCGCTGCTGGTGGTGGCGGCCCAGGCCGGATTCGTGGGCGGCCCGCGCGTGCTGGCCAACATGGCCATCGACTCGTGGATGCCGCACCGTTTTGCCGCACTGTCCGACCGCCTCGCGGCGGAAAACGGCATCGTGCTGATGGGCAGCGCGTCGCTGGCGGCGCTGCTCTACACGCGCGGCAGCGTGTCGCACCTGGTGGTCATGTACAGTATCAACGTGTTCCTCACGTTCTCGATCTCGATGCTGGCGATGCTGCTGCTGGCGCTGCGCATGAAACAGAAGCGGCCCGGTTCGCACCATTCCACGGGGTTGTTTGCGGTCGGGTTCCTGTTGTGCGTCACGATTCTCGTGGTCACCACGTTCGAGAAGTTCTCGGCGGGCGGCTGGGTGACGCTGGCGGTGACGGGTGCCGTGATCGTGCTGTGCTTCTTCATCCGCCGGCACTACGACAAGGTGGCGCGCAAGGTGCGCCGCCTGTATTCGTCGCTCATGGAATTTCCGCCCTCGCCCGAGGCCGACAAGCGCCGCGTTGAGCCGCGTCCCTCGGAACCGGTGGCGGCGGTGCTGGTGGGAGACTATGGCGGTGTGGGGTTGCACACCTGCATGACGGCGTTTGCCAAGTTCCCGGATCACTTCGACGGCGTGGTGTTCGTGTCGGTGGGAGTGGTGGACTCGAAGGAGTTCAAGGGCGAGGGAACCGTGGATGCGTTGCGCGCCCACGTCGAAGAGGATCTCAAGCGCTACGTCGAATTCGCGCGCAACCAGGGCATCCCGGCCACGTACCGTTACTCGATCGACACGGAAGCGGTCGAGGGGGCGGAACGGCTGTGTCTGGAGATGCTCAAGGAATATCCCCGCGTCACGTTCTTTGCCGGCAAAGTGATCTTCGGCAAGGAACGCTGGTACCACGCGCTGCTTCACAACGGAACGGCCTACGCCATCCAGAAACGCCTGCAGTGGGCGGGCCAGATGGTGGTCGTCGTCCCCGTCCGCGTCACCTAGTTCTCTCTTTCTTCCTTTCTCAGCGCGCTCGCGGGTCCTGCCAGCTTCGCACGAACGACATGGGCGGACTTCGTCCGCTCGCGGGTCCTGACCCCGGCCACCCCGGACCAACTTCGCTCCGCTCGTTGCCGGGGTCCCCGTCCGGTGCCACCCGCTCGCGCGCTTGAGCCAGCACAAGCGCGAACGACCATGGCGGACGGTGCGCGACTTTGAGACGCGCGCTCAGAACCACAAAAGGCGTGCGGCGAGCAGGAGCGCGAGTCCGTCCATGTCGTTCGTGCGGAACGGAGACGCCCGAGGCCGGGCGATCCCGGCCGGCGGCGCGGGCGGGGACGGGGGTGGGTTCAGAATAGGGTGGAGAAAGCCGTGTATGCTATCGTCGTCCCACCACACGAGGAGGTACTCACGTGGGTAAACTGATCGCCATCATCGTCGTAATATTGCTCGTGTTCGCGGTGTTGTCCGGTGTGTCCGGGTACAACGGCCTGGTCAAGAAGAGCGAGGCCGTCAACCAGTCCTGGGGCCAGGTCGAAAACGTGTACCAGCGGCGCGCCGACCTCATTCCCAATCTCGTCGAGACCGTCAAGGGTGCGTCCAACTTCGAACAGACCACGCTGACACAGGTGATCGAAGCGCGCGCCAGCGCGACGCAGGTCAAGATCACTCCCGAGATGCTGAACGATCCCCAGGCGTTGCAGAAGTTCGACCAGGTGCAGGGACAGCTGGG
>DASRYI010000167.1:0-3325 GCA_035687255.1 Candidatus Krumholzibacteriia bacterium | reverse complement strand
GTGAAGCGAATCTCCGCGCCGGGCACCGGGATCTCCAAGATACTCGACGTCCAGCACAACCAGTTCATCACCGCGTCGTGCACGCATTGCGGCTACACCGAGCTCTACAATCCCGAAGTGCTGGAAGGGAAGCGCCACCTCGGTTCCATCCTCGATCTCCTCTTCGGATAGCCGGAACTCCGGCCGTGTTGAAATGAAAACGCCCCGGTTCAGAGAACCGGGGCGTCTTCGTGGGAAGTGCGACCCTCCCTTCGCTCCAAAGGAGGGTCGCGCGGTAGCTCCTGACGGTGTTACTTCAGGAGCACCATTTTCTTGTACTCGTTGATGCCGGGGCCGATCAGGCGGTAGAAGTACACGCCCGACGCCATTCCATCGGCGTTGAAGTGCGCCGTGTAATTACCGGCATCCTTCTCGCCATTAACCAGCGTGCGAACCAGCTCGCCCCTGGCGTTGAATACCTCGAGCTTGACCGTTCCGTGCGCGCCGACCGTGTAATCGATCGCGGTCTGCGGATTGAACGGGTTCGGGTGGTTCTGGCCGAGGCTCGGCTTCATCGACGGGCCGCTGACACCCGTGAGCGTGATGCCCATCGAGTAGTCGGTGTTCTGCGGGTCGAAGTTGGTCCAGTAGGCCGTCCACAGCGAATTCAGGCTGGCCTGGCCGACCGGCGGGAACGCGCCCCGGTAGGTCGTGACATCGAAGCCCGCGAGAGCCGGGTTGGTGAAGTCGACGCCCGCTGTGGCCAGCTCCGAGTCGGACATGGGACGCGGATCCGGCGCATTCAGGTTCGACATGTCGTTGAGCTTGATGGTATCGGGCTGACGGATGGTGCCACCGGTGTTCAGGTTGCCCCAGCCGGCGGTGTTGAGCCACGTCTCGATGCTGCTCCACGCCGCGTGGTCGTGAACGCTCGACGAGCCCACCGGGTTCAGCGTTCCCTGGGTGCTGAAGTTGCGAATCTGCAGCACGTTGCTGTTCGCGAAACCCTGTGTGGTGGCGTCGCGCAGGCTGACACCCCACGGGAAGCCCATGGCCACCGAGTTGTAGATGCTGGTCTGCGTCGAACGGCGCAGCACCGCTTCGTACTGAATGTGCGAACCGATCGGGAAGGGCACGTCCGCGTTGGTGCGCTCCGGGCCCACCAGCGTGATGTTGCTGTAGATCGGGTGTGTGTGCGGGTTGTCCGTCGAGGTTGACGAGCCGTCGTTGTCCGACTCGAAGCCGTTGGACTCGCCGGTGTCGTCCCAGATGTCGGGGTCCTTCAGACCGAAGCCAAACTGCACGTGACCGGTGTAGCCGAAGTCGGTGTCGAAGTCATCGTCCGTGCCGCCGAATGCCACCATGTACTTCATGTTCACGGTGCCGCCGAAGCACTCGTACGAGTCGTCGAACGAGTAGCTCACCTGGACGTGGTCGATCTGCGTGCCCGCGCCGACGCCACCAAAGGTGAGACCGTTGATCTCGTTGTTGAGCTGGAAGCGGTAGCCCGCAAACTCAATGCGCACGTAGCTCACGACGCCGCTGTTGTCGTTGGCGTCGGCGCCACCGTAGGTGCCCACCGTGCCGGTGCAGTCACCGCCGATGAGGCCGCCCTCGATGACCGGCTCAACCTTGTTCACCGGCGCCGACCCGAGAAGAATAATGCCACCCCAGTCGCCGGGGTTGCGATTGCCCGGAGCCTGAGAGCTCGTGAACACGATGGGCTGGTGCAGTGTGCCCTGCGCGAAGATCTGGGCGCCGCGCGTGATGATCAGCGTGCCGCTGGTCGTCTTGTCGCCCAGGATCAGGGTGCCGGGCTGAATGGTGATGTTGTAACCGGGCTGCACGTAATACAGACCCGTGAGCACGTACGTGGTGTCGGAATCCAGTACGCGGTTGAAAAGCTGGCAATACGGCGTGCGCGGCGCCGAAGCGAGGCCCGGGCCGATGACGACCTGGGGCTTCGACGCAAACGCTGTGGCCGCCATTACCGCGATCGCGGCAATCGTCAGGCCGAAAGTGAAGCGCTTCATGTTTTTCCTCCAAATAGCTGACTTCGTTAGACTTCAGTTGCTGGTTGTTCACTCGATAGCGTTCCAGTATTCTTCCTCTTCCGAATGAAAGAGGGGGTCCGTGCGATATCCTTTTGCCGTGCTCCTCCTTTCTTTGGCCGGCCATCCCCGGAGCTAGCCCTCCGGGGATGGCGCTATCCATTTTCTTCGTGCTCTGGCGTCAACACACTGCGACTAGATACCCAGTTTCTCTCCCTCTCAATCGACTTGGTCGAGTCAAGGTGTCACCCTCTTAGAGACTGAAAGAGAGAGAAAGTGCGTACGTCGTGCCTGCGTTGACGCGCTCCCATGTGGAGCCGGTATTCCCGAATGTCAGTACCTTGTCCTGCGCCAGAAGGTCCTTCATCGTGAACTTCAGGCGAATCCAGTTCGTGAACTGCTCGGTCAGCGCAAAGTCGACCAGGTCGCGCGGTTCTTCATAGATGTCCTCGTCGCGCGAATCACCCACCGCATCCAGACGCCGGCCGAACCGGTTGTAGAGCAGACTCGTCGAGAGTCCGATCTCCGGCACCGAATAGGTGAGTCCGGCGTTGACCGTATAGGGCGCCTGGCCCTGCAGAGGACGCGTTTTGGTTTCCGTGATCGGAACGCCGTTCTGATTTGTGTGCGAGTCCTCGTACTGGACCTCGGACGTGACGTGGGTGAAGTTGCCCTGGACGACGAAGTTCTCCAGCACACCCAGCACGAATCCCAGGCTCTTGCGGAACTCGATTTCGTAGCCCTTGTTCTTGCCCGACGGCGAGTTGAACCACGTGCGCACGTAGCGGTCGGGAGACGGCAGCAGCTCTTCTTCGATGGCGTCGGTGAGGTCTTTGTAGAAATAGCTGGCCGCGACAACCTCGCCCGGGGCCGGGAACCATTCCACACGCGCGTCATAGTTCTTAATGGTGGCGCGCTGGAGGTCGGGATTGCCGAGCACGGTCTGGTTCTGATCGAAATCGAGATAGGCTACGTTGGCCTGTTCACGAAACTCGGGACGGTTCACGGATTTGAAATAGCCGAGCCGGATGTTCGACGTCCTGGTGACCTCACAGGTGAGATTTCCCGACGGAAGCCAGTCGGTGTCGTGCGACCCCGTCGACACCAGTGTCGGGTCGTCGGCGGCTTTGGGTGACGTGACCGTCTGCTTCGAGTCTTCCACACGCGCGCCGCCGGCGAAGCGGAAGCCGCGTCCGGAAATCCGAAACGGCGAGTTGTACATGGCGTAGTAGCTCTTCAGGTCCTGCTGGCCGTTGTATTCGCCCGTCAGCGGCGTATAGTCGATGAAGTCGAAC
>DASRYI010000166.1:0-13923 GCA_035687255.1 Candidatus Krumholzibacteriia bacterium | reverse complement strand
CAGCTTCGCCTGGCCGCCGTCAGTTGGCTGAACCCAGACGCCGGTGCTCGAATCGGTCAGCGAAAAGGCAATCAATCCCCCGTCGGGCGAGATGGCAAGGAGATCCTCTCCGGTTCCCGTGGTCACCTGCCGGGCGCTGTTTCCTTCCACCTTCCACACGTGGCTTTGCTGGTGCGGATCGACGAGGCGAAATACCACCGTTTCTCCACCCGCCGCGACGCGCACGACGTAGCCGGGCGGGGTCGCCACCTGCACCGCATCCCCCCCGGCAACCGGCTGCGAGAAAAGACCGGGATAGTCGCCCCGCAGCGCGACGAAATAGACACGATCGTTCGTGGCTGCGATCGCGCGGGGTGACTGCTCGGGATTCGTGGTGGCGGTGATCGCGCGTTCCTGTCCCTTCTCGATGTCGGTCACATACACATTCATCAGGCCGCTACTGCGCACGGCCGCAATGGCTTCATCGCCGGCGCCCGCCGTTACGTTCTGATAGTTGTTGAAATCGTTTGTGACGCGCCGGAGTTGCCCGGCGGGATAGGAGAGCAGAAACACCTGGTTGGTGACCATCGTGCCGAGATCGAAACCGCATACGGCGAGGTCTTTTCCGTCCGGAAGCCACGCCACGTCGCTCAGGAACATGCCCTTGCGCTCGAAGATGTCGCGGGTTGCGCCCGTCTCCGCGTCGAACATCCGGATGACGGAACCACCCGCGGGCGGCGGCGTGACCACGGGCAGCGTAATCCACTTGCCGTCAGGCGACCACGACGCCGGCCCGGTCACCTGGCTGGGGCCCGGAACCGTCGCCAGTTGCTTCTCCTTGTGCGTCGCGAGGTCGAGCACCAGCAGAGCGTTGTACTTGTCCTGCGGCACGCCGCGCACAAACGCCACCCGCTTTCCATCCGGCGAAAACGCCACACGCGAGTCGACGTCAAAACCGCGCTGCTGTTCCTGGCCGCCCAGAGACGGAACGCTCATCAACTGACGGTACAGCGGTGCGTCGGGCTTTCGCCGGCAGTAGAAGAGATAGTTCCCGTCAGGCGTGAAGCACGGGAATTCGAGGCTGGTGTCCTGCATGGGCAACACTTCGACGTCGCTTCCCGTCGCCACCTGACGCACCCGCAACGTCGCCTGTCCCGACTTGCCGGCGACGTACGCGAGAAAGCGGCCGTCCGGCGAGATGGCGCAAGCCGACACATCGCCGCGGTTGGTTTCGGTGGTGAGGCGCATGGTCTGGAAGGGCTGCGACGTCTCGCTCTTGCGGCCGCGCAGCACGCCGAACAGCACCGCGACGACCGTGATCAACGCCAGTCCGATGACTACCGGCAGCATGGGTATGCGGCGGCGCGATGAAACCGGTGCCACTCCCGAACCGGTGATGGTGGCCGAGGTCGCCGATGGCGAGAGCGTGTCGTATTCGTCCACGATTTCGCGCAGCTCGATGGCGATGTCCTTCATGGACTGCGCGCGCTGCTCGGCCTGCTTGGCGAGACAGCGCCGGATGACGCGGCGCAATTCGGCGGGCGCGTGCTCGTTGAGTTCCTCCACCGGCTGCGGCTTCTCGTGGAGAATCTTGTGCATGATCTCCACGTTGGAGTCCGCGGCAAACGGGCGCTGACGCGTGGCCGCTTCGTACAGAATCGCTCCGAACGAAAAGATGTCGGAGCGCGCGTCCACCGGTTTGCCCTGTACCTGCTCGGGCGACATGTAGCTGACCGTGCCCATGACGGCGCCGTCCACGGTACGGTCGGCCACCTCGGTGGCCTCGTTGGGGCCCGAGGTCTTTTCCGTCAGTTTGGCCAGGCCGAAATCCAGCACCTTGGCGAAGCCGTCGTCGCTGACCATGATGTTGCCGGGCTTCAAGTCACGGTGCACGATGCCCACCGCGTGCGCCTTGGCGATTCCCTCCGCCGCCTGCGCCAGGTAGCCGATCAGCGTGCGCAGGTCGGTTTTTTCCTCGTGGATCTTGGCGCCCAGCGTCTTGCCGGTGATGAGCTCCATCGACATGTAATGGAGCGGCCCGCTGTCCTCGGTGCCCGACACCGATTTCACCGGCTCCTGGCCGATTTCGTAGATGGTCACGATGTTGGGGTGATTGAGAGACGATGCGGATTTGGCTTCCTGCACGAAGCGGCGAACCCGGTCCTCGCTGCGCGTCAGTTCGTATGGCAGCACCTTGAGCGCCACGCTGCGTTCGAGCGACTGGTCCTTCGCCAGATACACCTCGCCCATGCCGCCGGACCCCAGGGGGCCCACCACGCGATAATGCGCAATCTGGTCTTCGGGATGGAGCGTTCGGGCGTCTGCCATGTCGAAAATCCTTACTACCGGGAATCTATTTGAAGGTCTCGGGCCGGGTCATCCTAGCCGTTGGGGCCATAATTGTCCATGCCGCCACGGCGCTTCCAATATGGCCATCCATACCCCACGCCGCGGGATCCATTCGAAAATCCTCACGGCCGATACGCTATGTACGCGAGAAAACGCGGAGAAGTTCGCTAGCAGCCGGAGAACGGCTGGCCGGTGTCCTGGTCCAGCCGGGAGATGACGAGCTGGTTCTTACCGTTGGGACGCCGCGTGAGCACGTCGACGCGCTCGAATTCGACCTTCATGTCGCCCAGACGGCGGCGAAACTTCGCGGTGATCGGACGCAGTCGCTCGGCGGTCAGGGGGACACTCGTGAGCAGCCGCACGACAATGCCGTCGATCGCGCACTGAACCACCTGGCTGCCTTCAACCCAGTCGAAACCGCGCAGGACGTCCGACACCACGATGGCCGTCACCGGACCCTGCGGCGTATGGATCACGTCCTGGAGGCGGCCGTCGACGCGGGCCAGTCGCGGGAAGGGACATCCGCAGGGGCATGGCTCGTCCGGCGCCATCACGCCGATATCCCCAATGTCGTAGCGAACGAACGGCGCGGCCGCGTTGTGGAAATCTGTCACCACGACGTGTCCCTCGGCCCCGGCCGGAACGGGCATGCCGCCGCCGTCGACCACTTCCACCAGCAGATTGTCAATGTTCAGGTGATAGCCATCATGCAGCGTGCATTCCATACCGATGTTCATGAACTCGCGCGATCCATAGGAGTCGAACAGTTCTTCCGCCAGCGTGCTCTCGATCAGCTCGCGCTGTCCGGGCTGCAACCCCTCCGCTGCCGTCACCAGGCGGGCGGCCTTCCAGGTGAGTGCACCTTCGTGATCGCGCGCATAGCGCGCGACGTCTACCAGCATGCCGGTATAGCCCACGATGGCGCGAGGTCGCACGCGGTTGATGAAGGCGCAACAGGCGGCGCGTTCCTCATTGCTGAAATGCTGGAAGGCGTCGAAATAATGACGGCGCTGAAGCGCCACGTGCACCAGCCGCTTGATGTGTTGTCCCAGGGGCTGCGCGGGTCCAGTGCCCCACACGTGCACACTCCTCACGCCTTCCTGGGCGCCGGCCCACGAATAGGCGCGATCCGCGACGGCCGTGCGCCATTCGTAGCTCTCACGGGTGACGTAGAACTTGACGCGCGTGCCGGTGGACCCGCTGGTGTCACGCCGGTAAGACGCGTCCACCGGACGGCGCTGCCGGGCGAAGAACTCGCGCTGATCCAGGCGCGTCCAGACCGGCAGTTCCTCCGGCCGGACACGGGCGCCGGGGCGAGGAAGCGACCCGCGATAGGCCTTCACACGCGCGGCGTAAAATGGGTAGCGCTTGATCGACCGGTGCACGTGCTGCTGGAAGGCCTCGTCCGCATTGCGCGCAAGAAGTTCGGCTGAGAGACGTGTGTTTCCCATCACGCGACGGCGGATGCCGAAGCGCCGATACCCCCGGGCCTGCCCGTAGAGCAGGCTGATGAGGGTCAGCAGTTGCACCGAGTAGCGGAAGATCATCGGCCGGGTTCGACCTCCGAGATCAATAACTGGAACTTCCCGTTGGGCCGCCGCGCGAGCGTTCCGACACGCTCGTAGTCGATGGTCATGCCTTTCAACATCGGGCGCAACCGATCGATGAGCGGCTGCACCATGCCGGGCGTGATGGGACTGCGGGTCAACAATCGGAGCAGGATACGGTCCCGCGTGGACTGGACGATCTGAAATCCGTCGATCCAGTCGTATTCCCTTATCGCAAAACAGAGCAAGATGGCCGTTGTGGACCCCTGGGGGGTGTAAACGAGGTCCTGGCTGCGCCCTTCCACCCGGGCCAGGCGAGGAAACGGCCGCCCGCAGGCGCACAGCTCATCCGGGCCCATGACCCCGATATCTCCCATGTCGTAGCGGATGATCGGGGAAGCCGCATTGTGAAAATCCGTCACCACAATGCGGCCCTCGGCGCCGGCGGGAACCGGGTTGCCGGCCTCATCCACCACCTCCACCACCACATTGTCCGAAGCCAGGTGCAACCCGGTGTGCTTCTCGCACTCCATACCGATGTTCATGACCTCCCGCGAGCCGTACGAATCAAATACTTCGGAAGCCAGCGTTTCCTCCAGCAGCTCGCGCTGCCCCCCCTGCAGGCCCTCGGCCGTGGCCACCAGCGTGCGGGCCTTCCAGGTCAGTGCGTGTGTCTCGCGGGAATAGCGCGCGATGTCCACCAGCATGCCCGTGTATCCGACGATCGCCTCGGGCTTAATGCGGTTGATAAACCGGCAGCAGGCGGCGCGTTCCTGTTCGCTGAACTCCTTGAACGCGTCGAAGAAATAACGGCGCTGGAGCACCAGGTGCACCGATCGTTTGATGTGGTGCCATCGCGTGGGCAACGTGAGATCCCGGCCCCACACGTGGACGCTGCGCACGCCTTCCTGTGCGTGTGCCCACGCATAAACGCGGTCCATGATGGCGGTGCGCCATTCGTAGCTCTCACGCGTGACGTAGAGTCGCACCGGTGTGCTTGTAGAGCCGCTGGACCGGCGCATGTAGGCCGCATCCGGGGGACGACTCTGCTGGTCGAAGAACTCGCGCTGGTCCGCGCGTGTCCATACGGGGAGTTCCTCGAGGCGAACCGGCGCACCAGGTTTCGGCAGCGAACCGCGGTGCGCCTTGACGCGCTCGGCATAGGGCGGAAAGCGGGCGATGGAACGATGAATGTGGTGCTGGAGTTCCTGCGAGCTTGTGCGCGTCAGCGCGTTCGGCGCGAGCCATTCGTTGGCGGTGACACGGCGGCGGATGTCCAGGCGATGGTAGCCACGCGCCTGCCCATACATCGTACTGATGAAGGTCAACGGGTGCACGATCTCAAATTTAGCACAGTCTGCTAGGCAGTGGCACCACCACAACTCGACCCGGCGCCGGCGGTGCATCCAAAGCAGTGGCGGCCCGTGACGATGGCGCGCCCGGAGAGAGCGGCAGCGTCGAAATCGCGGATATGCCGGGATCCGGCGGGCGCCACCGGCATGTCGAGCATCTGGTTGAAGTCACAGTCGTAGAGGGTCCCGTCCCAACCCACCGAGAGCATCGTCCGGCACATCACCCCGGCCGCGGCGGCGGGATTGAAGGCGGTGACGAGGCGCTCCATGTAGCCCTGCAGATTTCCGCTTTCGATCAGCCATTCCAGAAACCGGCTGATGGGCATGTTGGTGATGCAGTACAGCGCATCGAAGCGGACGCCGTGCAGGCGCAGAAGTTCGCGCTTCCACTCTGCTTCGAGCGAGGCCTGGCTGGCGGGCAGGAATGCGCCCACCGGATTCGTCACCAGCGCCAGACGCAACCCGTTGCCCGCGCCGTAGCCCTCGGCGTTGAGCGTCTTCAACGCGCGGATGGACGTCGCGTACACGCCGTCGCCGCGCTGCGTGTCGGTCGCCGTCTGCCGGTAGTGCGGCAGCGAACACACCACCTCGACGCCGTGCTGCGCAAAGAACCGCGGAAGATCGGCGTGCGGAGCGGTTTCCAGGATGGTGAGATTGCAGCGGTCGATGACGTGCCGGCCCAGCGCGCGGCACTGCTCCACGAACCAGCGGAAGTTGGGATTGAGCTCCGGCGCTCCACCCGTGATGTCAACGGTGGGAATACGGGTGGCGCGCAGCACGTCGAGACACTGCTGCATGGTCTCGCGCGTCATCACTTCGCGCCGGTCGGGTCCGGCATCCACGTGACAGTGCCGGCACGTCTGGTTGCACAGTTTGCCGACGTTCACCTGCAGCACATCGATGGAAAGGGGTCGCAGGGGATGCAACCCGCACTGCGCCAACGCCTGCTCGAACTCCGGCGCCAGCGCCAGCCTGCCCAGCGACTCGCGCTGCACGCCGGCGCTGGCCAGCGGCGAGTGGCGCGCAAGCAGAGTGGGCACGGTGGCGGCCATGCCGGCTACATTCCCAGTTCTTCGGCGTAGGTGCGCATCTGAACGCCGTGGACCAGCGACGCGCCGCCCCGGATCGCGGCGCTCACGTGGACGGCTTCGGTCATCTGGTCCAGATCCGCGCCCTTTTCCAGAGCATCACGGCTGTATGCATCGATGCAGTACGGACACTGCACGGCATGCGCTACCGCGAGTGCGATCAACGACTTCTCACGGGCGGTCAGTGCGCCGTCGGCAAACACGGCGTTGTACCAGGCGAAGAACTTCTCGCCCAGTTCGGGGGCATTCTTGCTGATCTCACCAAAACGGGCCAGGTCGCTGCGATGGTAGTGCTGATCGCGGGGGGTCATGCGTCCTCCAGGTTTGTAGACGCTGCTATGATGCGCAACCGATCGGGCAACCGCAAGCCCCGTCTTGACTAATGCGCGTGGATGACGTTCAATCTCCGGGTTTCCGCGCCGTCCCACAAGCGCCCTCATCCGCACCTGTTGAAAGGAGTCCGCGATGATTATCGCGCGCCGCTTCGCGATTGCCTGTTTGTTGGTCTCGCTTACCGCCACATCCGCGGTGGCACAGATTCCGGACAAGTTCACCAACCTGAAAGTGCTCCCCAAGGACATCACCAAGCCGGACCTGATCAAGATCATGCGCGGCTATGCGGGCGATCTGGGCGTGCGTTGCGCTCATTGCCACTACGCCAAGAACCCGGAGGACTTTTCGAGCATCGACTTTGCGTCCGACCAGAAGCCGGAAAAGGATGTTGCGCGCAACATGATGCGCATGGCGCAGTCGATCAACGCGACCCTGGACAAGGATTTCAAGGACAGCGATCCCAATCATCTCACCGTGACGTGCTTCACCTGCCACCACGGCAACGACAAGCCGGAAACGATTGCAGACGCCATCCTGCCGGTGTTGAAGAAGGATGGTCCGGAGGCGGCCGCCGCCCACTACAAGGATCTGCGCAAGGAATATTATGGATCGGCGACGTACGACTTCAGCGAGTGGGCACTGGTGGACATCGCGGAAGAACTGAGCCGTGATCCATCACAGGTGGACAATGCGCGCGCGTTGCTCAACCTGAACCTCGAGTTCTATCCCGAGTCCGCGGCCACCTATGCGCGCATGGGTGAGACCTATGTCGCCGCGGGCGACACCGCGACGGCGATGACGAACTTCGACAAGGCCATCCAGCTGGCGCCGGAAGACCAGTGGGTGAAGCGGCGCGTCGCTGCCATCAAGGCGGGAGGCGCGAAGCCCAAACAGTAGTCCCCGGTACGGCGCGTGATTCGGAACCCGTGTGGCGCCTGCGGCCAGGCCGCAGGCGCCCGTTTGTCCGGGGCCTCCGCAGGCCTTATCCACAGCTTTCGTGGATCCCACATAAAGCTCTGTTGACAGCCGGTTCGCCCCATCCCAGAATGTCCGTACGTTCAGAAAAAACTGAATCCACAGACCAATCAACGACATGCACTCTCGTCAATCGACACAGGATATCTTCATCGAGGGCTGGGGCCGTCTGGGTCCGGCCTGGGGCATCAGTCGTGTGATGGCGGAGATCTATGCGCTGCTCTACGTGAGCGAACAACCGCTGACACTCGAAGAGATGTCGCGCACGCTCAAGACCAGCCGCAGCAACGTGAGCACCAATGTGCGCCAGTTGCTCGACCTGAGCGTTGTGCACCGGGTGATCGTCCGTGGTGAACGCAAGGATTACTACACCGCCGAAGAAGACATCACGAAGGTGGCCAAGTTGCTGGCGCTGGCCAAGAAGCGCAAGGAACTGGATCCGGCCATGGACATCGTGGAAACCACACTCGCGTCGGCCGCCGGTTCCGGCGATGAGGCGACGGTGCGTCGCATGGAAGAACTGAAGCGCCACATGGAGTTCGTGAACGCCATCTTCCAGGCGTTCGCGGGCGGCGAATCCGACCCGAAGAGTCTGGCCAATGTAATTCGGGTCAAAGACACCCTATCCTAAGGAACCCCCGATGATGCAGGTCCTGAAAAAGCACGACGTGCTGCTCGATATCGTCGAACGGTGTAACGCCGTGGTGGTCGAACGCATCAAGGAGAACACCCACTCGGAAGCCAGCATCGCGCTGGAAAGCTTCAACAACGGGGGCAAGCGCCTGCGCCCCATTCTGCTGGTGCTGGCCGCCAAGGTGCCGCAGGCCGAGGCCCTGGAACCCATCAATGACACGCTGATTCGCCTGGCGGGCGCGGTGGAACTGGTGCACCTGGCCACTCTCTTCCACGACGACGTCATCGACCAGGTGGATACGCGCCGCGCCAAACTCTCGGCGCGCCTGAAATACGGCAACTATGCGTCGGTGCTCACCGGCGACTTTGCCCTGGCGGAAGCGCTGGAGCTGGTGCAGCGCAGCGGCGTGGCCTCCGCCATGCCGGAGTTCATCCGCACGCTGCGCGTGCTGGTGCGGGGCGAGAGCCTGGAGACATCACACAAGCACAACTACAGCCTGAGCGAAGCGCAGTACTACGAGATCATCTCCGAGAAGAGTGCGTCGCTGTTTGCACTCTCGTGCAAGGCGGGCGCGCTGGCGTCCAGCGGCGAATACGCCGACGCGCTGGGCCACTTCGGGTGGAACCTGGGCATGGCGTTCCAGATGATCGACGATCTCGACGACATGCTCGACAGTCCGCAGCGCTCCTACGACTGCGACCTGCGCAACGGCTACCTCTCGCTGCCCATGATCCGCGTCCTCGACGCACTCCAGGACGGGCACCGCGAGCGGCTGATCAGCATCATTGAGAACGCCGACTTCACACCCGCCACCGAGCGGTACATCGTGGAGATGTGCATGGAGTACGGCGCCTTCACCGAAACGCACGCCACCATCGACCGGCACCTCGAGCGTTCGGGCGAAACGCTGGCGCGCTTCTCACCCTCGCCGGCCCGCGAACTGCTGACCGGCATCGTGGGCGAACTGCGCGCCTACGCGGGTGAACAGACGCGCAACTTCACCGCGTTCCTGCGCAACTCGGCGTAGATTTTTCAGCGAAGGACGACGAGACGGCCGGTGCGTGCGGCGCCGGCGGCGGTCACGCGCACGAAGTAGATCCCGCTGCGCAGCGGCGATCGAGCGCTCGATACATCCAGCAAGTAGTCCTGCCAGCCGCGCAACATCCCGCTCACGCGATCTTCAAACACGCGACGTCCCTGCACGTCGAACAGCTCGATGGATACGTCCGAGTCCCGCGGCAGACCGAAACGCACGCTGGTCTGCGAGTGCGCGGGATTGGGCGCGCTGGGAAGCAGCGTGAGCTCCGCGGGATAGACGGGCGCCTGCCCCGGAGCGAACTGCGCCTGTTGCACAATCGGTCCGTTGACCGTGATGGTGCGGGGGTTGGACGAACCCGAATACGAACCCGGGCCGCTGCCCGACCACGAAACGAAGTAGTAGCCGGAGTCCGCGGACGCGGAAATCGTGACGGGGGTTCCCGCGTCCCACCATCCCGGCGCCGGCGACACCGAACCGCCACTCCCCGTCTGCGTGGTCAGCATGCACTGCGTCTTGTAGGTGACGGTGTAGGTGCCGTTGGATACGGGAGAGATGTCGTGGTTCGCGCTCCCGGCGTCGCTCCACCGCTGGAACACGCGGCGGGTGTCGGAGCCGACCATCTGCGGCGAGACCACGTCGAGTGTGTGCGTGGAACCGGGCGGCCACGTGAATGTCTGCTGCGACGCATACGTTGCTCCGTCCACCACGAATTCCGCACCCCCCGGCACTCCCGTCACCACCACGGTGACGCTGGTGCCGAACGACGGGGTCTCGGTGATGGGCGCATTCATTTCGACCTGGGCCGGATTGATCCAGCCCGTGTACGCGCCCGATCCCACACCGCTCCAGCCGTTGAATCCGAAGCCCGGGTCGGGCGTGGCCGCGATGGCCACGGTGGCGCCGGCATCGAACCATCCGCTCGCCGGCGAGGTGGTGCCGTTCGCCGCCGGCTGCATGCTGAGATGGAACTGCGTCGCGAAATGCGCGGTGTAGACGGTGTTGCCCGTAGGCGCGACGGTCTGCGTGATGGCCCCGCCGTTGCTCCAACTCGACCACACGTACTGTGTGCCTGCGCCGCCGCTCTGGGGCGTGGTGGTTCCGATGGTGTGCGATGACGCCGGGTCCCAGCGAAACGTGTGCGCGGCGGAATACGCGACGCCGTCGACGGTAAACGCGAGTCCCGCGGGGTCGGTGTCCACGGTCACGGCGATGCCGGCGGGAATGCTCGCGAAGAACACGCCGTTGAGCGTCTGCGCTGCGGGATACGAGACGTCCCAGCGCCCGCCGCCGTCGCTGGTCTGCGCCACCGAACCGCCGCTTCCCACGGCCCATCCGTTCATGTCGTCGACGAAGTGCACCGACCGGTAGGTCGCCGAACTCACGCGCTGCGTGGTCCAGCTGGTGCCGTTGGTGGTGGTGAGAATCGCCCCCGTCTCACCCACCGCCCAACCCCGCGTGGCGCTCGCGAGATAACAGGAATACAGGTCGCTCGAGGAAACCACCGATGACGTGAACGTGGTTCCGCCGTTCACGCTTCGCAGCACGACACCCCCGCTGCCCACCGCAATACCGGTCTGGGCATCCGCAAAGTAGACGCCGCGCAGAGTTGCGGTGGTGGGCGATGCGTGGCTCCACATCGAGCCGCCGTCGGTGGTGCGCAACACCACACCCTTCCCCACCGCCCAACCCAGATTGGAATCGGTGAAGAAGACGTCGTACAGGGCGGCCGTGGTGGGCGTCGACGTCACCCAGGTGGCGCCGCCGTTGGTGGTGCGCAGTACTTTGCCGCCGTCGCCGACCATCCATCCATGCCCGGCATCAATGAAGAAAACCCCGTTGAGGTTCTGCGTGCCGGGCGAGGTCTGCGTCCAGTGGTCGCCACCGTCGGTGGTGTGAACGGCGATACCCCCGTTTCCCACCGCCCAGCCGTCCTGGTCGGAGACGAAATGCACGGCGTTGAGGGTCCCGGTGGCGGGCGAGGAAGAGGTCCAGGTCTGGCCGCCATCGGCCGATCGGATGACCAGTCCATTGCCACCCACCGCCCAACCGGAGGCATGTGCGGGCAAATTGAAACCGCCTGCAAACACGAGGAGAAACCCCGCGGCCGCCGCGGAACCCATTGGATGTCGGAATACCATCGTCCGGGGTTCGTGCATACGCCGTACCGGCCGCGGTTTCGGGGGTTTGGCCGCCTTTGACAGCCCCCGGCCAAGGGAGTAGTCTTGGCGTGCTGGCCGCTGCCCAATCACATACCCAACAAGGAAATCTTCACATGGCTGTCGAACAAAAACTCGACCTCGAGAGCGCCTTCAGCGCCCAGGCCGAACAATTTCATCATTGGGAGAAGATCAAGGACTGCGCGGATCAATACATCGATCTGATGCTCAACTACCGCCAGAGCGGCCATCCCGGCGGGTCGCGCTCCAAGGCATACGCGTTCATCTCGCTGTTGATGAACGGCGCCATGCGCTGGGACATCCGTCACCCTGAAAAGCGCTTCGGCGACCGCTTCGCGCTGGTTGCGGGCCACACCGTACCGCTGATCTACGCCACGTTGCCCGTGCTGGCGGAACCGTTCCGCGTGAAATACGAGAAGACCCGGGACAAGCGTTACTTCATTCCCGAAGAACGCATGGTCTGGTGGGAGGACCTGATGCGGTTCCGCCGCAACAAGGGGCTTCCCGGACACGCCGAGATGGAGGGCAAGATGCTCTTCGTGAAGGCCAACACCGGCCCGTCGGGCCACGGTTCACCGCCGGCGGCGGGCCAGGCGTTTGCGCTCAAGCGCGCGGGCGCCGAGGGCGTGCGCGTGTTCGCGTTCGAAGGTGAAGGCGGCCTCACGCCGGGCGGCGTGCACGAGACGCTCAATTCGGCGTACGGACTCGGCCTCACCAACTTCCACTACGTGGTCGACTGGAACGATTTCGGGATCGACGATCCCCCGTACAGCCACTTCGTGTACGGCTCGCCGCGCGACTGGTTCGGGGCGCACGGCTGGCGCGTGGTGGAAGCGAAAGACGGCGCCAGTTGGGACGCGATTACGCGCGCCCTTCTCGATATGGTCATGGGCGACAACCCGTCGCAGCGTCCCAGCATGATGTTCATGAAGACGCGCAAGGGGCGCGAGTACGGCAAGTTCGACAACAAGTCGCACGGCTCGCCGCACGCCATGAACAGCGAGCTGTTCTGGGCCACCAAGAAGCCGTTCATGGACAAATACGGCGTCAACTTCGCCGGCTACGGCGAACCCGCGCCCAAGGATCCGGTGGCGCTTTCCGAACAGGCGCGCGCCAATCTGAAGATTGTCTCCGAAGTCATCCGCGACGATGCGGCGCTGGTGGAATACATCACCGATCGCCTGATCGAAATCGGCGATTCGGTGCCCGACGAGATTTCTTCGTTCCGGTTCAAGGTGACGAAGAATCCCACCACCGACCCCGTTCTGACCGACTTCCGCAACTACCCCGCCGAGATGTGGGCGAAGCCGGGCGACAAACAGCCCAACCGCGCCGCGCTGGCGAAGTGGGGTGCGTGGGTGAACGCGTGGTGCCGCGAGCACTACGGGCGGCCGCTGTTCATGTCGCTCAGCGCCGACCTCGCCGAGTCGACGAACATTGCCGGATTCTCGAAGGACTGGGGCGGGACCAAAGGCTACGGCTGGTTCAACCGCGACACCAACCCGGAAGGCGTGCAGTTGCCGCAGGGCATCACCGAGTTCGCCAACTCGGGCATCACCACCGGCATCGCGAGTGTGAACTTTTCGCGCACGCCGTACGAGGACTTCAACGGTTTCTACGCCGCGTGCTCCACGTACGGTTCGTTCGTGTACCTCAAGTACGGACCCATGCGTCTGTTCAGCCAGCTCGCGCAGGATTCGCAGATCAAGGTGGGCAAGGTGCTGTGGGTGGCGGGTCACAGCGGTCCCGAGACCGCGGAGGATTCGCGCACGCACTTCGGCGTCTTCGCGCCCGGTGTGACGCAGCTCTTCCCCGACGGACAGGTGATCGACGTGCACCCGTGGGAGTTCAACGAGGTGCCGGTGGTGATTGCGGCGGCCCTCAAGACCGACGCACACATCATCGCACTGCACCTCACGCGTCCCGCGATCGAGATTCCCGACCGCGCCCGGCTGGGCATGGCGTCGCACTTCGACGCCGCGCGCGGCGCGTACGTGATTCGTCCTTACAAGCAGGGACAGCCGAAGATGGGTGTGGTGGTGGTGCAGGGCACGTCGACCACCAGCAACATCGTGAAGATCCTGCCCGCCCTCGACGAAGAGGGACTCAACGTGAAGATTGTCGCGGCCATTTCGCCGCAGCTCTTCGCGCTGCAGGACGCGGCGTATCGCGACTCGGTGTTTGCGAACCACGAACGTCTCGACGCCATGGCCGTCACCAACCGCGCCCGCCGCTTGATGAGCGACTGGGTGGACGCAGGGCTCACGGGCGAGTACTGGCTCGGGAGCGACTGGGACAACCGCTGGCGCACCGGCGGCAGCGTCGACGAGGTGGTCGAGGAAGCCCATCTCTCGCCCAAGTGGCTGATGGAAGGAATTCGCCGCTTCGCCCAGGATCGTCCCGCGCGCCTCAAAGCCGCGCGCGAGCGGCTGCGGAAACTGGAAGCGTAG
>DASRYI010000165.1:0-6941 GCA_035687255.1 Candidatus Krumholzibacteriia bacterium | reverse complement strand
GGCCGGCGGCGGCGTGGGTTTGGTGGGATTGTCATCGCCACACGCGGGCAGTAGCATGCAGATCGATGCAAATACGAGGGGTACTAGCGAGCCTCTCCCCATATTGACTCCTGCGGCGGATTAGTTGGGACCGGAAAGAGTATACCACACCGTTTCCAGGTTCGCCGGCCTTACTGGCTAAGCTCCCACTTGATACGTCCCAGTGTGAATTCGTCGGGTGAGCTGATCGACGCGGACAGCGAAGGCGTGCTTCCCGTTCCCAGATCCTTCAGTTCGACCAGCCTCCACGCCGGCGTGTCATTGGTCCCGGCATTGCGAACCGTGAATTGCGCTCTTGTCCCTGCGCTGGTCTCGTACGTGTCGTCCGGCAGGGCCTCCGCGCGGAATGCGTAGTAGACGACGGTGCTGAGCCACGTCTCGCCCGGGTACTGATTCTGGTCCGGTTGGACGTCCACCCACGTCACGTGGTCGATGGTCAAATCCATGGAGATGTTCTTCACGAGGTGGCCACCGGTATAGTTGCGATCGAACATCCGCGTGCTCATCAACACTTCCGTGGCCCGGTCCCAGGACGCCGGAAGGCCATTCAGAACATCGCCGGTATCCAGAACAAACGTGAAGTTGTCGTCGAGCAACTCGTCGTACTTTTCGATGTACCGCTTGTTGTACGACGCCTCGAAGTTGCTGAGTACATGTTCGGGCCTGGTGAGGTCCTGAAAGGCAGGTTTAGCCGGAGGAGACTCGGGTTGGGTTCCGACATCTTTCCCGCCGCAGCCAGGCACGACGAGCGCCAACGCTGCAGCAGCGACGAGCGTATTGATTGCTCTCACGGCGAGTCCTGGGGCGCGTAGAGCGCCTTCACTCGTCCCAGTGACATGAGGTAAACATCGCCATCCTTCCCCCCAGAACCCAGTTCGGGTGAGCCGTTATCGTGAATCTCGACGAACTTCCACACCGGGGCACTCTCGGTTCCGGCATTGCGAATCACGAACGTCATGGTGTTGTTGGAGGCGGATCCGAAGGTAACCCCGAGCCCGAAGTGGAACAGGAAGCTGCACGACAAGGTCGTCTGGTACCAGCTCTCGTTCGGGGCGCTGGCCGGGGTGAACACATGGTATGCGATGTACGGAAGGTCATAGTGAAACGCAAAGTACACGGAGTCGCACTGCAACGAACCGTCGTAGTCGAGATCGAGCAGTTTGGAGGTGTAGTCCACTTCGGTGGCACGGTCCCACTCGGCACCCGTCGTCTGGTCGAAAGCGGAGAGGTAGAATACAAAATTGTGATCGAGCAGTTTGGCGTAGGCAGCCGGATCATGCCGGTTGAATGCCTTGGTGAGATCGGAAAAGAGCTGGGACTTGGTTGTCAGAGTGTAAGTCGGGGTGGAAGGAGCTGTGGTCGAATCGCCGGAGCCACCGCAGGAAAGAAGCGCCGAAACACATGCGATTCCCGCGATGGCAATGACCCGATCTCTGATTGTCCCCAACCGTCTCTCCCGGAAACGTGAGAGGCGCCGCATTCCGCGGCGCCTCTGTGCTTACACTCGCTCTTCCGACCTACAGCCCGTCGCCAAGGTCGCTGAATTCAACCAGTCGCCACTGTGGCTTCTCGGCGGTTCCAATATTACGAATGGTAAACTGCCCGCGGGCGCCCGCCACCGATTCATACTGCGTGTCCGGCAGTACGTCGAAGCGGAACGCGTAGTAGATGACGGCCGTCTTCCACGTCTCGCCCGGATACTTGCTCTGGTCCGGCACCACGTCGACCCAGCTGATATTGTTGGGATCGAATTGAAGATCCATCGAGATGCTCTTGCATGTGTTCGTGGGATAGCTCTTGTCGAACAGACGCGTGTTATAGAGCACTTCCGTGGCCCGGTCCCAGGACGCCGGTATCTCACCGCCCACGTCGCCGTGATACAGGAAGAACGTAAAGTTGTCGTCCAGCAACTGATCGTACTTCTCGATCTTTCGGGCGTTGTAGGCCGACTCGATGTTGGCAAGCACGTGCCACTCCTTGGATAGATCGTAGAACGTATACGTCGTCGGGGGCGGCCCACCCTTATCAGTTTTGGGGGGGTCGAAGATACAGGAAGCCGACGCGCCGGCCAGCACGACGAGCACGCCGATAAGCAAGACTCTCTTCAGCATGGAGATCCTTTCCGCATGATGCGATCGCTGAGAGCACGTTGATGATACCACGGATTTCTTCCTAACGTCAAGATACCGCATAAGTTACCCCTCCAATGAGGGTTGCCGGTTGCCCATGCTTCCCCGCTGTCAGATACGCAACCCCAGGATTCCTCGCAGGTAACCCCAGGTCGAGTAGCCTGGTACGGACTCAATCTCGTGCCAGTACGTCATACGCCAGTTCCCGTTCTCCAGCTGCATGTACATCTCCGCCACTCCCTTGTACCGCGTGGTGTCGGTCGGAGCGGCCTTCGTGACAACCGCCAGTGTGTAGGGAACACGGTAACGAACGAACGTGTTCTTGTTGACGAGCACCGTGGGCGTGAAATCGACGGCCAGTTGCTGCGCATCCGAAAACAACAACCGCAGTACATCCATCTCGCGCTGTTTGTCCCAGTTGGCATACACGTCGGTGCCAATGAAAGCCTGGTCCAGCGAGTCCTCCGGCAGCGGCGAGAATATGAACTTGTCGCTCAGCGAGCGCTCGTAGTCGGCGTCCTGCAGGTTGGTAATGGCGTCCTTCATGCACTGAAACGGTTTGTCCGGCGACCCCAGCGTGCATCCGCCGCCGGTATTGTTGCCCGGCGGCTGGGCGGAACGCGTGTCGAAAAGACACGACATTCCCACCAGTGCGCCCATGAATCCCGCAAGGATGATCATCTTCTGCCAGTTGTGTTTCATATCAGAACGGGTACGAAAACTCCGATTGCGCGTCCCAGTAGTCCTTCTCCGCGTCGGCGCCAAACTGGCTGAAGCGCTTTACCTTGGACACCTGGAAGCGCAGGTGCCGCCCGTTTCCCCAGTCATAGTTACCCTGCGTTCCCACCGTAATCTGGCCGTCGGGTGAATAGCTGCGATCGTTGGGCGTATCCGGCGACCACGTCTGGCGCTGGCTGTACAGATTCTCGGCAAAGAATGCGATGTGCCGGGTTGCCCGGTAGTCCACCCGGATACGTGTGCGGTCACGCCGGTCCTGCGAGGCTACATCCAGCAAGCGCACTCCCGTCACCGGATCCGGCAGGTACGACCCGTTATCGTGAAGGTGCAACGCGTATTCGAAATCGACGTCGATCGATTTCGTGGGGTGGAACTGAAACTCGTTGGAAAAGGTGATGTTGCGGTCCAGAAAGTTCTGATCCGGGTTGAACGTGTAGTCGGTGTATTCAAACGACAATCCGTATGTCTGCACGATGGTGAGCATGGGGTTGAAGGCGTACGAAAACCCCGGCCGGAGATCCCACAACTCGCGCGTACGATTGTTCGACGACTGCGTGGCGTCGATATTGATGTACTCGGTAGAGGTGTACGACACGTTGACGCTGGCGCCCACCTTCTTGAACGGCGTCGAGGTGAGTCGGAAGTTGAGGTTGTTGTCCACCTGATCGCGGTCGCGCGGGTTCTCGTTGTACTTCAGGTAGAACGACTGCTGGAGTTGCGTCGAGCCGTTGAAATCCACGGACAACGTCTTGCTGAATTGATGCGACGCCGTCACCGCCACGCGCTTGCGCTTGTCCGTGAGGCTGGCAATGGACTGCGTCCCGTAGTCACGCAGCGTGGAGCTGTTTTCGAATCGAACCGTGGTGACGGTCCTCCACGGGAGCTTGTACGAGACGTTCCCCGTCAACAGGTCGCCCACCGTGCGACTGAAGCGTGTGGTCTGCACGTCGTAGTCGAACTTCTGTTCGTCATGCGACACATTCAGCCCGATTGTCAGGCGTGTGAATATAAGAGACCTCATCGCCAGCGATGTATTGCGCGTGCTGCGGTGCTCGCCTTCCCGAAACACGTTCTCCACGCCCAGATTCTGTGTACCCAGCGAACCGCGCGCCTGGTCGGTGTAGTTACGGTTGCCGTGATAGCTCATGGTGCTCGCATCGAATGAGATGCTGTCCGCCGCCTCGAGGTGAATCGCCGTCGCCAACGAGTCTTCGTTCGACCCCAGGTTGTTGAAGCGCGCTTCCGTCGTCTCCGACCGGTCATTCGAACCGCGCAAGGCGCCCCGGCCCTTCCAGGTCATCCAGTCGGTGAGATCGTAGGCAACGCCGCCGTTCATGCCCGCCTGCAGCCCCTGGTCGTTCTTGAACGTGCGTTCGCTCGAGATCGCTCCCGTCGACCCGGTTGCATCCGTGCGCAGGTGTCCAAACGCTCGCCTGTACGTGCTTCCCAGCGTGAACAGCTTGTCGTTGATAATGAAATCCTGCACGCCGCCACCGGACGCAATCGACCGGTTGAACACACGGCTGTCGCTGTAGGCGGCTGACCCGTTCCAGAAGAGGTTGAATACGTGCTGGTCCGCAAACTTCATCGATTTGTTCCGCTCAAGCCGGTTCTGCAGCCGGTAGTTCTTGTCCTCACTCGACACCGAAAAGTCGAAGATCGATCCCCATGGCGTGGTGAAACCGGTGCGAAAATCGTTGCCCATTCCGACCGCCGACACATCGCCCGTAATCTTGTTCGTATAGACGGGCGAAAACCGGTAACGCGGCGCGTACGCCGTGTCCTGCGCGGCGATGGCGGGATTGGTTGCCGGTCCCTGCGCGCGCGCCATGGTCGCGACGAGCACCAAGCCCGCCGCTGCCACCCACCGCGCGTGACACCGCCACCCCATGTGCGACTACTTTCCCTCCGCCACCACGGCCCGCGCGAGCTCCACGAAGGACTCCTTCGGGAGCATTTCGGGCCGGGATTTCAGGTCGATGCCGGTTCGTTCGCCGATGGCGGCCAGCGCATCGTCCGTCAGTTGATAGAAGGAGCGCAGGGTGTTGTGGATGGTTTTTCGCCGCTGCTGAAACAGATTCCTGACCAGACGCACGAAATCCTTCCGCTCCGCAGGGGGCAGTACCGGTTGCGCCAAGGGCGTGAAACTCAAGACGATGGAAGCCACGTTCGGCCTCGGAAAGAACGACCCCGGTGCAACCTTCGTGACAACCGAGATGTCGTACAGGCTCTGCAGCACCACGCTGGTGATGCCGTAGACGCGGCTGCCGGGTCCCGAGGCAATGCGGTCCCCGACTTCCCGTTGCATCATGATCACCGCCCGCGACACGTGTTCGTATTCCTCCACCAGAAAGTCGAACAGTACGTGGCGCGTGACGTGATACGGAATGTTTCCGATCAACACGCACCGGTCATATCCTCTTGTGTGTGTCAGCTCTGCGAGCTTCACCGTGGTGAAGTCGGCGCTGATCACGTCAACGTGGCGCCGCGCATCCGCGCCGGCGCCGTCTTTCATGTCGAATTCCGCCTCGAGCTCCCTGACCAGCTCGCGATCCAGTTCAATGGCCACCAGCTGCGCGCCGCTGCCGGCGATCAGCCGGGTCAGGACACCATGCCCCGGCCCCAACTCCACGACCAGTTCGTCGGGCGCCACACGTGCGGCATCCACGATCTTCACGGCGGTGCCGCGGTCGTGCAGAAAGTTCTGGCCGAAGCGCTTCTTGGGGCGAAAACGGCCCTGGTTCAACGGGTCTCTTCTATGTGGATTCACGCGTCAAACGCGTGGTCAGGGGGATGACCGGTAATCGATAACAGTGGGAAAGAGCGAGGAAACCTCCTGCCGCGTCTTCGGGAACAGGGCGCGGCTTAGCCGTAATTATAGCCGCTGGGCCCCGGGCGGGTCAAGATGGCCTCCCGAAGCCTCGGACCGCTTGACGGCCTCCCGGACGCCTCCCATATTTCCTCTGCCCCGTCGATCGTTGATGTCCGCCCCGGAAAGCGAGAGCACCATGAGTGCCGCCGTCAACCACCGACCCCACGACGCCTACCCCACGACCGCACACCTGCCTCTGACCGGCGACCTTCACCCGTTGCGCCGGGAGTTCGAGCGCTGGCTGGCGACCGGCAACGCGATTGCGTTGCTGACCGCAATAACCGCCTGCGCGATCATCTATTTCTGGCCGCGTCCGGCACCGATTTTTGGACCGGTCCCTGGCGGCGGCGATATTCCGAAAATATACCAGATTGATCCGCCACCCGAGATCGTTCCAAGAGGAACTTCCCAGCCTGATTACACCGTTGTACCCGATGTGGACCGCGGCATCATCGAGCCCGTCGATGATGTCGTGGCAATCGATGACCCCAAACTCGGCACCACACTCGGCGGATCCGGAGATGGCTCCGAAGGAGATATGGGACCGATCGACGGCGATTACGCAGGCGGCATTCCACGCGTCGATCTCGAGCCGCCCGCAACTGAAACGAACGAACCCTACGTCCCGTTTGACACGCCCCCGCAGCTGGTCTCCATTAACCCGCCCGCGTATCCCGAGATGGTGCGTAACGCCGGCATCGACGGAACTGTGTTGGTGCGCGTCTTCGTCGGGCTCAATGGGCGCGTGAAAGATGCGAAGGTGGTCGAGGGCATCGGCGCACTGCGCGAAGCGGCGCTGGCATCGGCGCGAACCGCGCTGTTCACACCCGCGACACAGGGGACGCATCCGGTCGAGGTATGGGTGGTGATTCCGATTACTTTCGAGCTCAGCAGTCGATACTGAACATTTGCGCGGGGTGGCTGCATCATCCGAATGGGGGTTCGGAGCGCGCCGGGTAAGGAGTGAGCGCGAGCGAATCAGGCACTCGGGTGATGCCCACCCCGCGCCCTGTCGTGTATACTGGCCTCCTCACCGCATCGGACCAAGGAGGCCATCGTGAAGGTATCTCACGCAGTCATTGCCATTGCCGCCCTCGCCGTGCTGGCAACCAACTCGTTCGCCGACGTCAAGTGGAGCGACGATTCCTACGACCAGGTTCTGG
>DASRYI010000164.1:0-1802 GCA_035687255.1 Candidatus Krumholzibacteriia bacterium | reverse complement strand
AGGCGTGTCGGAGACCTCGCCTCACCACCCACACGCCGAGCAACCCGCACGCGAGGGCGAGCACGCCGATTCGTAAAGGGGTCGGCACGCGTTCGGGCATGAACCACGAGGTCATCATGTTGAATGCGAGAAATATGTTATGGGCAAGCGTGACCGAGGCGGCCGCGCGATCACCCCAGGCCGAGCTGCTGACTATCGCGTTTCGGAAGAACCAGAGGGCGGTGGGCAGGAGGGCAAGGAAGCCGAAACCGATCGCGTTAATCAGTCGGCGGCCGGCGCGCTGCCCGCCGGACACAAGGACGACCACGGCGCCCGCCAGGATCACACCGGCGCCGAGGTAGCGGGTCAGACAACACAACGCAGCGAGCATCGCCGCGGTCAGGTACCACCCGCGGCGCCCGCATTCGGCGTAGCGCCACAGCGCCCACAGCGTGAGCAGCACCAGGAGCACAAGCAGCGGCTCGGGGAAGGCCATGACCGCGACGTCCAGGAGCGGAAGCGAGACCAGAAAGATGCAGCCCCCGAAGATGGCGAGCGCCCTCCAGCGCAGGTGTCGCAGCAGCCACAGCGACGGCAGGAACACAATGAGCGCGAGGCAGACGGCGTTGAACCACCGCGCGGCCACCGCTGGATCGACGCCGAGCGCGACGGCCGGCGCAAGAACTATCGGAAAGAGCGGAGGGTAGTCGAGGTAAAGGCTGCCGTCCTGCTGGACGAAGCCGTTGCCCTGTGTCAGGGAGCGCGCGGCAAACAGGTAGTCGCCGGCGACAGTGGTCATCCCGGGGCCGTAGAGCGACGTGGAGACCATCACGGTCACCGCGGCCGCCAGAGCGAGGACGACCAGGATCGAGAACGCGGTTCGCGGGGCCACCTCTAGAAGCACCGCCCGACGCGGCCACGGCGCCAATCACCGCGTCCGAAATTGTAACTCATTCTCCCGCGACCGGGCAACGCGTTCCCCGACGTGATGTTCGTTGAACTGGCTGGCGCTCCTGGTGGTGTTTTGTCTATCGAAAATCCGCAGAGGGCAGGAGAATCCTATCGTTATCAACCCCGATAGAGATTTGTGGCGGCAAGACCGTGGTGCGTTTGTCGTCGTCTATTGGGAAAGAGAGAAGCGCGCAAGCGAGTATCGTCGCGTGGCACGACCGTGGTCGAGATTGACGACACGCGAAAGCACAGCTATGCGCCCGGCGGCGGTCACGTTCTGGTCACACACGGGCCCGCGGGGCTTCTCAGTCGATGTACGAAATACCCTGGGTATCTTGCTAATTATGGGGCTACTATTCTGCTCGGTGCCGGAGTGGCGTAACTGGTAGACGCAGCGGACTTAAAATCCGCTGGGGCCTTAACTCCCCGTGCCGGTTCGACTCCGGCCTCCGGCACCATTCCACTCCCCAGGTTTTCCGGTCGCCTGTTCGGCGTGTCATCGTGTGAAGAGTGTCAACCTCGCGCGACACACATGCATGCATGCGGTCGTAAGTCACTGTATACCCACGGGTGACGCATATCCCATCCCGTTGCAACCTCTGTACGGCCCCGTAACTGGCTGTAACCACGGCATATAACCATCTTGATACTACCTTAACATTCGATCGCTATCATGTTAGCGCGCGAACCATGGCGCAGTGCGTCCTGCGGCCATGTGATTACGGAGGAACCAATCGGCGTGGAAAACGTGAAGACGGTGAATTTCCGGGTGGAGAAGGCGAGCACGCAAGGCGTGGGCGACACTGTGTTCAAGAGCGGCGCGGTGATTTCCGCGTCCGTGATCGTGCTGCTCATGGTCGGCATTTTCATCG
>DASRYI010000163.1:0-3565 GCA_035687255.1 Candidatus Krumholzibacteriia bacterium | reverse complement strand
CATGGCCCACGCGCCTGCCGCCGCCAGCGCTGCATTGGAGGGGACGAACGCGCCGCGCAGCTTCATAGCCACGTCGGCGCGTTCGCCTTTGGGGAGCTCGAGAGAAAAGCGCGTGCCGTCGAGTGACACCTCGACATCGCGCACGCGCCAGTCTGCATCCTGTGCGGTACCCACCGCGATGCGGCGCCCGCCAAAGCGCGAACCGATTTCGCGCGCGTTGGGGTCGTCGCACCAGTACGCCAGCGTTCCCGCCGGCTTGCGGCGGCCGGCGGCGTTCAGCGAATAGCAGAACTCGGCCTTCGCCGCCTTGTAATCTTCCATACTCGAATGGTAGTCGAGGTGGTCATGTGTGACGTTCGTGAGCATCCCAACCTCAAAGTCGAGCCCCCATACACGATGTTGCCGCACGGCATGCGAGCTGACCTCCATGACCACCCCGACACACCCTTCGTCCTGCATCCGACGGAACCACGCGTGCAGCGTGATGGCGTCGGGAGTTGTGTGCGGGTCTTTGACCAGCGTGCCGACACCGTGGCCGAGCGTGCCGATCAGTCCCGTTTTGAGTCCTTCCTGCGCCAGAATGGCGCGCACCAGATGCGTGGTGGATGTCTTTCCGTTGGTTCCCGTCACGCCGCACAGCCGCAGGCGGTCGGCGGGATTGCCCTGGAAGCGCGCCGCCAGAAGAGCGACCGCCTTCGACGAATCCGTAACCACCACGCACGGCACGCGGCCGGCAATCGCGGGATCCGCGTGTTCCATGACCACGGCGGCCGCGCCCCGCTGGATGGCATCGCCCACAAAGCGATGTCCGTCGGCGGACACACCGCGCACCGCCACGAACACATCACCGGTCTTCACACCCCGTGAATCGGCGCTGATTCCCGACACGCGCACGGCCCGCACGCCCGCGGGCGCGTCCTGAACCAGCGAGCCGATCGCATCGACCAGCGCTCCCAGTTCGATCTCGCGCGTGTCCTGTTGCTTCATGACGTCCTCTTTCATTGCCGGCGTCCGTGCACGCCGGCGAGCGCCACCGGTGAGCCCGCGCGGGGCGACTGCGCACCCAGATCCGTGGGCTGATCACCCGCGTGGTCCGGCGAATCCGATTCCCGGGACGGCAACGCGTCGCGATAGGCCTCGCGCAGGCGGCGATTCCACTGCACGTCGGCGGGAATGCGCCGCCGGTCGGCGGACTGCCCCGCCACCACCAGCCGGATGACCGCATTGCGATCCATGGTGGCTCCGGGAGCGGGAACCTGCGCCACCACGCGCCCGGCGTCGCCTTCGCACACCACATTGGTATCCGTGCGCCGCGCGACCTCCATGGCGGCGGCGCGATCCATGCGCAGGAAATTGGGCGCCGTGGTGTGACGGCCACCGGTATCGCCGGCATGCACGGTCTCCACCGACAGCAATCCGTCGAAAATCGGCGTCGAACTGGCCAGGCTTTCGCAGATGCGGGCAAACACCGGCGCCGCCGAATCACCGCCGAAGCGGTTCGACCAGCGCGGTTCGTCGATCATGACCAGACACGCGATGCGCGGGTTTTCGTACGGCGCGAAACCGACGAAGCTCGATACGTACTTGTTGGCGATGTATCCACGGCGTCCCGCCTTCTGCGCCGTGCCCGTCTTCCCCGCCACCTGCATGAACTCCACGCTCGCGGCTTTGCCCGTGCCGTTTTCCACGACCTGCAGACAGAACTCGCGCAGCGTGCGCGCGGTTTCCGAAGACACCACGCGGCGCACGACCACCGGTTCCGACTCCACCACGTCACCGGTGCGCGGGTCGGCCACCGCTTTCACCAGACGCGGCATCATCATGACGCCGTCGTTGGCGATCGACGCATATGCGTTGAGCAGCTGCAGCGGCGTGACCGCGATCTCCTGCCCGAACGCCATGGTCGCGCGCGTTCGCGCCGACCAGTGCTCGATGGGCGGCACCAGTCCGGCCGATTCGCCCGGCAGGCCCACGCCGGTGCGGGCGCCGAACCCGAAGAGCTTCGCGTAGCCGTACAGGTCGCCCGACTGCAACCGGCCCGACGCCTTGGCCATCACAATGTTGCTGGAATACATGAAGGCTTCTTCGATGGTGAGCCATTGATACGGGTGTGGATCATTGATGACGGCGAACCCGAGATCCGCACGCCCGTCTTCGGCGTAGAAAGAATCCACGGGGGCGAGATGGGCCTTGTCCAGGAGCGCCGCCGCGGTCACCAGCTTGAAGGTCGAACCGGGCTCGTAGACGTGTGACACCGAGCGCAGCGTCCACAGTGAATCGGCGTACGACGACCCGTCGCGGGCCGGGATGGAGGGCGACTCCGCCAGCGCCAGCACATCACCGCTGGGCACATCCATCACGATGACGGCGCCACCGCGCGCCTGGAATTCACTCACCGCGCTGCGCAGCTCGGCTTCCGCGATGTCCTGAATGGTGGCGTCGATGGTCAGATAGACGTGTTTTCCGTCGATGGGCTTCTTGTCCACGTATTCGTAGTACCGGTCGCTGCTGTAACGGCCGTTGCGCAGCACCGTCACGCGTCCGGCGGTGCCGCGCAGCGCATCGTCGTACGCCAGCTCCACACCCGACAGGCCGTGATTCTCGCGGCTGACGAAACCCACCACTTTGCTGCCCACGGCGTCGTAGGGGTAGATGCGGCTGGCGTTGGCTTCCACCACCACGCCATCGATGTGCGCCAGCTCGCGCCGGGTTTCATCGTCGAGCACACAATCGTGCTTCACGTACACAAAGGGGCGGGAACCCCGCAACGCGGCGCGCACCACCGCCGACGGCACGCCCGCATCTTTTCCCAGCGACCGGATCACCGTCCGCGAGTCCTTGATCCGCTCGGGCTGCACCGCCAGCGAACAACGGCGGATGTTCATGGCCAGAGGCCGGCCGTCGCGGTCGAAGATGCCCCCGCGATCCGCATCGATCTCACGCGGAGCAATGTGCTGGCGGTCGGCGGCGGCGGAGTATTCGTCGTGGCGGAGATACTGCAGTTGGAAGAGACGGCCCCACAGCGCCAGAATGACGAGCCCGAACACTCCCCCGACCACACACATTCGCCGTTTCTGGTCGCGTGCCGTCATTGACGCATCACCCGTGTCAATCCGCTGATCTCGGAGCCGAGAACGCGATCGATGTGCACATCGTCGCTGTGGGTTGCTTTGGGAAGCGGCGGACCATCGATGACGACACGCACCACATCGGCGGTGGTGGACGGCACCAGGCCGAGATCCCCCTCACACTCGCGCGCGACCCGGGATTTCGAGGTCATGGTTGCGTACCGGGCGGTCAGCACACCGATGTGTTCGCGCGCAACCACCTCCTGGCGTTTGCGCGCCGACACCTGCTCCATGAGGCTATGGGTGTAGACCTGCGCCGACACGTAGCCCAGCAGCAGCACCGCGATCACCAGATAGCCGCCCACCATCATGGGCGCGCCCAGACGCCCGCCCAGCGAGGCAAAGAACACCTGGGTCACCGTGGCCAGCGTGTTACGACGCATCTCCGCCCACCTTCTCGGCCGCGCGCAGCCGGGCGCTGCGGGCGCGGGGATTGG
>DASRYI010000162.1:0-2746 GCA_035687255.1 Candidatus Krumholzibacteriia bacterium | reverse complement strand
GCACCGCGCAGATCGTCGCCCCACGCACTCACCGCGAGGATGCGTCCGCCCGACGACACCATCCGCCCCGCTTGCATGCGCGTCCCCCCGTGAAACACGGCCACGTGGTCGCCGCGAATCTCATCCGTGCCCTCAACAGCGACGCCGGTTTCGGCGTGCTCGGGATATCCGCGTGACGCGACCACCACGGTCGCAGCACTGCCGGCACGCGTCGTGATGGCGGCGGGAATCTTCCCGCGCGCCGCATCGTGGAGCAGCCCCGCCACGTCGCCGGCCAGGAGCGGCATCAGCGCCTCGGTTTCCGGGTCGCCGAAGCGAACATTGAATTCCAGCACCTTCGGCCCCATTCGTGTCCACATGAGACCGACGTACAGCGTCCCGGTGAAGGGCGCGCCTTCGTCGCGCATTCCGCGCAGCACGGGCATGATGATATTCGTGCGCACCGCTTCCATATCGCGGGCGGTGACCCACGGGACCGGCGCGATCGCACCCATGCCGCCGGTGTTGGGACCACGATCCCCGTCGTGCGCGCGCTTGTGATCCTGCGACGCCGGCAGCAACGCGGCATCGACGCCGGCGCAGATGGCGTGCACCGACACTTCTTCCCCGTCGAGAAACTCTTCGACCACCACACGCCGGCCGGCGGCACCGAAGCGCCCGCCCACCAGCATGTCGTCGATCGCGCGTTCCGCCTCCGCCAGGTCGGCCGCCACCACCACGCCCTTGCCGGCGGCAAGACCGTCGGCCTTGACCACCACCGGCGCGCCCAGCTTGCGGGCGAACGTCTTCGCCGCATCGGCATCCTCGAACACCGCGAATTCCGCGGTGGGGATGCGGTGGCGCTGCATGAACTCTTTCGCGAACGCCTTGCTGCCCTCGAGCCGGGCCGCGGCGCGCGGCGGTCCGTAACACACCAGCCCGGCTTCGCGGAAACGGTCCACCACGCCCAGAATGAGCGGGCCCTCGGGTCCCACCACGGTGAGATCCACCGCTTCGCGGCGGGCGAACTCGACCAGCCCCGCGAGGTCGTCGGCCTTGATGTCGAGGTTGCGCGCGATCGCGGCCGTGCCGGCGTTACCCGGCGCCACCATGACGTCGCGAACACCCGGCGAGCGACGAAGCGCCCACGCGAGCGCGTGTTCCCGGGCGCCCGAACCAATGACCAGTGCTTTCAAAGCGTTCGTTCCTTGCGGAAGGAGTCAGCGGATGCGCGCACGATATCGGATCGGGGCGCACGCCGTCAACCGTGGAGCGCCGGTGTCGCGGATGAAACGGGAGAGCCGGGCCCGGGCGGCCCCGGCGTCACATCACCGAGGCAATGCGATCGATGGCCTTGCGCAGGTTGGCCTGCGAATTGGCGTAGGAAAGGCGGATGTAGCCTTCACCGTTGGCGCCGAAGGACGTGCCCGCCAGCACCGCCACGCCCGCTTCCTCCATGAGGAAGTTCTCCATCTGTTTGGATGTCTTTCCCGTCGCCGTGATGTTGGGGAACACGTAGAACGCGCCCGACGGACGATGACAGGTGAAGCCGGGGATGCGGTTGAGACCGTCGACCACCAGGTCGCGGCGCGCGCGGAATTCCTTCACCATCGCATCCACACTGTCCTGCGGTCCGCGCAACGCCTCGATGCCGGCGATCTGCACGAAGCTGTTGGTGCAGCTGTTGGAATTGGTCTGGAGCTTGGCCACCTTGGCCGCGAGCTCGAGCGGAAACACGCCGAAGCCGAGGCGCCACCCCGTCATGGCATAGGTCTTGGAATGCCCGTCCAGAATGATGGTGCGTTCCGCCATGCCGGGATACCCGTACGGCGACGTGCTCTCTCCCTCGTAAATGATGCGCGAGTAGATCTCGTCGGAGAGAACGTAGAAGTCGTGCTTCACGGCGAGCTGCGCGAGACGCTCGATGGTGGCGCGCGGAAGCACGGCGCCGGTGGGATTGTGCGGCGAATTGATGACCACCAGACGGGTGCGGTCACTGACCAGGGACTCCAACTGGTCGGGGTCGAACGCGAAGCCGTGCTTTTCCGACAGAGGAAGCGGCACGCGCTTCGCGCCGATGTACTCCGCCATGCTTTCGTAGATGGGAAATCCCGGGTCGGGATAGATGACCTCGTCACCGGGATCGAGCAGCGCGAGCGCCGAAAAGAAAATGATGGGCTTGGCGCCGGGGGTGATGACCACCTGCTGTGGATCCACCGGCACGCGCCGGGTCTGCGCCACGTACTCTGCGAAGGCCGCGCGCGCCTCGGGCAGCCCCGCCGAGGGACCGTAGTGCGTGAAGCCCGCCGCCATGGCGGAGCAGGCCGCGTCCTTGATGTTCTGCGGGGTGTCGAAGTCCGGCTCGCCGATTTCCAGGTGGACGATGTCCCGGCCCTTGGCCTCGAGGGCGCGGGCGCGCGCCAGCACTTCAAATGCGGTCTCGGTTCCGAGATGATTCATTCGATCGGCGAACTTCATGGCAACTCCATCCCGCGTGGTCCGGCGGCCGCGCCGCGTTCGTGCGACGGGTGAAATCAGACCACGTAAACTGTTGAATTATTGACGTTAGCAAGGCGTGTGCCCCGCTGTCAAAACAACTTTTGACGGGCCAACGCTAGCTCTGAAGGCCGATGGTGAGCCATACCCGCGAGGCGTCGGGCGGCCGGCGTGTCCAGCTGGCATCGATCCAGGCGTGCGCGCGCAACCGCAGGCGTGCCGACGCCGCCAGGCTGGCTCCCTTTCCGGAAGCGCTGGAATAGGCGGCGGC
>DASRYI010000161.1:0-2706 GCA_035687255.1 Candidatus Krumholzibacteriia bacterium | reverse complement strand
ACGTAGCCGAGCGTTTCGGCTGGATTCTCATCTGGATAGGACGCAACCAGGTCGATAGAACCAAACTCGCTGTCCTCAGCCTCTACACCACGCCCACGCCACACTTCCCGCACATACAGAAGGGGTGCCATCGGTGGCGTGGAATCCTGGGTTTGAAGTGCTTTGTCCGGCACGAAGGGAGCCATCGAGGCGATAGCCGCGTGCGACAGACAAGGTCGCGTAACAGCAGCGAGTACGATTCCGAGAATCCACGCCGCACGCCGCATCACGATCACCTAGTCCCGATGTGGATTCGCCTTGTTGGGGTCGATGCCGAAGTCGGCCAGCGCGTCCTTCACCACAGTTTTCTTGATGTGGCCGTCGCGCGCCAGCGCCCGCAGGGCGGCGAGCGTGATGTAGCGCGCGTCCACTTCGAAGAAGTCGCGCAGGCCGGCGCGGTTGGAGGAGCGGCCGAAGCCGTCGGTGCCGAGGAAGTCGAAGCGTCCCGGCATCCAGCGCGCGAGTGACGCGGGCAGCACCTTCATGTAGTCGGACGCGGCCACGTACACGCCCTGCGTGCCGGCCAGTGCCTGTGCCACGTACGGCGTCTTCTCTTCCTCACCGGGATTCAAGAGGTTCCAACGTTCGCAGTCGATGGCGTCGCGGTAGAGCTCCTTGTAGCTGGTCACCGAGTACACGTCGACCGGGAGGTCGTACGCGTCCTCGAGGATGCGCTGCGCGCGCAGCACTTCGTTCAGGATCGCGCCGCTGCCGAACAGATTGACGCGGTTTTTGGTGCCGGGCTTGTCGGATTTCTTGAAGCGGTACAGCCCGCGCAGAATGCCTTCCTCCACGCCCGGCGGCATGGGCGGCATCTTGTAGGTCTCGTTCATCACCGTGATGTAATACAGCAGCTGTTCGTTGTTCCTGTACATCCGCTCGACGCCATCCTGGATGATGACGGCGAGTTCGTACGCGAACGTGGGGTCGTACGCGCGCAGCGTGGGATGCGGCAGCGCCAGCACGTGGCTGTGGCCGTCTTCGTGCTGCAGGCCTTCTCCCGCGAGCGTGGTGCGCCCCGAGGTTCCGCCCAGGAGGAAGCCTTTGCAGCGCATGTCGCCGGCGGCCCACACGAAGTCGCCGATGCGCTGGAAACCGAACATGGAGTAGAAGATGAAAAACGGAATCATGTTCACGCCGTGCGCGGCATACGATGTGCCGGCGGCGATGAACGACGCCATGGAACCGGCCTCGTTGATTCCCTCTTCGAGAATCTGTCCGTCCTTGGCCTCCTTATAATAGAGCAGCGTCTCGCGATCGACGGGCTCATACAGCTGTCCCAGGCTGGAGTAGATTCCCACCTGCCGGAACAGCGACTCCATACCGAACGTGCGCGCTTCGTCGGGCACGATGGGCACCACGTGCTTCCCGATGTTCTTGTCTTTGAGCAACGTCGAAAGCATCTGCACGAACGCCATCGTCGTCGCCACGTCACGGTCGCCGCTGCCCGCGAGCATGTCCTTGAAGATGTCGAGGCCCGGTGTCTGCAGCGTGGGCGCCACCTCGCGCCGCACGGGCAGGTATCCGCCCAGCGCTTCGCGCCGCGCCTTCAGGTACTTCATGTCCTCACTGTCGTCGGCAGGACGGTAAAACGGCGCCTTGGCCACATCCTTGTCGGAAATGGGAATGCCGAACTTGTTGCGGAACGCGCGCAGCTCTTCTTCGTTGAGCTTCTTCTGCTGGTGCGTGATGTTCTTGCCTTCGCCGCTCTCGCCCAGTCCGTAGCCCTTGATGGTCCACGCCAGAATCACCGTGGGCTGGCCCTTGTGCTCGGTCGCCGACTTGAACGCCGCGTACACCTTCTCCGGATCGTGACCGCCGCGTTTGAGCGTGCGCAGCTGTTCGTCGGTGAGGTGTTCGACCATCTTCAGAAGCCGCGGATCCTTGCCGAAGAAATCCCTGCGGATGTAATCGCCGCTCTCGGTGGAATACTTCTGGAACTGTCCGTCGACGACTTCGCCGAAGCGTTCCACCAGCAAGCCTTCGCTGTCCTGCGCCAGCAGCGGATCCCAGTCGCCGCCGGTGATCACCTTGATCACGTTCCAGCCCGCACCGCGGAAGGCCGCGCCGAGTTCCTGGATAATTTTGCCGTTGCCGCGCACCGGGCCGTCGAGGCGCTGCAGGTTGCAGTTCACGACAAAGATGAGATTGTCGAGACGCTCGCGTGAGGCCAGCGTGATGGCACCCAGCGATTCGGGCTCATCCATTTCGCCGTCACCGAGAAACGCCCACACGCGCTGGTGCGCGGTGTTCCCCACGCCGCGGTGTTCGAGGTAGCGGTTGAAGCGCGCCTGGTAGATGGCGAGCAGCGGCGTGAGCCCCATCGATACCGTCGGGTATTCCCAGAAATCCGGCATGAGCCAGGGATGCGGATACGACGACACGCCGCCCTCATGTGGAAGTTCGTGCCGGAAGTTTTCCAGGTGCTTTTCGGTGAGACGGCCCTCGAGATACGCGCGCGCGTAGATGCCGGGTGCGCCGTGTCCCTGGAAGTAGATGATGTCGCCACCGCTGGGATGATCCTTGCCGCGGAAGAAGTGGTTGAAGCCCACTTCGTAGAGCGCGGCGCTCGACGCGAAGGTCGAGATGTGGCCGCCGATGCCCGGGTCTTCGCGGTTGGCGCGCACCACCATGGCCATGGCGTTCCAGCGGATGTAGCTCTTGATG
>DASRYI010000160.1:0-2537 GCA_035687255.1 Candidatus Krumholzibacteriia bacterium | reverse complement strand
CCCGGCCGGCGGGCGCGGCTGCCGCCGCGCCGCCCGCACCCGGCACACCCGTTGTTCCCATGACCGAACACACGCAGGGACCGCCGACCGGGCTCAAGACGGGCTCGTGGCGCACGCAGCTTCCCCGCTACGTCGAGCACTTCGCACCCTGCAACGCCGCGTGCCCGGCGGGCAACGACGTGGTGACATTCGTGCAGACGCTCCTGAACGAGGGGGAGGAAGCGGCGGCACACATTCTGGGGCGCACCCAGCCACTGGCGTCGGTGTGCGGCCGTGTGTGCCCTGCCCCCTGCATGATCGACTGCAGCCGCTCCAACTATGACGGCGCCGTCAACATTCGCGCGCTGGAACGGTGGATCGGCGACCGGGCCCCGCTGGTGCAGAGAAAATCACTGCTGCCCCGCGAACGCCGGCGTGTCGCGATCATCGGCAGCGGCCCGGCCGGACTGTCGGCGGCCTACGACCTCGCGCGGGGCGGCCATCACGTGACCATGTTCGACGGCGAGAACGAACTGGGCGGCGTGCTGCGCACCGGCATTCCCACCTACCGGCTGCCGCGCGAGGTGCTCGACCGCGAAATCAACGCCATCCTGGATCTCGGCGTGGAAACGCGCACCGGCGTGTTCCTGAATCGCGATCAGGTACTGGCGTTATCCAAAGAATATGACGCCGTCATCGTGGCTGCCGGGTTCGGCCTCCCCACGAAGCTTGACGTTCCCGGCGTCACGCTTGACGGCGTCGAGGATGGCACGCGGTTTCTGCACCGCGTCAACCTGGAAGGCGGCCAGGCGGTGTCGGGACACGTGGTGGTGCTCGGAGGCGGCAACACGGCCATGGATTGCGCGCGCAGCGCGCTGCGTTCGGGCGCCGCACGCGTATCCGTCGTCTACCGCCGCACGCGCGCCGAGATGCCCGCGATTCTCGAGGAGATCGCGGAGAGCGAGCACGAAGGTGTGTCCTTCCATTTCCAGCGCGCGCCCATGGGGTTCGGGGGCAATGGCCACGTCGCCGCGCTCGTCGTCGCCGAAGTCGACATGGGTCCGCCCGATGCAAGCGGACGCCGCCGCCCCATCGTGACCGAGCGCACGTCCGTCATGGCGTGCGATCATGTGCTGCTGGCCCTCGGGCAGTCCGCCGATCCGGGCCTGTTGCCCAGGGGTGGCCACATCGAGAACGGACGCGTCCACATTGACGGCAATCCCACCAACATCTATGCGTGCGGTGATTTCGCCACCGGCGAGGGTACTGTCGCCCACGCCATCGGTGATGGACGCCGGGCCGCTCTGCGCGCGCTCGGCGCCCTGGGAGAGAATGTGAAAGTCTTCGAGCGTCCGCCCAAAATTCAGGTGGTGCCCACGTCGAGCATCCGCCCCGAGTATTTCGCGCCGGTCGCCGCCACCGTGGAGCAACACGAACCGGTGGACTCGCGCATCCGCACCTTCCGTGAAACCAATCACGGCATCCCCGATCCGCGCGAAGCGGAGCGCTGCTTCTCATGCGGTCACTGCACGCGCTGCGACACCTGCCTGGTCTACTGCCCGGAGGGCATCATCGAGCGCGCGGTGGCGGAGGACGGCAGCAACTACTTCGTGAATCTGGATTTCTGCAAGGGGTGCGGGATCTGCGTGACCGAATGCCCGCGCGGAGCCATGGAGATGTTTCCGCAATGAGCCAGCATCTGATCAGCGCCAATCATGCGGCGGCCGAGGCCACCATTCTGGCCGCACGCGCCAACCGGACCGCACGCGGGTTCTGCAGCGGCGTGTATCCCATCACGCCGCAAACCGAATGCATCGAACGCCTGTGCAGCGTGGAGATCGAGAAGGGGGACGTGGTGCGCGTTGAGAGCGAGCACAGCGCGATGGGTGTGTGCATCGGCGGTGCGTTGTCGGGCGCGCGCACGTTCACGGCGTCGTCGTCCAACGGCCTCGCCTACATGGCGGAGAACGTGTTTGCGGCGGGTTTCTTCCGCCTGCCCATCGTCATGATGGCGGTCAACCGCACGCTCGGTCCGCCCTGGAACATCTGGGTGGATCACGGCGACACTCTGATGCTGCGCGACGCGGGATGGATTCAGTTCTACTGCGAGGATAACCAGGAGGTGTTCGACACCGTCCTCCTGGCCTACCGTCTCGCGGAGGATGCGCGCGTGTTTCTGCCCGTAATGGTGTGTCAGGACGCCTTCGTGCTCTCGCACACCATGATGATGACGGACATTCCCACCCAGGAGCAGGTGGACCGCTTCCTGCCCGCGCTGGATCTTCCCTTCCGCATCACGGATGTACCACGCGTGGTGGGCGAACTGGATTTTCCGCATCAGACCGAGATGCACCGCCAGCAGCACATCGACGCCATGAAACAGGTGATTCCGGTGTACGCGCGCGTGCAGGATGAATTCGAGAGCATTTTCGGACGCCGCCCGCCCGACGTGGTGGTTCCCTACCGCATGGACGACGCCGAAATCGCGATCGTCAGCATGGGAACCACCACGTCGGGCGGGCGGCGTCCGAAAATGCTCTCGAATTCATCCTGCACGC
>DASRYI010000159.1:0-3025 GCA_035687255.1 Candidatus Krumholzibacteriia bacterium | reverse complement strand
ATGGCCAGGTCGCGCAACGCCTCGCGCGTGCGCGGCAGTCCATCGCGACTGCGCAGCGTGAGCAGTTCGGAAATGTCGGTAACGATGAGGTCGGCGGAGCGCGGAGACATGCGGGCGCTCACGTCTTCTTCCCCTGCGCATCGAGCATGGGAATTCGAATGCCGTCGCGGCGCGCGGCATCCACCGCCAGCGGATAGCCGGCGTCGGCGTGGCGTACCACGCCCAGGCCCGGATCACCGGTGAGACAACGTGTGATCTTTGCGCCCCCCTCGGCGGTTCCATCCGCCAGTACCGCCAGCCCGGCGTGGATCGAGAGCCCCATCCCCACACCGCCCCCGTGGTGCACCGATACCCAGGCGGCGCCGTTGACCGCGTTCAGAAGCGCGTTGAGAATCGGCCAGTCCGCCACGGCATCGCTGCCGTCGCGCATGGCCTCGGTCTCGCGGTACGGGCTCGCCACCGACCCGCTGTCCAGATGGTCGCGTCCGATGATCACCGGTGCCGACACCGTTCCCTTCGCCACCAGGTCGTTGAGCGCGCTGCCAAAGCGTGCGCGCTCGCCGTATTTCAACCAGCAGATGCGTGCCGGCAATCCCTGGAACTGCACGCGTTCGCGCGCCAGCGAAATCCAGCGCGACAGCGCTGGTCTTTCTCCAAACAACTCGAGCGCCAGTTCATCCGTGACGGCTATATCCCTGGGGTCACCCGAAAGTGCTATCCACCGAAACGGCCCGTAGCCCTCGCAGAACAACGGGCGGATGTACGCCGGCACGAATCCGGGAAACGCGAATGCATCCTTGAATCCCGCATTCTGCGCTTCGCCACGGATGTTGTTGCCATAGTCGAAGACCGCCGAGCCCGCGCGCTGAAAACCCACCATGGCCTCGACGTGTTTCACAATCGACGCGCGTGAACGCTCCAGGTATCCGGCCGGATCGCGGCGGCGCAATTCGGCGGCCGCGGCCACATCCAGCCCCTGCGGGATGTAGCCGTTGAGCGGGTCGTGGGCGGAGGTTTGATCCGTGACCACGTCGATCTCGAAGCCGCGTTTCAATATCTCCGGAAAGACGTCGGCGGCGTTTGCGACCAGGCCAATGGAAAGGGCCTTTCTTTCGCGCTTCGCTCCGCTCGCGCGTGCCAGCGCGTCATCCAGACTGTCGGTCATGACGTCGAGGTAGCGCGTTTCCAGACGTTTCTTGATCCGTGACGGATCCACCTCCACGCACAGCGCCACGCCTCCGTTCATGGTGACGGAAAGCGGCTGCGCACCACCCATTCCACCGAGTCCGCCCGTGAGCACGATGCGCCCTTCGAGCGACGCGTTGAACTCCTTGCGGGCGCACGCCGCGAAGGTCTCGTAGGTTCCCTGCAGAATTCCCTGCGTCCCGATGTACATCCAGCTCCCCGCCGTCATCTGTCCGTACATCGCCAGCCCCTTGCCCTCCAGTTCCCAGAAGTGCTCCCATGTGGCCCACTTCGGAACCAGCAGCGAGTTGGCAATCAGCACACGCGGCGCACCCGGGTGGGTGGCAAACACCGCCACCGGTTTGCCGGACTGCACCAGCAGGGTTTCGTCGTCGCGCAGGTCGCGGAGCGTATCCACAATGGCGTGGAATGCATCCCAGTTGCGCGCGGCCTTGCCGCGGCCGCCGTACACAACGAGGTTCTTCGGATCCTCCCCCACGGCATTGTCCAGGTTGTTGCACAGCATGCGCAGAGCGGCTTCCTGCGCCCAGCCACGACACTGAAGGTCGCGGCCGCGCGGGGCGCGGATGTTGCCCGGCGTGAATCGGCTCATGACGGTCTCCTTACGATGATGCGGACGGCAGCAGCGGGCCCACCGCCTGCTCGATGGCGGTCAGAATTTCTCCGGACGCGGTGCGCGCCTCGAGTTCGGCCAGATGCGGCGTGAGAGAGGCGTCGCGCTGGATGAACGGCACCGCGCGACGGACGGCGGCGTGCGCCGCGGCGGCGCCCTTGCCGGGTGCAAGCGGGCGATGGAAATCGATCGCCTGCGCGCCGCACAGCAGTTCGACTGCAATCACGCGCGTGACGTTGTCGAGCACGCGCGACAGTTTGAGCGCGGCGATGCTTCCCATGCTCACGTGGTCCTCGAATCCCATCGAGGTGGGAATGGTATCGACGGACGCGGGGTGCGCATGCACCTTGTTCTCGCTCACCAGCGCCGCGGCCAGGTACTGCGCAATCATGAAACCGGAATTGAGGCCGGGATCCGCGATCAGGCAGCGCGGGACGCGCTCACCGTCGCCGTCCATCAGTTTGTCGACGCGGCGCTCCGCGATCGACGCGATCTCGCACGCCGCCACGGCCAGCGCATCCAGGGCGAACGCCATGTGCTGTCCGTGAAAGTTTCCGCCCGAGATCACGTCGCCGTCGTCGGGAAACACGATGGGATTGTCGGTGACCGCGTTGATCTCACGCACCAGCCACGACTCGGTCCATGCCAGGGTGTCGTCCACGGCGCCCAGCACCTGGGGAATGCAGCGGAACGAGTACGGGTCCTGCACGCGCGCGCACTCGCGGTGCGACGCGATGATGGCACTGTCGGTGTGCAGGCGGCGGAACGCCTCGGCCACGCGTGTCTGTCCGGGATGGGGCTTGAGCGCGTGCAGGCGCGCGTCGAATACGCGATCGGTGGCCTGGAAGGCCTCCAGCGACATGGACGCCGCTCCCATGGACGTGGCCAGCAGGCGGCGCGCGCGCAGCCACTCCTTCACCCCGATGGCGCTCATCAGTTGCGTTCCGTTGATCAGCGCGAGTCCTTCCTTCGGCCGCAGCACGTGGGGACCCAGTCCTTCCGCGGCCAGCGCCTCGCCCGCGGGCACGCGCCGTCCGCGGTGCATGACGTCCCCTTCCCCGATCAGCGCCAGCGAGAGATGCGCGAGCGGTGCCAGGTCGCCACTCGCTCCCACCGATCCGTAGCACGGGACCACCGGGGTGATGTCGCGCTCCACCAGTTCCAGAATGCGCGTCACCAGTTCCGGCGATGCACCGGAATGGCCCG
>DASRYI010000158.1:0-2364 GCA_035687255.1 Candidatus Krumholzibacteriia bacterium | reverse complement strand
CTCCAGCGGCACACCGGCGTCGCGCGCCCGCGCCACCCACGTGGCCGCCACCGCTTCATCCTGCTCCGGCAGTGCGTAGATGAGCGCGTGCAGTTGCCGCCGCTCGATGATCTCGTCGAGCCGGTCACCGGGCCCGTCGATCGTCACCCCCTGCACCATCAATCCCACACGCCGCGGGTCGTCGTCGATGAAGCAGGCCACGGTCGCCGACGGTCCGCCCGCACGAATCTCGCGCAGAATGCGTTCGCCGGCGTCGTCGGCGCCGATGACACCGTACCGCCGTGCGGCTCCACTCTCGGGCTCACGCCCGATCTCGTGGAACAGGCGCGTCGAAAAACGCGTGCCCAGGATGAAGAGCGTGAGCAGGAAGTATTCGATCAGGAACAGCGTTCGCGGAAACGCGATGAAGCGGTACAGCAACACCACCGCCGCCAGGATGACGGCCGATCCGGCCGTGACGGCCTTGATCACGCGCACCACGTCGTTCATGCCGGTGTAGCGCCACACGCTCCGGTACAGGCCGAACTTGAAGAAGCACGCGGTGCGCACCACCACCACAATCGGAAGTGCGCGCAGCACCGCCATGCCTTCGGCTTCCGTGAAGCGGAAATTCATGCGCAGGAAATACGCCCCCATGTACGCGGCCACGATGGCGGCGAGATCGGCGCTGATCAGGAACAGGGTGCGGCGCTCCCAGAACATGCGGTCGCCGTGTTCCAGCGCGCGGATCTTCAGAATCCCGAGCGTGAAGAGCATCAGCCACACCGCGCTCACGAAGGGCGCAAACAGACCACCGGCGCGCATATAGAGGACGGCGCTCACGCCCAGCAGGCACATCATCAGGTACTCGACGAGCGCCACCTGCTTGTGGTTGAAGCCGAGCTGCAACAGGCGCTGGTAGTAGTGGGTGCGGTGCGGCTGGAACACCTTCTCACCCTTGGCCAGCCGGCGCACGATGGTGAGCCCGGCGTCGACGTAAAGCGATGACAGCAGCAGCAGGGGCACGAACACGGGCACACCGGGTTCGAGCCGGCTGCCGGTCACGGCGACGGCGGCGAACATGTATCCGAAGAAGGTGCTGCCGCTGTCCCCCATGAACAAGCGCGAGGGCGGAAAGTTGTACTGCAGGAATCCCAGCGCGCTTGCGGAAAGGATCGCGCACACCAGCGCCAGCGCCGGCTGCCCCACCATCAGGGCCGCGGCCGCGAGAAACGCGCCACCGATGAAGCCACCACCCGCCGCCAGGCCGTCGATGCCGTCGATGAAGTTGTAGAAGTTCACGCTGGCCACGAACACCAGCATGGTGAGCGGATACGAGAACCATCCGAATTCGAGCGAGTAACCGCCCGGAAAGGTCACGTGGGTCAGCACCGTCCCGGTGGCGATCGCGATCAGCGCGGCCGCGCATTGCACCAGCAGGCGCGCGCCGATTCCGAGACCGCGCCAGTCGTCAACCAGCCCGGCCGCAAACAGGATCACCGCTCCGATCGCCACGGGAATGAAGGCGCGCGCACCGGGAACGGCGAGGCAGACCACCGCAAAGGTGGTGGCAAACGCCGTCACAATGGCAATGCCGCCGAAACGCGGCTTGGGAAGATCGTGGGAACTGCGCGCGTTGGGAATGTCGACGAAGGCGCTGGCCGGGCGCCGCCGGAGCAACAGGCGCGTGCCCAGGAAGGACAGCAGTAGCGCCGCCAGAAATGCGAGAACGAGTGTCATCGGGTCAGGTAGCACGCGCCCGGGCGCGGCGTCACGCGGCGCGCGGCCGGTGAAGCCACCCCGCGGCGGAACCGTTGCGAAAGGATACGGTGCCCCCGGGAGGCACGACAAGGCGATTTATCGCGCCGGCATCATCTCGGGGACGGCGTCGGCCAGTGTGCGGGACATGGCGATTCCGAGTTCCGCCTGCAAATTGCTGGGTTGGTACCAGGCCGATCCGAAGAGTTTGCGGTATGCGTCGCTGTCGAAGGGAGCACGCCGGCCGGTGAGGACGCGAACGGCGTCCCCGGTGCGGGCCAGCATGCGCCAGCACGGCACCGGCATCCACCATGCGGGGACGCTGCGCCCGAGTGCCCGCACCATGGCTTCGTAGACGGCGCGCGTCGAGTACGGCACGCCGTCGCTCACTACCAGCGTGTGCCCCGCGACGCCCACGCGTTCACCCGCCGCAATCATCACGCGCACCACATCGTCGACATGAATCATGGAACGACGGTTGGGAACGGGAGGCGGCGGCGGAAACCGGCGGCGGTCGATGGCGTCGAGCATGCTGCGCAGGTTGCCACCCACTCCGGGTCCGTACACGAGTGCGATCCTCAGCACCACCGCTTCGGCAACGCCGGCATCCCACACCACCTGCTCCGC
>DASRYI010000157.1:0-2718 GCA_035687255.1 Candidatus Krumholzibacteriia bacterium | reverse complement strand
CGGCGGCACCCTGCCAGGCGGTCGAGCCGGCGGTGGCGCCGGTGGCTGATTTCGGAAATTTCTTTTTCACAGAAACTTACACCGTTCCCGGCACGTCCGTGGACAGGTGGTCACAGGCTTACCACACGTCCGAAAAACCCGGCAAACAAAAAAAATGACCGCCCGGGCGGGCGGTCAAGGGGGAGAACGCAGCGGTGCCGTCGCCTAAAACGGAACGTGACGCAGAATGTACGACTCCAGGCGGGTCCGGTCGGCGTCCGAAATCTCGGTAAAGTAGCAGGCAATCTGGTATTCGCGCGCCGACGATGCCGGGGCTTCGGGCTCGGTGCGCACCACCACACCGTCACACGACACCCGCGAAGTCGCGCCTCCCTCTCCCGGGAGTTCGAGCGTGACACGCAGCCGCGTGAGCAACGGAATGAACGCGCGCGACGAGAAATAAACCCCGTTCGCGCTGACGTTGAGACTCTCCGCGGTGGCACGGTCGCCGCCCAGGATGATTTCCATGGCGAGGCGCGCCGGCACCCGGGCGGATCCGCGACGTTCGACGTGTGGCATGGGCTCGATAACCTCCGGCAGGCCGGATCCCTGCACTGAAACGAGAACGCGGCGGCCGAACGCCGGCCGCCGCGTATCTCAAGGGCTAGCGAATTCTCTTCTTATGACGGTTCTTGCGCAGTCTCTTCTTGCGCTTGTGCGTTCTGATCTTCTGTCTCTTACGCTTGCGTCCGCACGGCATGCCTGGGATCTACCTTTCTTTTTCCACCGGGTCCGAAGCCCGCAGAAAATGCTGAGAGCGCGCAGGAAGCCCGCGCACAAAAGTATTGCTAAACGTTCGAATCATTCACGCGCGACTTGAGCTCGTTGGATGCCTTGAAGAACGGCACCAACTTGGCCGGAACCTGGACGCCGTCGCCGGTGCGCGGATTGCGCGCCTGGCGGGCACGCCGCTCCTTGACTTTGAAGCTTCCGAAGCCGCGCAGCTCGACTTTGTCGCCGTCCGCCAACGCACGACAGATGTTATTGATCACCTCATTGACGATGATGCTCGTGTCCTTCTTGTTGAGTCCGGTGATCCTCGAGATCTCCTCGACCAGGTCTGCTTTCGTCATGGTTCTCTCCAGTGAAAGGCTCGGGGTTCTCCGCAGCCGAGCGACCAGCGGCGAACGGGGTTCGGGCTCACAGGCGCTTCCTTTCGGGCGGACACGCCAGGGCCACGTCGGCATCAGGACTTCCGCACGCTAACACACCACAGAACCAGTGTCAAATAAGACCTTACAGGGAAAATTTGACCTGCCGCAAGCGGGCGTTGGGACGGGAAACACCGGCGGGAGAAAGAAGAAGAAGGCGCCGCTGCGCCGTGTGCCTGGACCGGGGGTAACGCAAAGCCTTGAGGAATGGGCCCACGCCGAGCAATACACGGGCGAAGCAGCAACCTTCTCTGCCCGGGTACATATCAAGGCACATGCCGCACGACCGACTCGGCCGCGGCGACGTCATAAGCTATTTATAGACAGCGTATTACAGGCACGACGGGGCAACCGGGCAACCGTTCCCCGCGCCGGGGCCCGGGCGCAAGCACGCAGGCCCGGCGCCCGTCGATGGACGAAGCATTTCAGAAATCGGCAGTTCCGTATGTCCGCGGAAATGGGGACTCCGGCCAGACCCGGCCGGCGGTCATGTCGAACGAGGGATGATCGCGGCGACGCGCGGATGATACCGGCACACGGCTTCCCGCCAGGGCGCAAACCGGCGTCGCGTCCTCAGATGTTCCAGCCGGCGCGTTCACCCATGTCGAAAATAGCTCGGAAAAGATCGCGGTGCGCGGTCGTGAAGCGAACGCCGCGACGATCCATGACCACCGCCGCCGTCTGCATGGCGCGATCGAGCTGGTAGCGGGTGAGGTGCTCGCCGTGTCCCCACGAAAAACTCGGAACGAATTTCGCCGGCAATTCGCTGGCGAACACGTTGCAGTTGAAGCCGACCACGGTTCCGGTGTTGAACAGCGTGTTGATTCCCGTCTTGCTGTGGTCACCCATCAACAGGCCGAGAAATTGCCGTCCCGTGTCGCGCTCGCTCCCCGCACACCACATGCGCACGGCGCTGTAGTTGTTCTTGAGATCGCTGTTGTTGGTGGCGGCGCCCAGATTCACCCACTCACCCACGTAGGAATTCCCCATGAACCCGTCATGTTGCTTGTTCGCATACGCGGCAAAAATCGTCTCAGACACTTCGCCACCGATCTTGCACACCCCGCCGATCGAACTCCCGGCCAGGATGCGCGCGCCCGCGTTGATGATGCTGCCGCCGCCCACGTAGCACGGTCCCGTCAGCACGGCATTGGGCATCACCACCACGCGGTCCGCGATCACCACCGGGCCCTCGCTGGCGTCGAGCACCGCTCCCGCGCGGATCACGCACTTCTCGCCCAGTACCACGTCGTCCCCCGCCACCAGATGAGCTCCGGCATAGACGACGCTGTCTTCCGACTGCCCGCGAAACGGCATGCGTGCAAAATCATCCACGATGGCGTCACTGTTGAACTCGATCAGCTGCCACGGGAACGACAGCAACCGGGCATCGTCGACGACCACTTTGCGCAGGTGATGCGCATCGATGAGCTGGTCGACTTCGACCGGAAGCTTCTCCGCAAAATGATCCTGGCCGATGGCGTGTTCGTCTTCGCGGCCGCCGGCGGGCGCGAAGACGAACACGCCA
>DASRYI010000156.1:0-4309 GCA_035687255.1 Candidatus Krumholzibacteriia bacterium | reverse complement strand
TGGGTGTGTGCACGTAGTTCATCAACGCCCCGAGCATGGTCTGCGACGGAAGCTCCGGCACGGTCAGGTTGTTGCGTTGCGCCGTGATCGCGAGGGTCACCACCATCGCGCTCGCGATCGACTCAACATACCCTTCGACACCGCATATCTGCCCCGCGTAGTACAGCCCCTCGCGGCGGCGGTCCGCCAGATACGGACGGCACAGCGTGGGAATGTGCAGGAAAATATTGCGGTGGATGGTGCCGAAGCGAAGTACGGAGACGTCGGAGAATCCCGGCAACCGGTGGATCAGTTCCTTCTGCGACGCCCACGTCATCCGTGTCTGAAAACCCACCAGCCCCATCAGGCTGCCGTCACGGCTCTCCCGGCGCAGTTGCAGCACGGCATACGGGTCGCGGCCGGTGCGGGGATCCGGCAGACCCTTCGGTTTCATGGGGCCGAAACGCAGGGTGTCGTCGCCACGGCGCGCCAGCACTTCGATGGGCAGGCAGGCCTCGAAGTACTTCTCTTCCTCGAACTCGTGCGCACCCACGTATTCCGCACCGCGCACGTATTCAATGAGGCGCTCATAGGCGTCGCGGTCGAAGGGAATGTTGAGGTAATCCGCCTCGCCCTTGCCATAGCGGCTGGCCCAGTACCCTGCTTCCGGGTCGATGGTATCGCCGTCCACGCTGGGCGCGATGGCGTCGTAGAAGTACAGATGATCGCGCGAGCAGTGTTCCTGCAGCGACGACGAAAGCGCCGCTCCGGTCAGCGGGCCGGTCGCGATCACCGCCGGTGTGGACACGTCGAGCGAATCGACCCGCCGCCGCTCCACGGTAATGCGCGGATGACGGTTCAGCGCATCGGTGACCGCGGCCGAAAACATCTCCCGGTCGATACCCAGGGCATGCCCGGCGGGAACCGCGTTGGCGCGCGCCACCTCCAGCAGGCGGCAGCCGAGCACGTCCATCTCCGCCTTGAGGACGCCCGACGCGGTGTCCAGCAACGTGGACTTGAAGGAATTGGAACAGACGATCTCGGCGAGATTCTCGGTTTTGTGCGCGCCGGTGGGAGTGTGCGGGCGCATTTCGATCAGCCGTACGTCGAAGCCGCGGTCAGCGAGCTGCCACGCGGCCTCCGAGCCCGCCAGCCCGCCCCCGACGATGGTGATTTCGCTCATGACGTCGCGCGCCGGGCGCGCCCGGATTCGAGTGGCGCCGGGCGCTTATTCGCCCGTCGTTTCTTCCTTGCACTTCGGGCACTTGAGATAGTCGCCCTTGGTCTTCGAAGTCTTGTGCACCAGATACGGATTGCCGCACGACGGGCACTCGATCGGAGTCGGCTTGTCCCAGCTGGCCCAGTCGCAGCCCGTCTGCGGCTGTCCCTCCACGGGCGCCTTGTAGTTGCTGCACCCGTAGAACACCTTCATGCGCTTGGTGACCTTCTCGACGATCTTCCCGGTCCCGCACTTGGGACACGCCATTCCGATCGGGAACGCTTCCGTGTACTTGCACTCCGGGTAGTTTGCGCACGCCGCGAAACGACCGTAACGACCGCTCTTGGCGATCAGATTCGAGCCGCATTTCGGGCATTTCCCTTCGAGCTGCACGCTCGGCGACTGCTCGGTGAGCGGGCGCGAGAACTTGCACTCGGGATACGCGGGACACGCCAGGAACTGGCCGTTGCGTCCCCATTTCTTGACCAGGTTGCGGCCGCACTTGTCGCACTTGATGTCGGTCTCTTCCTGAAGCTCGTTCTTGAGCCGGCTCTTCTTTTCATCGATGTGATCGAGCGACTCCTTGAACGGCCCGTAGAACTCCCCGACCACCGTCTGCCAGCCGAAGTCCCCGTCTTCGACCTTGTCGAGCTCCTGCTCCATCTGCGCGGTGAACGACGTATCGAACACCTCCGGGAAGAAACGCTCCAGCGTCTTCCACACCTGGCGGCCCAGCGTGGTGGGCTTGAGACGGCCCTCCTGCTTCTCCACGTACTCGCGCTCCTGGATGATGGAGACGATGTTGGCGTACGTGCTGGGTCGTCCGATGCCCTTGTCCTCGAGATCCTTGATCAGCGTCGCCTCGGTGTAGCGCGGCGGCGGTTCGGTGAAGTGCTGCAAGCCCTCGATCTCCTTGAGCGTCAGCGCGTCCTTCTCGCTGACCGCCGGCAGTTCGCCGCCGTCGGCATCGAGCTGTTCCTCGTAGACACTCAGGAATCCCGGGAAGGTCATCACCCGGCCGTTGGCCTTGAGCGTGTAGTCGCCCGCCCCCACCAGCACCTCGGTGGTGTCGTAGCGTGCGCTCTCCATCTGCGACGCCACGAAACGTCGCCAGATGAGATCGTAGAGCGCCTGCAGATCCTTGCTGAGCACTCCCTTGAGCGATTCCGGGGTGCGCGTGACATCCGACGGACGAATGGCTTCGTGGGCGTCCTGCGCCTTGGCGCTGGTCTTGTACTCGCGCGGCTTCTCGGGACAGTACTCCTTGCCGTACTGCTGTCCCACAAAGTCGCGCGCCGCGTGCCGCGCCTGCTCCGCCACACGCACCGAGTCGGTACGCATGTAGGTGATGAGCCCGACGCGGTCTTCGTGGCCGATATCCACGCCTTCGTAGAGCTGCTGCGCGAGCATCATGATCTTCTTGGCGGAGAAGCGCAGCCGGCGTCCGGCGTCACGCTGCATGGTGCTGGTGATGTAGGGCGGCTGCGGGTTGCGGCGTCGCTCCTTGCGTTCCACCGAAGTCACCTGGTAGCTGCTCTTGCGCAGATCCGCCAGCGCCGCCTGGGTCTGCTCTGAATTGGAAAGTTCGATCTTCTTGCCGTTCTTCTCGAACAGCTTGACGGGAAGTTCACCGCCCGACGGGGTCAGGAGAACGCCTTCGATGCTCCAGTACTCGACCGGCACGAAGGCTTCAATCTCCGCCTCGCGTTCACACACCAGGCGCAGGCCGACGGTCTGCACGCGCCCCGCACTCAATCCATAGTAGAAGATCTGCCACAGAATCGGGCTGATCTTGTAACCCACCAGGCGGTCGAGGATGCGGCGCGCCTGCTGTGCGTCGACTTTCTTCATGTCGACGTCGGTGGGCTGCTGAATGGCGCTCTGAATGGCGCCACGCGTGATCTCGTTGAAGATGATGCGTTTCACGTTCTTCTGAACGGGCGCAATGTAGTCGCGGATGTGCCACGCGATGGCTTCTCCCTCGCGGTCAAGGTCGAGCGCAAGATAGACTTCGTCGACGGTCTTTGCGTCCTTCTTGATCTGGTCGAGGATCTTCTTCTTGCCGCGCGACACCACGTACTCGGGTGAAAACCCGTTGTCGAGATCGACCCCGAGCTTGTTGGTGGGCAGGTCCATGACGTGCCCGACCGACGCCACCACTTTGAATCCCTTCCCGAGGAACTTCTTGATGGTGTTCGCCTTGGCGGGCGATTCAACGATGACGAGAGAGCTTTTGGCCATATGTTCCCAAAAAAACGAATCGCAAGATCGGAGGTCTTGCGTCGGTTAAGGCTCGAATTTTGATTGCCGCTGAATGCTCAAACCGGCGGCCCGTCGGCGTCAAATCCGCCGAACACGTCCTCCTCCAGATCGCCCGGATCCTTGTCGAATATCACCGCATACGCGATCGACTTGACGTCCTCGATGCCCACCTTGTCGGCCCCCATGGGAATCGCGCGCGCCACGATGGTCTCGAACTGGCGGGCATCCACGAGTCCCAGGTTCTGGAGCCGGAACAGGTAGCCGTACGCGTCCGCGGACAGGCTCAAGCGTTCGAACTCGCTCAGCACCCGAGTCGCCCGTCCGCGCTGGCCGTCGCGCTGCGCCGGGCGCGACGAGAACCAGAACACCGCGTGCCCGATTTCGTCGGCCGAATACCCGCGCCGCGCCAGCTCCTTGTCGATCTCGACGTAGCGGCGGTCGGCGCCGCGACTCATCTCGGCGACAAGAACGACCAGATCCATCAAGCGTGTCCACATAATTGATGACGTCCCGGGCCGGGTGAATGCGCGGAGCGTTCGCGTCCGGTCAAAACGGGCTGCTAACATATACCGGGCTTTCGCGACCGGGCAACCCAATTTGTGGAAAACCGCCGGACGGGCGCAAATAAAACGAGCTAACTGTTTGCACCACAACAGTTTTTATACTTCTTCCCGCTCCCGCACGGGCACGGATCGTTGCGTCCCACCTTTTTTTCGGTACGGACGACGGGCCCCTTCGAGGGGCGGTCGCGCAGTACCTCATTCGTCGCCTGCGTGGCCCCCCGGCCCGGTCCACCAAAGGGATTCGGCCGGGATGCACGCGGATCGGACACGGGAGCCGGAGCGCCCG
>DASRYI010000155.1:0-1755 GCA_035687255.1 Candidatus Krumholzibacteriia bacterium | reverse complement strand
GATACGGTGGCGGCCAGGGCGGAGGCGACCAGGACCGCGAGCAGATACGCCAGCGTCTGCACAACCTGGGAGCACCGGACAGGCTCGTGATTGCGGAAAACGACCATGACATCATGCTGATTGCCAACAGCGCCGACACCCTGGACGTGGTTCCCGACGGAAAAGAACACGCGCGCAAGACACCGCGTGGTCTCACTGTTACCACGCAGGCACAATGGAATGAGCTGGCGCTGCAGGTGACAACCCGGGGCGAAGGTGGTCGCGAGATGACGCGCGTGTACCGCATCAACTCCGACGGCCGGCTGGAGGTTGTCACCCAGTTGCCGGCTCGCGACGGGGCGGAGGCCATGCAGATCGTGCTGCGCTACGACGACGCCAGCGCGAAGAACTAGCGCATCAAGAGGACGAGCAACGCGGTGGCGGCGAAGAGGACCGGGACCATCAGGCGCCCCATTCCGTCGGCCCGCTTCTCCGCCACCGCGACGGTGCGAAGGCTGACAACCAGCATGATCAACGACACGTAGGCGGCGACGATGGAAACCTGCCGGGCGTCCTCGGCCCCCGTCCCGGAGGCACGAGCCACCGACGAGCGCGCAACGAATCCCAGCGCAACCACCATCCCCAGAGCCACCGCCGGATTCAGCCAGATCAGGCGTTTGTTTCCCCACCGGTCGGGCTTTCCAAGAAGTCCGAAGTGACGCGGAATGCGTTCCGGCAGAGTCGGATAGCGCATGGCGATCCAGGCGAAGTGGAACAGCGTGGCGGCGATCGCCACCAGCGCACAGCCCCGCGCGAATGGAGAGAACACGTCATTCATGGCACGACACTCCCGGCGTGTTGCGGTTCAAGAGGACAACACATCGCCCGGGAAGTCTAGCCTTCGGACCGGTTCCCGGGAACCGGTTTCGCGGCCTCGACCGGCGAGGCTCTTCTCCTCTACAATGGCGGGATGAATACGCCTCCGGACGAAACTCCCCGCAAGAAGGGCATCCTCGACAGCGCCAAGAACTACGCCGCCAACGCGCTGGGCGCCACCCGGGCGAAGGTGGACGACTTCGGCGCCGAGGTCGAGTACCGCTCGCTGCGCATCCTGTGGATGGTGGTGTGGTCGATCGTGGGCGTGGTGAGCGCGTGCCTGGGAATCACCTTCGCCATGCTGACGGTGATCTTCGGTTTTCACCTGCCGCCCAAGTACGCGTTCGGCATTCCGGCGGTGGTCTTCCTGCTGGTGGGAATGGCTTCGCTGTTGATGTTCCTCAGGGCCAAACACACGCGTCGCCGGACCCGTCCCGCCCGCTAGCGGACCGCGCAGGAAGCTCAAAAACGGCTCCCGGTAGCCACCCCTCCGAGGAGCCTTTCCACCCGACGCGGCTTCCCCGCAACTTTTCTTGAAAAATCTTCAGTGTGGCGTCCCACGGCCGGTTTCCCGTCGGGTTTGATGACGCCGCCACGGACATCATGCGTTCCCGCGGGCCGACGTGAGACCGCGTCACACCGCGTCATTGCCCACGATGGTGATTGGGATACCGCGAGTTCCCAACGCATCGCATCACGCTCCGCTCACAGAAGCGCGACGCTCGCGCTCTAAAAAGATGTGTTCGCTTCCTCTTCTTTTTGGCGCGTAGCGAGTGTTTCGAACACCGCTGCACACGATTTTCGTCGCTTGTCGGGCGATGATGCATTCGTAACACGCACGTGAACACATGATGCGGCGCGTGAGGACGCCCGCTTCTTACTCATGATGACTCATCCTCC
>DASRYI010000154.1:0-7249 GCA_035687255.1 Candidatus Krumholzibacteriia bacterium | reverse complement strand
AAGAAGAGCAACTACTACATCAACGGAAAAGCCACGACGCTGGATGCGCGCGGCGCCTATCTGGTGGGGCGCATGTTCCTCGCCATGATGGCGAACGACGTTCCCGATGCCATCGGCGGGCTGACGCTGGGAGCGGATCCCATCATCGGCGCCATGCTGTCGCTGGCGGGGCTGGAAGATCTTCCCCTGCGCGGTTTCATCGTGCGCAAGCAGGCCAAGGACCACGGCACCAAATCGCTTGTCGAGGGCGAGCTGCGCAAGGGCGATCGCGTGATCGTGATCGAGGACGTGGTCACGACGGGTGGTTCATCGCTGCAGGCCATCGCGGCCGTGAAGGCCGTAGGCGCCGACGTGCGCCGCGTGTTTGCGATGGTCGACCGGGAAGACGGCGGGCGCGAGGCGCTGGCCGCGGAAGGCTGCCGGCTGGAAGCCGTATTCACCGCGAACGAGTTGCTCGCGGCGGCGAAGTAGAGCGGGCTTTCGCCTACTCGATGACGTGTCCCATGCGCCCGAGCAGGCGCCCCAGAATCAATCCGCACATCGGCGCCGCACACGCCAGCGCCGCCGCAAAGATGATTTCGCCGAACACGGGAATTCCTCCCAGCGTCCAGCGAACCACGCCCAGCAGCAGCGCCACCAGCGCGATGAGTATCACCGAGTAGACATATTCGTGCTCCATGCGCACGATGGTGCGTACCAGCCGTCTCGGATCCAGCGTGCGCCGGACGGTGCCCGTGAATCCTCCGATGGATACCATCGCCACCGGCAGATACAGCAGGCCCAGAATCGAGCCCAGGACCAGCAGCACCGGGCTCTGCATGACGAACTGCCACAGCGATGACGGCTGCTGTGCGCCGCCATCAAGAAGCCGCGCCACTTTCACCACGGCGAACATGACGACCAGGTACTCGGAAACCACGGTCGACATCAGCAGCGCCGGGCGCAGCAGCTTGCGCACCGGATCCTTGAACGAACGATTCCATTCCGCGGGCTTGGTGGCGCCGCGCGCCGTGTATTCCATCACTTGAAAAGCCCACAGAAACGCGAGCGCACCCGCCATGATGGTGCCGGCCGGCAACCACTCGAGCCCCGCGAACAGCGCCATGGGAATCACGACGTAGAGTGGTCCGCGCGCAAACGGCATGCGCAGGAATTCGCCCAGATCCTCCCACACCGGACCCGGACGATGGAGATAGCGGAAGGTTTTCTGTTCGACCTTGCTGAAGCGGCGCTGCACTTCGGCCGCAGCGCGCGCGTGGAAGGGAAAGTGGTGCAGCACCGTCTGGAAATGTTCGCGTGCCTCGTCGCGCCGGCCCAGTTCCGCCGCCAGCATGCCGGCGTCGAGCCGCGCTTCCAGCACGTCCGGATCCTGTTCGAGCCTCTCCAGCGCCGACGTGTATTCTTCTTCGATGCGGGCGCGCTGCTCGGCCCCGGCGTCATCGCGTCGAGACGGACCCGCGCCGAGACTGCCGGCCAGGCGGGTTTCCTCGATCGCGGCCCAGCGGTCCTCTTCGGGCAGGAAGATGCGCGCCCGCCCGGAAAGCTCGCCCGCGCGGCACAACTCCTCCACGTCCTCCCACGACCATTGCTCCTCGCGCGTGGAACCTTCGCGAAGCACGTAATAAAGCGTTTCCGAACCTGCAGTCATGGTGGTGTCTCCCCGCGTATCCGCGGGATATCTGCAGGGCGCGTGCCAGCGCAGGGACGCCTGTGGCGCAAAAAAGAGAAGACCCGCCGGCATTTGCCGGCGGGCCTCCGGGACGAAAAGGGGCGATCAATCTATGCCCCGCTCACCTGGCGGGGGAGGGCATGGCGGCCGCCAGGCCCGAAGGGGCAGTTGCATGGCCAGTGCCGGTTGTCCGCCGTGAAGCAATTTCAACGCTCGGCTAACTAGTTAACATATATAGGCTTACACGGCACAGGCGTGAATGCTATGCCGGAATAAATCCGCTATAGCGTCCGACACGATTGCAATGTGCAATGCGACCCAAACTGGAAATCTGAGGCTGAGAACCGTGTGGCAGATGCCCCGGTTTGACGGATCGGCGGGGTAGTTCCGGGAGGAGGCAGGGACCGGGCGGGCTCGATCGCCCGCCCGGTCTTGCGGACTCAGATCTTGAGTGCCTTGAGCTCGATGTTCAGTCCCTGCGCAGGCAGCGACTGCTTCACCAGCACGTGCGGGAGGTCCTTACGGACGTACATGGTCTGGTCACCTTCCCCGCTCTTCACCGTGAGCCGGTACGTCTTGTAGGTGCCCGCCGGAACCGTCACGTCTTCCTCACCCGCCACGTCGACGGTCACGTTTTCCAGCGTGCCCGACTGCGCGTCGATCACGGGGAACTTGTAGGACTTCCCCGCCTCGAGCGGCAGCGTGCTGATGACCACGTCCAGTGACTCCTTGAGAATGGCGCCCTTCACCAGCGTGACGTTGATGTCCTTGTCGCCATCCTTGCCACCCTTGGCCTGTCCCTTGGCCACGCCGCCGTCGAAGGTCACCTGCGCCGACGCCTGCTGCGGACCCGCCGTCATCGAGAACGTGTAGCTCTTCGGCTCGAACTTCGACCCGAAGCTCATGTCCTCGTTCAGCTGCAGCATTCCCGCGATGGCCGTGGAGCTGGCGAAGTCATCGCCCTTCTTTTCGAGCGTCACGTTCATGTCGCCCAGGTTCATCTCCTGGTATTTCACGGCGTAGGTGGCCGTGGAGTTCTTGAGCGGCGTCGTGTCGTACTCGAAGTCCGTGCCCTCGACCGACATCTCGTCCATGGACATGGGATTGCCGTCGATGTCATAGGTCGCGACCGGCGCCACCGCTTCCATCTTGTCCTTGATGGCGGTGGCGTCACCCACCAGCACGATGGCCATGTGGTCGGGGTGGAGGTGCTTCTGCATGGCCGCGAGCACGTCCTCCTTGGTCACCTTCGCAACTTCCTTGCGATAGTTCTCGAGATACGTCTTGTCGAGACCGAGCAGCTTGACCTGACCGATCTGGGCCGCGACCTGCGCGGGGGTCTCGATGGTGGTCGGGAAATTCCCCACGATGTAGGACTTGGCGCCCTCCAGTTCCGCGTCGGTGACGGGCTCGGTCGTGATCCGCTGGATGTTGTCGAGCAGCGCGCTCACCGTGCTGTCCGTCACCTCGGTACGACAGCTGCCACCGGCGGTGAACAGGCCGCGATCCTTCTCCTTGGAAAAGCTCGAATACACGCCGTAGGTCCAGCCGTGCTTCTCGCGCAGCTCCATGAACAGACGGCCCGACGCGCCGCCGCCCAGAATGCGGTTCCCCACCGCGACGGCGGGCCAGTCGGGGTCGGTGGGCCTCAGACCCAGTTCACCAATTTCGATGTTGGTCTGCACCGAACCGGGACGGTGATAGAGCGAGATGTTGCGGGCCGTGCGCTCCGGCGGCGCCGTGTAGTTGGCGACATCCGGCGTGCCGCCCTGCCACGCACCCAGGTACTTCTCGACGTCCTTCTTGACGTCACCTTTCTTGACGTCGCCCACCACGAACAGCAGCGCATTGTTGGCCACGTAGTTCTTCTTGTGGAACGCCGCCACGTCATCGCGCGTCACGGCTTCCACGCTCTCGGTGGTGGGACTGATGGCGTAGGGGTGATGGCCGTACACCACCTCGGCAAAATGCCGGTCCGCCATCGCCCTCGGGTCCGACTTCTCGAACTCGATGTTCGTTTTGGAACGCTTCTGCTCTTCCTGGAATTCGTCCTGCGGGAACGTGGGATTGAGGATGACGTCCGCCAGATACTGGTAGGCGGTGTCCAGATGCTCGCTCAACACGGAGATTGTAAAGATGGTCTCGTCTTCGTTGGTGGTTGCATCAAATGAACCACCGACCGACTCGATCCACTCCGCGAGCTTCTTGGCATCCTTGTCCTTGGTGCCCTTGTTGACGAGCGCGCTGGTGTACGACGCGAGCGAGCTCTTCCCTTCCGGATCCAGCACCGAGCCCGCCTTCACGGCCAGCCAGATGTTGGCAATGGGCTGTTCGTGATTTTCGACGACGACGACTTCGAGGCCGTTCTTCATCGTCATTTCGCTGTAGGCGGGAAACGCCAGCTTCTTCAACGGTCCCGGCGGCGGCGGCGACTGCTTGGCCGGCGCGGGCGTCACCGCGGACAACACAATCAGAGCCGCGGCCAGCACGCCCGGAATTCGAATGCGATTCATTCCATGTCCTCCTTGATGACTAGCTGTTCTTGGGCGGCTGCGCGACGACGACGGTGCGATTGTCGCGTACCAGGTATTTCTTGGCCACGCGCTGGATGTCCTGCGGCGTGACGGCCATGAAGTTGTCGAGATCGGTGTTGATCTCGGAGAGATCCTTGTGGAAGCGCACGTAGTGGTGGATCTCCTCGGCCTTGGCCATGTCGGTCTGGCGCTGGTTGATGAAGTTGGATTTCACCTTCATCTTGGCGCGGTCGAGTTCTTCCGGGGTGACGCCGTTGGCGATCACCTTGTCGATCTCTTCGTCCGTCAGCGTCTGGCATTTCGCCGGATCGACGCCGCCGTTCGCGGCCACGATCACACGCAGCAGGCCCGGCCCCAGACGCCCGTCGACGAAGGAGACGGCGATGGCAGCGGCCTCCTCGTCCTTGACCAGGCGCTGGTGCAGCCGGCTGGTGTCGCCGTCGCCCAGAATCATCGACAACAACTCGAGCGCCGGCGTATCGGCGTTCATGTGGCCCGGGATCAGATAGGTGGTAAACAGGGCCGGCACGTTGGCCTTGGGTGAGTCGACATTCTCGGTCCGCTCGCCCTTGTCAAACTTCTCGTCCCACGTGGGGAACGTGCTCTTCTGCCCCGCCGGGATGTCGCCGAAGTACTGCGCGACCATCTTCATGGCCTCACTCGGCTTGAAGTCACCGACCAGCACCAGCACGGCGTTGGCCGGACAGTAGTAGCGGTTGAAGAACTTCTTTACGTCGTCGACGTGCGCGGCGTTGAGGTCGTCCATGCTGCCGATGACGGTGTGGTTGTAGGGCCAGCCGTCGTAGCCGAGGGTGTCGGACACCAGGAACGCGGCGCCGTAGGGCTGGTTGTCGATATTCTGCCGGCGCTCTTCCTTTACGGTCGAACGCTGGTTCTCGAATTTCTCCTCGGTGATGACGAGCGAGCGCATGCGGTCGGACTCGAGCCACAGGCCCAGATTCAGACGGTTCGACGGCAGCGTCTCGAAGTACTTGGTGTAGTCCTCGGTGGTCTGGCCGTTCATGCTGCCGCCGGCCTCGGACACGTACTTGAAGTGCTCACCCTTGTCCACGTTGGCCGAACCTTCGAACATCATGTGCTCGAACAGGTGGGCAAAACCGCTGCGGCCTTTCTCCTCGTTGGCGCTGCCCACGTGGTACCACAGGTCGACGGCGACCACGGGAACGGAATGGTCTTCGGAAAGAATCACGCGCAGCCCGTTGTCCAGGGTGTGCTCTTCGTATTTGATCTGGCCGGCATTCGATCCCTTCTTGCCGTAGCCGGCAGTGGCGAACATCGCTCCCGCGGCCACCACAGCAATCGATGCCACGATTAGGCGCTTCATGCGTCCTGTACCTCCGATGTCTTTGCGGAAAGATTTATTCACGCCCCGAGAACCGTTTGATTGCGGGCAAAAGCGGGTTGGGTGCGCACGTTAGAACTGGTTTTGTATACCCCAAAACGTCCCCTGCGTCAATCCGACCAGGGGACGTCCGGGGCTGTGGTTGGACTCTCAGGGGTGTTTACGCACCGACCCGCCCGGAGTTGCAGAAAAAACCGGGCGGCCGATGATGGCCGGGTGCGCCCGGCCCGGTAACCGGGAAGCCGCGGGCACGCGGGGCCCCGAGTTCCGGGGCCGGCCTAGCCCTGGGGCGCCGCGACCCGCACGCGTGCATCCACGATGCGGCAGCGTGCGCGTGCCGGCGTCACGATCACCGGATTGAAATCCAGCTCCTGGATTCCATCAACGTCGTGCACCAGTTGCGCGAGGCGCAGGATCAGCTCCTCGACGAATTCGATGTCGACGCGCGCTTCGCCGCGCACACCCTCGAGCAACGGGTACGAACGAATGCCCCGCACCATTTCCTTTGCATCCAGATCCGTCATGGGCAACACGCGGAATACCACGTCGCGCAGAATTTCGACGTAACGCCCGCCCATACCAAACATGAGCAGCGGTCCGAACTTGGGGTCGTGAGCCATGCCCAGGATGATCTCCTGGCGCGAATCGCCGCCGTCGGGTGGCGCGACCATTTCCTGCACCAGAAACCCGGACACGTCGCCGAATACGCCGGCTTTCTTGAGCGACGTCTCCATGGCCGACCGCGCGCTACGCAACGCCGCCGAGCTGTTGATTCCCACGATCACACCACCCACGTCGGACTTGTGGACGATCTTCTCGCCCACCACCTTGAGCACCACCGGGAACTCAATCCCGGCCGAGGCGCTCACCACGTCGCCGTCCACCGGCACCACCACCTGACCCACCGTGGGCAGTCCGAACGCATCGAGCAACGCCAACGTCTCGGCTGGTCCCAGGTATCCGCCTCCCGCCCGGCGTTTGGCGTCGACCACCGTCTGTGCCTTCTTCGTGTCCGCCTTGAAAACCGGGATCGTGCCCGCGGGCCGTTCGCGCCACAGCCGGTAGCGGTTCAGTTGCTCGGCCACCTTCACGGCGTCTTCGGGGTACCGGAAGAACGGCACCGGATCCGGCACTTCGCGCGGAATTCTCTGGTAGTAGCTCTCCTCTGCCATCAGCACGCTGAGCACGGTTTTGCCGCTGGCGCGCGCCACACTCGTGATGCGGCGCATCACTTCCAGAGGCTCGACGATCAACGGCGGCACGAAGATCGGAATCACCATGTCCACATTGTCGTCGGCGACCACCAGCTTCATCACGGATTCGTAGTGGTCGGGCCCGGCGCTGGCGATCATGTCTATCGGGTTCTCCGCGCTGGCCTCGGGCGGCAGGATGGCGCGGATGCGGCGCTTGGTCTCCTCGCTGATGGCGGCCATGGTGAGCCCGTGGCCGTCGGCCGCGTCGGCCGCCATGATGGCGGGCCCGCCGGCGTTGGTAAGAATGCACAGGCGGTTGCCGCGCGGCATGGCAGTGCCGGTAAGGCCCTGCAGCACATGGATCATCTCTTCGATGCTGCCCACGCGCAGCACACCGCACTGGCGCAACAGCGCGTCGGCCGCGGCTTCGCGTCCCGCCAGCGAGCCGGTGTGCGAAGACGCTGCGCGCGCGCCCGCCGCGGACGTTCCC
>DASRYI010000153.1:0-2510 GCA_035687255.1 Candidatus Krumholzibacteriia bacterium | reverse complement strand
GCCTGCAGCAAGGCGGTGGCCGGCGTTTCTTCGGACAAGGTGCTGGAAGCGCTGCTGCGCCAGCGCCGTCAGTCGATGATCGTCAGACGCCGCAAATCGATCAAGTGGATGACCACGTGGCTTCCGGGCGTGCGCCATCTGTTCTATGGACGCATCGTCAGCGGTCTCGCGGTGGCCACGCTGTTCGCCGGCTGCGTGGTGTCGCTGTGCGCACGCGGTTACATCCTGCCACGCTGGTCGTCGCTGGACCATGCGACTCCGTTGTGGCAGTGGATCGTTCCCGGGCTCGGTATCATTCTGTCTTACGCAATCGCGATTCTCTCGCGCCAGCTCTACGAAATGCGCTCCACGCGCGCCACGCGCTCGCGTTCGTCGGAGGGCGCAAACGACAACGCGGCCCTGGCCTGACGGGAAGACGAAGAGGCACGGATATGGCACTGGAAGGCAATCTCAGTTCATTCGGGCTGGAAGAAATTCTCCAGCTGATCGCGGTACAGCAGAAGACCGGGATGCTGTCGGTTTCCATCAACGACAAGACCACGGTTCTTTTCTTCCGTGACGGCAAGATTATTTCCACGCGCGACCGCCGCAGCAAGACGCGCGACCCCTTCCGCGAATACTTGATGCGCTACGGCGTTCTCACGCGCGAGGAACTGGTGCGTCTCTCACAGATCGGCACACAATCGAAGCTCGACCTGCTGGACATTCTCACCTCGGAGAAGTTTCTGGACGCGGCCACGCTGGCGAAGCAGTGGCGCATGCACATCCAGGAAGCACTGCACGACGTGCTCACCTGGGACCAGTGCTCCTACAAGTTCGTCTCCGGCGATGAAATCGTCTCCGGTGTGAAATCGCTGGGAGAGCACCACGTCGAACCGCTGCTCATGGAATGCATGCGGCGCATCGACGAGTATCCCATGCTCAAGGAGATGTTCCCCGCCGAAGGCACGCGGGTCGCGGCCACGGGGCGTGACATCGACCCGGAAGCCGAGATGTTCGAAAGCGAGAAGAGCGTGCTCGCGATGGTCAAATCGCCACGCCCGCTGCGCGATGTGGTGGCGCGCGCCAAGATGCCGGTATTCGACACCTATGAGGCGCTCAAGCTGCTCACGGAAAAAGGCCTCGTCATCATCGAAGCCGACGCCACGGCCGCTGCCGACGCGGTGCGCGGCGCAGGCGCCGTAAAGGCGCGCCGCGCGCACGGCAACCCGCTCGTCATGGGCGTATGCCTGGTGGTGTTCACAGCCTGCGCCTTCGTGGGCGCCATGCACGACGCCGACCGCGCCGTGCTCCTGGCCCGCAACGGCGTCCTCTCGCGTGACACCGCGAACCGGGCACGCGTCGAGTACCACGTTCGCTGGCTGATCGAGGCGTATCGCGCACGCAACGGTTTCTATCCGAACGACCTGGATGATCTGGCCAAGTCCGGCATCGCGGACCGATCGACGCTGTCACAGGCTGCTGCCCTGGACCTCCGATACAAGTTGACGAGCGATAGGCAGGCTTATACCCTGCTGTAGTATCGCACTCACGTCCGCCATCTCTTCAGCCCACGAACGCGGGCCTATCGCGCGCGCTCTGCTGCGCGTGGCGGACTATGTGTTTGTTCTCCGCCCGCTCATCCTGATCCCCGCATGGGCGTTCTACAGCCTCGGTGCGCACGGCCACCGCATTCCGCGCGCTTTCGAACATTCGGCGGTGATTCAGTCCGCCTTCTGGTGCCTCTCGGGGGTGCTCGCCAGCGCCTACGTGCTCAATCAGATCTTCGACATAGAAAGCGACCGGCTCAACGGCAAGGGCCTGTTTCTCACGCGCCACGTCTTCCGTGCGCGCTCGATGCTGCTGATCGCCATCGTGTGCTTTGCCGGCGCATCGCTCCTGTATTCCAACACCCACCACATCCAGCGCATTCCCCTGACCGCGGCCCTGCTGCTGGCGCTGGTGTACTCGCTGCCGCCGCTGCGCCTGTGCGCCCGGCCGTGGTTCGATCTTGCATCCAATGCCATCGGCTACGGCGGACTCGCGTACGTGATCGGCGCGGGTGCGTTGTCGAACGACGTGATGCCGGTGGTGCTGGCGGCGGTTCCGTGGGTGTTGCTGGTCGCGGGAACATTCCTGCACACCACCATTCTCGACGTCGACGGCGACGCGGCGGCGGGCAAACACACCACCACGGTGCTGATCGGCGAACGGCGTTCGGCGTTGCTTTCGCTCGGTTTCGGCGCGGCGGCGTTTGTGCTCACCATCGGCCCGCGCCTGCACGGCGGTCACGTGGACCGGTGGGCGGCGGCGGTGACGGGCGGTTCCCTGCTGGTGTTTGCGTGGGCCTATTTCCGGCTGGCGCATGCGCGCGCGTTGCCGCTGGCGGAGCGCTACGCCATCCGCGCGCGCGCCAGTTCCTATGCCGTGCAGGTTCCGACGATCCTGGTCGCGATTTCCGCGGCCTGGAAGGATCCCACCTTTCTGATTCTGGTGCTGCCGCTGGTGGCGTTTGCGCACGTCTACAACCA
>DASRYI010000152.1:0-9252 GCA_035687255.1 Candidatus Krumholzibacteriia bacterium | reverse complement strand
AAGGTGCCAGGTCGTCGCTGCTGGTGGGGTCGTCGGACGGACTGGGTGCGCGCGCAAGCATTGCGCTTCCCGTCCCTGGAAACTGGATGCTCACGCAGTGGTCGCCGGCCCTGAAACGGCTGGTGGCGACACCGCCCACCTTCCAGGGCGCGTACGCGGCCAACCCGGACAGCGCCGGCGTCGCTCCGCGCATCATCCCGGGGCTCGGAGGCCTGCTGGGACACTGCACGGTTTCGCCGGACGGCCGCTGGGCCGCGTATGTCACCAACGAAGGGGGCGGTGCTCCGCAGGTGTACGTGCAGAGCCTGACGGGGACACCCGGCCGCTGGCAGATTTCCACCGACTTTGGCACGTGGCCGCGCTGGACCAAGGGCGGAAGCGAAATTGTCTACGAAAGTCAGCCTGACCTCATGGCGGTGAGCATCGACACGCGTGACGGCTTCCACCCGGGAACGCCGCACCCGCTCTTTATCTGCCCGACGCGCGGGAGCGGCACCGTGAACTACTGGACGTGCACGGCGGACGGCGAACGCTTCTATGTGTTGCAGGGACCGCGCGCGGCGGTATCCGGAAGCATCGAGGTTGTGACCAACTTCGCGGCGCTCGTGAACCGTCGCTAGCTGCGCCGCATGAATCTCACTCCCGGCACACGACTCGGACCCTACGAAATTCTTTCACCCCTCGGTGCGGGTGGAATGGGCGAAGTGTATCGCGCGCGCGACACGCGTCTGGGCCGGGAAGTGGCCATCAAATCGCTGCCCGCGGATTTTGCGCAGGACGCCGAACGCCTGGCGCGCTTCGAGCGCGAAGCTCGGCTGCTGGCCACCCTCAACCATCCCAACATCGCCGGCATCCACGGGCTCGAAGACGTGGGCGGCACGCGCTATCTGGTGCTGGAATTCGTCGACGGCGAAACACTGGCGGCGCGCATTGCGCGCGGTGCGATGCCGCTCGACGAGACGCTGGAAATTGCCGGGCAGATCGCATCCGGCGTCGAAGCCGCGCATGAGAGCGGTGTCATCCACCGCGACCTGAAACCCGGCAACGTGATCATTACGCCGTCGGGACAGGCCAAGGTGCTCGACTTCGGCCTGGCCACCAGCAGCGGTGCCACCGCCCCCGGTTCCAATCCCAACCTCTCGCATTCGCCCACAGTGACCAACCAGGCCACACGCGCGGGCGTGATCCTGGGGACGGCCGCGTATATGAGCCCCGAGCAGGCGCGTGGCAAGGTGGTCGACCGGCGCACCGACATCTGGTCGTTCGGGTGCATCGTGTACGAATGTCTCACCGGCCGGCAGCTGTACCAGGGCGAAACCGTTTCCGACCTGATTGCACGCATTCTCGAGCGCGAACCCGACTGGAGCGCGCTTCCCGCGAACACACCCGCGCGGTTGCGCGAACTGCTCAAGCGTTGTCTGCAGAAGGATCCCAGAGAGCGCCTGCGCGACATGGGCGACGCGCGTCTGGAGCTGGAGACCATCGCGAAGGGCGGAAGCGCGGCGGCGGTTGCCACCGGCGCGTCTGCAGGGCCGGGCGTGGGGCGCCGACGGATGTGGTTCGTGGTGGTTGCGGTGGCCATCGCGACAGCTATCGTTACCTCATTGCTAACACACGGAGGCAACGCGCCGGCGCCGGGTTTCGAATTCACGCTGGTCCCGCCCGACGGCTACACCTTTGCGCTGCCCGCGAACCCGGCGGTATCACCGGATGGGAAGACGGTGGTGTGTTCCCTGCAGGATTCAACCGCGAACACGTTTCTCGCCGTACGCAGGCTGGATCGCGATGAGTTTCGCGTTCTGCCGGGAACATCCGGGGCAAGCTACCCGTTCTGGTCTCCCGACGGGCAGAACATAGCGTTCTACGCGCCGGGCAAGTTGATGCGGGTTGCGCTCGATGGTTCCACGCCGGTGGCGCTCGCAGACGCCCCCGATGGACGCTGCGGAAGTTGGTCGAAGGACGGCACCATCGTATTCGCTCCGACGTCCAGCGGCCCCTGCTTCAAGGTGTCCGCCAGCGGCGGCAAGCCGGTGCAGGTCACCACGCTGGATGCGGGCCGCGGCGAAGTGGGTCAGCGCTATCCGGTATTCCTGCGCGATCAGGAACATTTTCTCTACATTGCCATGTGTCGCGACGGGAAGAAGTGGCTGTGCGTGGGCGACGTCAACGGCGGTGCATCGCGCGCGCTCAAGACCGTGGAAACCTGCTCCGTCCCCACCACGCCGGGCTGGCTGGCGACGGTTGAGAATCACCGCGTGCTGGTTCAGCAGTTTGACGAGGATTCATTCAAATTTGAGGATGACCCCCGCGAAATTGCACAATGTGGTTCATGGGACAAGATCGGGGATCCAAATCTCGCGGCGGATGCGCACGGAACCATTGTGTACCAGCGCGAGCTCGTCCAGCCAGGCTGGTTGCGCTGGTACGATGTCACGACCCACTCCCTGGGTCCGCGCATTCGTATGCTGGATACGCCTATCGAGGCGGCGCTTGCTCCCGACCAGCGCCACCTCGCCGTCACCATGGGAGCGGACCACGACCTGTGGCTGGTGGATCTCGAGCAGCCCGTGCCGACACGGCTGACGTTTTTCAAGGTGCCGCAGCTGGGCGGGTTGTACCAGATATCCTGGTCAAACGACTCGAAGCGCATCGCGTACGCGCTGGAGGCGACCAAGACCAACGATGTCATCCACGTCTACTCAACCGCGACGTCCTCCGATACCACGTTGTTTCCGGCGCCGGGCATGTTTGCCACCCCGGCGGGGTGGACACCGGATGGAACCATAATGGCGGCCCTGTGCAGCGATTCCACGGGCAACTTCGATCCGTGGGTAATCCCGGTCGCGGGCACGGGCAAGCCCGCCCCGCTTGCGAGGACACCCGAGTTCGAGAGCACGGCCAGCCTGTCTCCGGATGGACGCTGGCTGGCACTCACCGTTGCCGGCAATTCCACAAGTATTACGATTCGCTCGTTTCCGCGTAACGGGTCGCGCTTTGAACCGACAATCGGTGGAGAGCTGACGTCATACTTCAATCCGATCTGGTCGGCGGACAGTCGCGCCGTCATCGCGCAGGACGTGCGCGGTCGCGTGATCGAGGTGCCGGTGAGTTTCGAGGGGGGATTCCGGCAGGGAACTCCGAAGGTGTTGTTTACACTGGCGCACGGCCAGCGCCTGGTCACCCGGGTGTACGACGGACGCCGGCTCATGATTCTGGAGAACGAACAGGTGCCGAACCCGGCGCCGCTGCGTGTCCTCACGCAATGGCCGCGCCGCCTGACGGCACATTGACAATGCAATGCCACTGAATCCAGGTACCAGACTCGGTCCCTACGAAATCCTCTCGCCGCTGGGCGCCGGCGGAATGGGCGAAGTGTACCGTGCCCGCGACACGCGCCTGGACCGCGACGTGGCCATCAAAGTACTTCCCCAGCATCTGTCGTCGAACAGCGAGGTACGCGCGCGCTTCGAACGCGAGGCCAAAACGGTTTCGTCGCTGAATCACCCCAATATCTGCGTGCTGCACGACGTGGGGCGCGAGGCCGACACCGACTATCTGGTGATGGAGCTCATCGACGGTGAGACGCTGGCACAGCGCATCACGCGGGGTCCCTTGCCGCCCGCCGAAGTATTGAAGATCGGTGCCCAGATCGCCGACGCACTGGATCGCGCGCACCGTGCCGGTGTCATTCATCGCGACCTCAAACCCGGAAACGTGATGCTCACCAAGAGCGGCGCCAAGCTGATGGACTTCGGCCTCGCGCGCGGCACCGGACTGGCGGGTGCGCCGGGAAGCGGCGTGTCGATTGCGGGACTCACGCAGTCGCCGACTATAGCCCAGCCACTCACCGCCGAGGGCACCATCATCGGCACCTTCCAGTACATGGCGCCGGAACAGCTCGAGGGCAGGGAAACCGACACGCACAGTGACATCTGGGCGCTGGGGTGCGTGCTCTACGAAATGGCGACGGGAACGCGCGCCTTCGAAGGCAAGAGCCAGGCCTCGCTGATCGCCACCATCATGCACACCGAGCCGAAACCGCTGGACGAGATCGCTCCCGCCAGCCCGCCCGCACTCGACCGCCTGATTCGCGAATGTCTGGCGAAAGATCCGGAAGAGCGGCGCCAGAGCGCAGGCGATGTGCGCCGCGAATTGAATCGGATTGCGCGTGGCGAGGCAGACGCGCTCGGTACGGGTGTGCAACCGGCGGGTTCATCCCGGGCGCGTTGGTTTGTTGTTGCTGCCGCCGTTGGCCTGATCGGTGCGCTGGGTGGATTCTTCATCGGTCATCGCGGAGAAAAGAGCGCCCCGGCCGAGAAGATTGCGTTCCCGATTCCCCCGCCGCCGGGAACCCGCTTCCGTTTCACCATTGACGAAGACGGAACGCGTCTGGCGCCGCCCAGGATTTCACCCGACGGGACCGTTATTGTTTTCGGGCTCGTGGATGCGAAAGGACAACGCGTTCTGGTGCGGCGCTCCATCCACGATATCGCTGTCACACCCATCAACGGCTCGGAGGAAGGACGCATGCCGTTCTTCTCTCCCGATGGAAAAATGCTGGCGTTCTTTTCGGACGGGAAGCTGCGCAAGGTGGCTGCGGACGGTGGCGCACCCATTCCGCTGACGGACGGAGCGCGCAACCCACGGGGCGCGTCGTGGAGCCACAAAGGCGTCATTCTGTACGCGCCGAGCGCCAACTCGCCGATTTACGCGATTCCTGATGCCGGCGGGGCACCGCAGCAGGTGACCTTCCCCGACACCACGTTGCCCGACATCTCGCACCGGTATCCGTTCTTCCTGCCCGACGACGAGCACTTTCTCTTCCTGGTGTGGACGAACAATGGCACCGTGCGCGACTCCGTGGGCGGCATATACATGGGTTCGCTGCACTCGCGCGAGACAACACGCGTGTCGAGCGCGGCGTCGAGCGTTGTCTACCGCAACGGAAACATCATGTTTGCACGCGACGGCATTCTGATGAAGGCACCGTTCGACGTGAAGAGTGGCAAGATGGGAAACGCGAGTGCCACCGACCGGCACGTGGACTGGGATCCGTCCCTGGGGCTGGCGCTGTTTGATATTTCGGACAATGGCACGCTGGTGTATCGCGAGACCGGAGCGGACGTGCAAACGCGGTTGGTGTGGTTCAATCGGGCCGGAGAGCCGATTGATTCCGTGGGTACGCCCGCCGCCTACACGGAGATCGGAATTTCACGCGGGGGCACGGGTGCCGCGGCCAGCATCGCCAATCCCGGCGGAGACAGCGACATCTGGTTGCTCGATTTTGCGCGCGGGCTGACAAGCCGCTTCACGCGGTCTTCTTCCAATGAGGAAGATCCGAAGATGTCGACCGACGGGCGGAGCGTGGCGTACACGTCGGACGTCGCGGGACCCTACCACGCCTTCATCGGCCCCGCCGACAGGAGCAGTGCCCCGGAGCGTGTGTCGCCCCAGTCGGACGACTGGAATCTGCTCGACTGGAGCATGGACGGCCGCCTGCTGCTGCTGGCAACGTCCACCAGTCTATGGGTCGTGGACGCAAAAACGCATCAGGGCGAAGAGTGGCACAGAGTCCCGGGTTCGTTTGCATCGTCGTGGGGAAGTTTCTCCCCCGACGCGCGCTGGATCGCGTATACATCCCCCGAGTCGGGGCGGGACGAAATCTATGTGCGTCCCTATCCGGGCCCGGGCGGGCAATGGCAGGTCTCGCTCGACGGTGGCTTCCGTCCGCACTGGAGCAACGACGGTCGCGAGCTGGTGTACACCAACCTCGACGGCGACCTGATATCCGTTCAGGTGGACACGCGCGACGGCTTCCGCACCGAGAAGCCGCACCGGTTGTTTCGTATCGGACCCAAGGTGGTCTGGGCGCCGGCGGGCGATCACTCCCGGTTCCTGGTTGCGGTACGTTCCCGCGAAGACGTGGATCCTCCGCTCAACGTGATCACGCACTGGCTTGCACCCGCTCCCTGATCTCCCGATATTGGGGCGGTGCCCCCGGGGAGGTGATGACCCATGAGCGAAAAAGAACGACTCTTCAAGTTGACCGAGTTCGCGGCATGCGCCGGTTGAGCCTCCAAGTTCAGCGCAGCGGGACTGCGCGAGGTACTTGCGAAACTGCCGTTACCGGTTGATCCCAACGTGCTCGTGGGTCATTCGGGCAGCGACGACGCGGGCATCTATCGCCTGAACGACGAGATGGCGATGGTGCTCACGGTGGACTTCTTTACGCCCATCGTCGACGACCCCTATGACTTCGGACGCGTCGCGGCGACCAATTCGCTCTCCGACGTGTACGCCATGGGCGGCCGGCCGGTGGTGGCGCTCAACATCGCCGGATTTCCCGAGGGCGTGATTCCTCCGGACATCCTGGGCGAAATCATTCGCGGCGGCGCCGACGTGGCGCGCGCGGCCGGGGTTTCTATTGTCGGCGGCCACACCGTCAACGATCCGGAAGTGAAGTACGGATTGTCGGTGGTGGGCCTGATCGATCCCCGCCGTGTGGTGCGCAATGCGGGCGCGCGCCCGGGCGACGCGCTGATTCTCACCAAGGCGCTGGGAACGGGAGTGCTCGCGACCGCGCTCAAGCGCGGCGCGCTTTCACCCGAGCGCACACGCGCGCTGGTGGATTCGATGACGCTCCTCAACCGCGAGGCGTCGGATCTCATGCTGCAGCACCACGCCCACGCCTGCACCGACATCACCGGCTACGGATTGCTGGGCCACGGCAACGAGATGGCGGAAGCGAGCAATGTCACCATCGTGTTCCACGCCGCCGCCGCGCCGCTTCTCGACGGCGCACGCGAGGCGGCGGCTGCGGGCCATCTCCCGGGCGGTACCAAGACCACGCAGCGCTTCCTGACACCGCGCATTTCCGTGGCACCGTCGGTGGATGCAACCACCCTCGCACTTCTGTTCGATGCACAGACCTCGGGCGGACTCTTGATCGCGGTGGCGCCCGAACACGCCGACCCGCTGCTGGCGAAGCTCAAGAAGAACCATCCCGCCGCCGCCATCGTGGGTGAGGTCGTCGCCCGCGGCGACGTTGCCATCCGGGTCGACTGACCGCCCCGCCTGCCCCTGGCCGCCATTGACGGGACGCTTCCCGCGCGCCTACGCTTCCAGCCATCGGCCGATGAGTCGACACGACTCTGAAGGAGGGTGTTATGAAAAAGAACATGGGTGCCGCGGACCGCTCGATTCGAATCGTGGTGGCGCTGATCGTGATCGCGCTCTATCTCACGCACAGGATCAACGGTGTGGTGGCGATTGTTCTGGGCATCATCGCCGCCGCGTTCCTGCTCACCAGCGTCATGGGATGGTGTCCCGGATACATTCCGCTCAAGTTTTCGACGAACAAGCGGCCGGGTGGAGAGAAACCGGCTGCCTGACCGGCGCGCAAAAAAATCCCCGGGGCTTGCACCCCGGGGACGGGAGGAAGGCGCGACCAGGGACGGATTCCTCTAGAAAGCGGACGCCTGCAGCGGCGGGGCCGGTTTGGCCGGTGTGGCTACCGCCACCGTGCGGTTTTCGGCGCCATCCATGAGCGCCGCGGCAATGCTCGACATGTAAGCATCGCGCAGGGCATTGAAGCGCGCGATGTCGCTGGCCTTGACGGGGTCGCGCGCCGGCAGATCCAGCGTCTTGGGATTGACCCACTTGCCGTTCTTCATGATGCGGTAGCACACGTGCGGCCCGGTGGCATAACCGGTCATGCCCACGAAGCCGATGCACTGGCCCTCACTCACGCGGGTGCCGCCGCGAATGCCTTTTCCAAAGCCCGAGAGGTGCAGGTAGTACGTCTCGTAGCCCTTGCTGTGGCGAATCTTCACGTAGTTGCCGTTGCCGGTCTGGTAGTGCGCTGCCTCGATGACGCCATCGGCGGTGGCGTACACGGGCGTGCCGATGGGCGCGCCGTAGTCGGTGCCGAAGTGCGGCTTGTACACCTTCTCGATGGGATGGAACCGGCGGCGCGAAAACGCCGACGTGACGTGCGTAAACTTGAGCGGCGCGCGGCGCATGGCCTTCTGCATGGATGAGCCGTCGACGTTGTAGTAGCCCACGTCGCCGCCCTCGGGCGTGAAGCGCACGGCGTTGAACTCCTTGCCCTGGTTCACCACCCGCGCCGCCAGCACGTTGCCGACCACGTTGTGGCCGGTTTCGTAGGTGCGCACCTCGTACAGCATCACGTATTCGTCGCCCTGGCGCAGATCCTGCGCGAAGTCGACCGTCCATCCAAAGATGTCGTCGAGTGACGTCGCCAGCGACGTCTCCGCGCCCTGTTCCTCCAGCGAACCAAAGATCGAGTTTTCGATGGTGCCGTGCGTGACGCGGTACGTGATTTCGTAGGGCACCTGGTACATGCGCGCGGTGAAGTGCTCGCCGGACTCGTCGTAGCGCACGCGCACGTAGTCCTGGGGGCTGGTGTAGAGCAGCATGCTGTCCAGATCACCGGTGGCCGACATGTAGACGTCGAAGGTCTGCCCCGGGCGAATCCTGCGCCAGTCGAAGCTGGGGCGCGTTTCGCGCGTCATGGTGTCGACGTCGAAGGCCGAGACGCCGGCCTTGCGCAGCTCGACATACAGCGTGGAATTCTTTTCGATGGTGCCGTGGACCGGTTCGGCGTGCAGGGAGCCGTACACCAGCTGGACGGGTTCGTTGAGGCCGACGGTTTCCTGGCCGTCGGCGAGACGAATGCATCCGGCGACTTCGGCGTCGCCCGCACGGAAGCGATCCAGGAGTGGGCGTACGAAGGTGTCACGGCCCACGTAGGCAAAGACCGCCAGAGCGGTGATGACAAGAATGGTGGCGCGTCTCTGCATTGGCATTAACTCGCTGTCTTATCTAGAGTTAGTTGGGTTGCTTTCCAGCCGGGTGGTTCCATATTCGGCCACCGCGCAACACGCGCGCAAGGCCTTTTTTGCCCGGCGAATTACAAAAGTTGCAACTTTTGTTCCCCGGCGCGGGGGAGCGGGCGGAAACAACCGGGTGTAACCGGAAAACGCGGGGAGCGGCCCCCTGGACGCCGGGCCGCGAGGGGCCACAGTTTGGCCCCCAAAAACCGAATCCGCCGGATGCGAACATCCGGCGGATTCGTCAGGGGCGGCGAATTACGGCTCGCCGCCGTTATTTCAACAGTACCAACTTTCGCACAACCGGGGCTGACCCGTCTACGCTCAAACGAGCAAAGTAGATGCCGGACGCGGCCGGATGCCCGGTGTCGTCCCGGCCCGCCCAGCGGGCAACATACGT
>DASRYI010000151.1:0-1589 GCA_035687255.1 Candidatus Krumholzibacteriia bacterium | reverse complement strand
ATGAGCCCGCCACCTCCGTCGAAGGTAGAAATCCGTGTACAGTTCACCACAGCCGCCGGTATCTTCACAAGATGAACCGGCTTGTCACGTTGTTCGCGACCTTCTTCTACACGGGGTTCTTCCCGTTTGCGCCGGCCACGTTTGCGACCCTGGTGTTTCTGTTGATCTACGCGTTCGTTCCCGGGGGAGACTGGATGGCCACGTGGACGGTGTTTCTTCCCACGCTGGTTCTCTCCATACCCGCGTCGACGGCGATGGAGCGCACGCACGGCAAAGATCCGCACTGTGTCGTGATCGACGAAGTGGTGGGGATTCAGATTGTGTTGCTGGGTGCCACCCCCACCCTGGCCGGGATCGCGGCGGCCTTCATTCTCTTTCGCGTGTTCGACGTGTGGAAGCCGTTTCCCATCTATCGCTCGCAGTCGCTGCCGGGTGGATGGGGTATCGTGGTCGACGACGCGCTCGCGGGCGTGTACTCGCGGGTGGTGCTGATGCTGCTGGGTCTGGCCACGCACGCCCTCGGGCGTTTCTAGCCGTGCAGGACGGGGGGACCCGCGTGCCCATCACATTCCACATCGACCACGAGCGCAAACTCATCACGGCGCGCATTACGGGAACACTGACGCGGGCGGACGCGCTGAAGTATCAGCGCGATGCGTGGTCGTCGCCCGACGTCCGTGCCTATGATGAGCTGATCGATACCAGTGGCATGAAAGGCGTCAATATTCCATTTCCTTCCGGCGACGCGATGCGTGAGCTGGCGGCACTGTCCGCCGGCATGGATGCGCCGGATACACCCACGCGCTTCGCCATCGTGGCGCCGGGCACGTTCGCGTACGGGCTGGCGCGGATGTACGCCACCTATCGCGCGCTCGACCGGCGCAGCACACGCCGCGTGAATGTGTTCCGGTCGATAGAAGAGGCCACGGCGTGGCTCGAGAAGGGTGCTGAGAAGAACGCATGACGCCGCCACGCCACGACGCGGAAGTGCTGCTGGTGGGCGACGAGCTGTTGCGCGGCGACCGCGGGGACCGTCACCTGGAGTTTCTGGGACGTGCGCTGCGTCGCGCCGGGATCCGGATTGCGCGTGCGCAGGTGGTCGGCGACCGGGTGCCGGCGATTGCGGCCATGGTGCGCGAGCGGATCGAGCAGGCGCGCGTGCTGATTGTCACCGGCGGCCTCGGACCCACGGAAGACGACATTACGCGCGACGGCGTGGCCGACGCCCTGCAGCTCCCGCTGGAATTCGACGAGCCCACATGGGGACGCATCGTGGAGTTCTTCGCCGCGCGCGGGCGCACACCCAGCGACGCCAACCGCCAGCAGGCGCGCTTTCCGCGCGGCGCGGAAATTCTGGGCAATGGCCGCGGAACCGCGCCGGGTTTCCACGTGCAGCACGAGGATGCACACGTGTTCGTGTTGCCGGGTCCACCCGAGGAATTGCAGGCCATGGTGAACGAACTCGTCATGCCGCGCGTGCTGGAGATCTTCGGCCGCGAGCCCCTGCGCGTGGACACGTTCCGCACCATCGGCGTGGGGGAGTCGCAACTGGTCGAAATGCTGGGCGATGCCGCCACCGGACTGCACGC
>DASRYI010000150.1:0-3458 GCA_035687255.1 Candidatus Krumholzibacteriia bacterium | reverse complement strand
TGACATCGAGACTCCTAGGAGATGGCGCGTTTAGCGGGCACGAACGGTACGTGGATAGACTCACGCGCCGCTTCGGGTTTGGAACCGGATCGCTGGACGAACGTGTGCGAGCGCTTCACCGCGCCATCTCCTAGGAGTCTCGATGTCACGCCCGGTTACGCTGGTCTTTCTCGTGGATGCACTCGGCTGGGAGATCGCCGAGCACTTTGCGTTCGGCCGCGAGCAGTTCGCCGTGCGCGCGTCACTGGGAACGGTGCTGGGCTACAGCGCGGCGGCCATTCCCAGTCTGCTGTCGGGGACGCTGCCGGTCGAACACGGATCCTGGGCCATGTTCCGGCGCGCGCAGGGAGACGGCGTATTTTCGGCGCTGCGCTGGGTACCGCCGCTGCCGCACGCGCTCGACTGGCGGGCGCGCCGCTGGATCCGGCGCTGGGTCGACCGCAACCGCCGGGTGCAGGCGTACTACGACCTGTACGAGATTCCCACGCACCTTCTGCATCGCTTCGACGTCGGGCAGACGGGCGATCCTTTTCAGCCGGGCGGGCTCGCGCGCGAAACCGTATTCGACTGGATGCGCGCACACGACGTTCGCTACCGCCTGTGGGACTACCACACGGGCGAAAGCGACAACTTCGCCGCGGCCGAGCAGGCGTTGCGCGACGACGTCGACGTGCTGTTTGTGTACACCGCGGAACTGGATGCGTTGATGCACCGCGTGGGTATCCTGCACCCGTCGGTGGGTGCGCGCCTGTCCACATATGCGACGTTCCTGTCGGGCATGCGCCGCGCGGCGCTCGCCCACGACGTGGACCTGGAAATGGTGCTGCTCAGCGACCACGGCATGACCGACGTGGTCGACGTGGTCGACGTCATGGGTGAGATGAGCCGGCGCGGATTGCGCGTGGGACGCGACTATCTGGGGTTCTTCGATTCCACGATGGCGCGCGTCTGGGGCGACGAGCGCGTTGCGCACGCCATGGACGAAGCGATGGGCGCCCACGGGCACCGGCTGAGCGCGCCGCAATTACGCGCGTTCGGGTGCTATTTCGCCGACGGCGCGTACGGTGATCACGTGTTTCTCGCCAATCCCGGCGAGTTGATCGTTCCCAGCTTCATGGGATCCCGGCGCATCGCGGCCATGCACGGCTATCACCCCGAGGACCGGTTCTCGCGCGGGTGCTTCATGAGCAGCACGCCCACGCCGCCGCTGGGATCCATCCTCGACTTCAAGGCGCACCTGCAGAAGATTGTGCGCGCGCGGACGTGATGACGGAAAGCACCACCCAGCGGATCGGGACGGCGATGGCGTGGTCGGTGGCGGCGCGGGCGGGACGCTTCGTGCTGGGTTTTGCGAGCAGTGTGCTGGTGGTGCGCGGACTTGGCGATCACGACTACGGCGTGCTGAGCGCGGTCCGCTCGGTGCTGATGTTCGTGGTGCTGCTGGCGGGTTTCGGAACCGGACAGACTCTGCTGCGCTTTCTCCCGGCGCTGCGGGTGGCGCGAGCCGGTGACGGCGCACGGCGCCTGGTCCGGCAGGTGGCGGTGGTGCATGTGGTGGTGTGGCTGGTGCTGGTGGCGGCTGCGGTATGGCTGAAGGCGCCGGTGGAGAAAGCACTCAACACGCCGGATTCGGGCGTATTCGTCGCCATCGGAATTGGTGTGTGCATCTTCGAAGTGCTGTTCGCGCTGTTTGCCAACGTGCTCAACGCCGCCTACGACACGGCGCGTCTGAGCGCCGCGTCGCTGGTGAGCCACGGCGTATACATTGCGGCCATCGTGCCGGCGCTGCGCGCGGGGTGGGGCGTCACCGGGATTCTGGCCGCCGCCGCGGCGGGCAATCTGATCGCATGTGTCATGGTCCTGCCGCGCCTGCGCGCCGCACTCAACTGGGGTGGAGAGCGCACGCCGGACGCGATTTCATCCGCGCGGTTGTGGCGCTACTCGCTGCCGTTTGCGGCCATCGGCGTCCTCAACCTGATTGTGTGGCGGCAGTCGGAAACCCTGTTGCTGGCGCACTTCCGCTCGCCGGAGGAAACCGGCTACTTTGACCTGGCCTACCGCCTGCCGCAGACCATTCTCGAGTTCGTTCCGGGGACGGTGTGGCCGCTGGTGATGGCGGGCATGTCGGAGTCGTACGCGCGCGACCCGGCGCGTCTTTCCAGCGCGGTGCAGCGCTACTACCGCATGCTGTTCGCGCTGTGCACCCCGCTGTGCGTGCTGGGCGCGTTGCTGGGCGGGCGCGCGGTGGGGGTGCTGTTCGGCGCTCCCATGCAGCCGGCGGCCGTGCCGACGCAGCTCTTCTTCCTGATCTTCACGGTGTCGTTCCTGTCCACGCCGCTGTCCATGGTTCTCTACGTTCTGGAAAAGACGTCCGTCAATCTGTTAATCTATATGGCTCTTGCCGTGGTCAACGTGGGTCTTGATCTGCTCCTGATTCCACGCTTCGGCGTGCCCGGCGCCATGGTTCCGGTGTCGATTGCGATCGCGGCGCAGCCCGTCGTCTACTATATGGCCGTCCGCCGGTACGTTCGCGGAATCTCGATTCCGTTCGGGTTCATTGCGCGGTGTCTGGCGGCGGCGGCGCCGACCGTGGTCGTGCTCGCCGTCCTGCACTGGGTGGCCGGTGTGGTGGGGCTGGTGGTGGCCGGCGTGGTGGCCGTTCCGGTGCTGTTGTGGGGGTATCGCCGGGCGCGTATTTTCGGCCCCGACGAACTCGCGGCGCTGGGCGGTGTGCCCGTTCCGCTGGCCGCGCGTCTGGCGCGTTTCCTGGATTCGGAAAGGTAGTCGTTTCGCATGCACCGTGACCTGAAAATCAGCGTCGTGATCCCGTGCTACAACGAGGAAGACGGCATCCGCCACACCATCGGCATGTTGCCGCCGTGCGTGGATGAAATCGTCGTGGTCGACAACAACAGCACCGACCGCACCTCGGAGGTGGCGAAGTCGCTGGGTGCGCGCGTCGTCTTCGAGTCCCGCAAGGGCTACGGCGCCGCCTACAAAGCCGGCCTGCCCGCCGTCACCGGAGATGTCACCGTGACACTGGATGGCGACGGCACCTATCCCGCCGAGCAGATTCCGGAACTCGTCGATCACCTGGTGGACGCGAAACTCGATTTCATCAGCGCGTCGCGGTTCCCGTTGAAGAACCCGCGCGCCATGAACTTCTCGAACAAGGTGGGGAACGGCGTGCTGACCGTGGGCATGGCGCTGCTGTACGGGAAGTCGGTGCGGGATTCACAATCCGGAATGTGGGTGTACCGTTCGAGTGTCTATCCCGGGCTCAATGTGACCAGCGACGGGATGCCATTCTCGGAAGAGATCAAGATCGAAGCGATACGCCGTTCCGGTGTACGCTTCGGCGAGTACCACATCGACTACCATCCGCGGGTCGGTGAAGTGAAGTTGCAGAAGTGGCGGGACGGTTTTCGCAATCTGTTCTTCCTCGTGAAGAAGCGCTT
>DASRYI010000149.1:0-4997 GCA_035687255.1 Candidatus Krumholzibacteriia bacterium | reverse complement strand
GCTGGCGTACGAGATCGAACCCGAAGGACAGGGCCGTTCCTTCAATCTCAATGACTCGCCCGAGGTCGCGGCTCCGCTGGCGCTCAACCCCACCTACTTCAACTGGGCCATGAGCGGCTGGAACAGCGGGTTGTCCTCGTGGTTGTGGTTGCACACCGCCGGCAGTCTTGGCACCAACTTTGGCGCCGGCTCCGATTGGACGGGAACCATTCTGTGGAATCGTCCCGTGCCGGTGGTCGAGCCCGGCTCGGTGCTGCCCGCCAGCCGCGTGTGGGAACATCGCGGTCTCTACTACTACCGCAGCGGCTGGCCCTCCGGCGCCAGCTCCAACGACTTTGTGTTCAGTTTCTTTTCCGGAAAGTTTGAGGGCGGTCACGCCCAGGAGGATCAGAATCAGTTTGCGCTGACCGCGTATGGAAGCGCCTTCGCCGTTGATCATGGCTCGGGGAACGCGGCCAAGGAGAGTGAAGCGCACAACATGGTGTTCATCGACGGCCAGGGACAGCACAACGCGGGTGCGTCGATCGGAACCGACGGCCGGATCACGGGGTACCTGCTCGGTGCGTTCGCCGACGTGGTGGCGGGAGACGCGACCGCCGCGTACACCACCTACAGCCCCTTCAATGCGCACGATGTGCCGTTTCCCGGCACCGACTGGTCGTGGGGATATTCGGGCGCCAATCCGGTGCGCTTCGCGTTGCGCACGGTGACCGTGGTGCACGGCGCGGGCCTTCCGGCCTACGCGCTGGTCATGGACGACATCGACAAGGACGGCGCACTGCACACATACGACTGGCGCCTGCACACCGACAGCGGGAATGTCGTCGATACCGGCGCCAACCCCATTTCCGTCACCGGGACCGGCGCACACATGGAACTGCACCTGATCGATCCGGATTTCAGTGCGGTGGCAGTGACCACGGCACCGTTCAATGTGGGCAACGGCGATCCTGCTTCCACGCTGATTCGCGTGTCTCGCGCCGCGGTGAATCCGAAGTTCACCTTCCTCATGCTGCCTCTCGCCAACGGCACCAGCCCTCCGAGCATCTCGCGCCAGTCGCAGTCGTGGGGATGTGGCGCCACCATCAACTGGCCGGGTTCAAAAAGCGACATCATCGTGCGCAACGATTCCGGCAGCGCGGTGACCTACTCCGGCGTGACCACCGATGGCGCGGTCGCGGTGGTGCGCAAACACGGGTCAGTGGTGGACGCCTATATGATGGAGAAGGGAAGCACGCTGGCGATTTCCGGAACCACGTACGCCACGCTCTCCAACGGGCCGGCGAGTTGCGAATGGTCGGACGGCACCGTGGAGCTGGACCGGTACGACGCCGACTTCCGGATTCTGGACAAGGGAGTGAATGTCGTGCTTTACCGGGATCAGCAACTTGGCTTCGTGGTGGACAACGGCTACGTGGTGCCGGGTGGAACCACGGCGGTGGGACCGTCGCCGGCCGCGTCGGATCTGCAGGTGCACGCGCATCCCAATCCGTTCAATCCCGAAACCACCATTGAGATCGACGGGGTAAACCACCGGCGCGTCACGGTGGTGGTCTACGACGTGGCCGGCCGCCGCGTGCGCACGCTGTGGACGGGAGTGATGGATGCCGCGCGCGCGCTGTCGTGGAACGGCCGCGACGACCGGGGCGCCGGAGTTGCCAGCGGAAGTTACTTTGTGCGCGTGGAATCGTCGGGGCGATCGCAGACCGTGAAGATCACGCTGCTCAAATAGTGCCCGTCGCTACTTGATGTAGCCCAGGCTGCGCAGCTGTTCGAGACGCTCGGCCCGGTCCGATGCTTCCTTCATGCGCGACCGGCGCGCTTCGTCCCACGCCTTGTCGTCGTGTGTCTTCACGGTTTGAATCGGAACCTGCTTCAGGAACGCCGGGTCGATGACGTTCGTCATGGGTTGACCCACGAAATCCTTCCCCAGCGGAATTCCCTCCAATGCCAGCAGCGTGGGCAGAATGTCGATGGTATGTCCCACCGGATGTTGCCGGTCGGGCATGGCCAGTACTGAATCCGGCCGCGTGGTGTGCGCAATGTTCGGTCCGGCCGCGATGAACACGCCGGGTGGCGCGTCGAGGTGGTTTCCTGAAAGCCGCAATTCGGGATCGTCGCTGAGTTTGAATTCGTGCTCGATGTTCACGGCATGGTGCCCGTGGTCGGATACCACGATGACGCTGGTGTTGGGGGGAGCCGCCTTGATCAACTCGCCCAGCGAATGATCGACGTAGGCGTAGTAGTCGGGAAGCACCGGGCCGAATGTTTTGATTTCCCCGGGCGTGGGCGGGTGTTCGAACTCTTGCGGATACGTGTACTGCCAGAAGCGGTGCTCCACGACGTCGGTTCCGCCCACATACACCGCCAGCAAATTGGGATTCTGTCCCGACGCCAGCAGTTTCTTCGCCACTTCCAGGTACACCGCATCCGCGCGGAAGGCCCACTGCGACTGTTCCCACATGACTTTGGTCAGCTCGGTGGTAGCGTGGGGCACACCCCCGAAGATGGCGGTGAGCAGGGAGTCCATGGAGGCGTCGATGCCGTCCAGGGTGTTCATCACTTCATCCTGGCGTTGGGGCGGGTACACCTGGTCTTCCACGCCGCGCAACACCGTTCCCTTGAGCAGCGCATTCTCGTTGTCGTGCAGCACCGCCGTGGTGTTGGTCTGCGCCACCATCACGCCGTTGATGTGTTCCGCGGGATAGGTCATCCACCAGCCCAGGCAGTCCACCGTGCGCCCGTAGTCGGAGAGAATGTTCCAGAACGCCTTGGTCGCGCGATGCCCGCTGGTATAGAAACGCTGGCCGTCCTCGCCGGGACCCACGCGGTACACGAATCCCTGGATGCCGTGCATGTCGGGTGTCTTGCCGGTGGCGATGGTGGTCCAGATGACGGGTGAAAATGTGGGCTCGGTGGTCTCGAGGTACCCGTAGGTGCCACGCCGCATGAGATCCGCGAATACCGGCATGCGTCCCTGTGCCACCAGCGGCTGCAGAACGCTCCACTCCATGCCGTCCACCGCCAGCAGAATGATGGGTGCGCACGGTGCGCACGACGTGTTCCGGGGCGCGTTACGGGAGCACTGGGTGAGGAGGGCCGTTGCGAGAAGCGCAACGACGAGGGACAACAACCAACGGCGCATACATGCAGTATTGCACAGCACGGCGGTCGTGGCCAGCGCTGGATCGCAATTGCGGTCAGAGGGGTGTGAGTCCGCGCCTAGCGGTATTCGCCGCCGTTGACCCACGTCGCAAGCGTCAGGTAGTCGGGATCATCGAACGAGAAGAAGAAGGGGCCTCCGCCGTGGGTGCTGCCGCCGCAGTCCTCGGCGAGCGGCTTCAAGATCAGCGGACTGGACTTCAGGTCCGCCGGCGTGATCTGCGTGCACGCCTGCGTGTAGTCGAACTTCGCGTCCTTCGCGGCGGGAGGAGAGAGTGCAAAGTTTCCTCCGTTGCCGCCGCCGTGGCAGTTGAGATTGTCGCACCCTTTTGATGACAGCATGGGATCCACCCGGGCGGCAAAAACGTCGTAGTCGAGAACGTACGTGATGCCCGCAGATGGTTCAGCGGGCGCCGTGGGGCTTGCATCGCGGCATCCCGCCAGCCCGCAACCCAAAAGCGCGAGCGCACATATGCCCGTTCGGGTGATCGTCTGCCGTTGCCGGAGGTCGTTCATCATTGGCTGGTATTGCGCCGTGTTCGATGCCACGGGCAAATCCTGCAGGGTGAACAGCAAGGCACGCGCCAACCACGCGGAGTGCGTGTGCGGGCGGCCGCACCGGACCGGCGAACCCGGCTTCGCGGAGAAACGGCGGGTTTCCGAGAATGCCTGGCACGTCCCGTCGCGGGTGCGTGTTAAAGTGGTGTCCCATGCGCTCATCGTCGCACGCCGATTCCCTCCCGGCTTCCGGCAGGCCGTCCTCGAATGGATCGCTGGTGGTCAACCTCGTGGCGCTGCTGGCGTTCGCCAGCGGCGTTCTCAACCTGTATTCGGTGGCGCGCCCGTTTTCCCCCGCGCGCGTGGCGCAGATCGAAAATCTTCTGCCCGGCGGCACCGTGCACTTCTCGCGGTTCATTACGCTGTTGGCGGGCGTGGCGCTCATCGTCGTATCGGTGAACATCCGCAAGCGCAAGCGGCGTGCGTACCACACCGTGCTCCTGATGCTGTTGATCTCGTGCGTCTTTCACGTTGCCAAAGGCCTCGACTTTCGCGAGGCCTTCGTTTCCTTTGCGAGCCTGGCGGCGCTGATTCCCACGCGCCGGTATTTCACGGTGCGCAGCGGGCGCCCCGGGCTGGGACGCACCCTGGCGGGGGTGGGCTGGGTGGCGCTCGTCTCCGCGCTGTACGGGATTCTGGGTTTCTGGTTTTTCGACCGCCGCCAGTTCGGAATCGAATTCAGCATTGGAAACTCCATCCGGCGCACGCTCGAGTACATGCTCTTCCTGGACGACCCGGCGATCGTGCCGCACACCCGGCTGGCGCGGTGGTTCATTCAGTCGCTGGAAGTGCTGAGCGTTGCGATCGTGATCTACGCCATGATCAAGCTGTACCGCCCGGTCATCTACCGGTTGCGGGTGGCCCCGCGCGACCGGCACACCGCGCAGGAGATCGTGAAAGCCCACGGGCGCTGTGCTCTCGACTATTTCTCGACGTGGTCCGACAAATCCATCTTTCTGACACGCGCGCACGATTCCTTCGTTGCCTATCGCGCGAGCGGCAACTTTGCGGTGGCGCTGGGAGATCCGATCGGCCCCAATGAGCACCTGGCGGAGACGGTACGCGAGTTCGCAGCGTTTTGCGCGCAGGCCGACTGGTCGCCGGTTTTCCACCAGGCCCTGCCCACCTTCTGGCCGGTATACCAGTCACTCGGATTCCGCCGCCTGAAGCTCGGCGATGAAGCCATCGTCGATCTCACCGCCTTCACCATGGAGGGTCGTTCGCAGAAGGAACTGCGTCACGCCGTGCGCCGGCTGGAACGCGACGGCTACCGGCTC
>DASRYI010000148.1:0-26062 GCA_035687255.1 Candidatus Krumholzibacteriia bacterium | reverse complement strand
GCCGCCACCCACGAAGATCGCCGCAGCCTTTCGTCGATCCGCACCGGCGAGTACGAAGGGCTGGCGGAGAAGCTGCGTGACCCGCACTGGACGCCCGACTTCGGCGCCGCGAAGATGAACACGCGGTCCGGCGCCACCGTGATCGGCGCGCGCAAGTTCCTGATCGCCTACAACGTAAATCTCAACACGCGCGACAAGAAGAAGGCCAGCGACATTGCGCTCGACATCCGTGAGGCGGGCCGCAAGAAGAAAGACGAGCATGGCCGTCCGCTGCGCGACCAGAACGGGGACTTTGTGTATGAACCGGGCACGCTCAAGGCGTGCAAGGCGGTGGGCTGGTACATCGAGGAGTACCAGCGCGCGCAGGTGTCCATCAATCTGACCGACTTCGACGTAACCCCGCCGCACGTGGCGTTCGAAGAAGCCAAACGCCAGGCGGAACTGCGCGGATTGCGCGCCACCGGCAGCGAGCTGGTGGGATTGATTCCGCTCGCCGCCATGACGCGCGCGGGAAAATTCTATCTGGAAAAGCAGGGCGCGTCGGCGGGCGTTCCCGAGCCGCAGATTGTGGAAACGGCCATTCAATCGCTCGGCCTGCGCGAGCTGGGAGGATTCGACCCCATGCAGAAGATCATCGAATACCGGGTGGCGGGAGATGCGCCGCTGGCGTCATCCACATTGCGCGACTTTGCCGACAGCACGTCGGACGGAACAGCGGTTCCCGGCGGTGGAAGTGTGGCGGCGCTGTGCGGCGCGATGGCGGCCGCGCTGACCGCGATGGTGGGGAACCTCACCTACGGGAAGAAGGGCTACGAGCCGGTATCGAAGGCCATGAGCGACACGGCCGCCCAGGCGCAGGAGATCAAGACCGAGTTCATGCGCGCCATCGACGACGACTCGCGCGCCTTCGACGCCGTCATGGCGGCCAACCGCCTGCCCAAAGCCACGCACGATGACCAGGCGCGTCGTGACGCCGCCGTGCAGGAGGCGACGCTGCGCGCCATCGAGGTTCCCATGTCGGTGATGCGCGCGTGCGCGAAGACGGTGCCGCTGGCCGAGCGCGTGGCGCGTGACGGCAACAAGAACTCCATCAGCGACGCCGGCGTGGCCGCGTTGTGTCTCAAGGCGGCGGCGCACGGCGCCTATCTCAACGTGGTGATCAATGTCGCGGGCCTTTCCGATTCGGGCGCTGCCGAACGTGCCCGCAAAGAAGCGCGCGGGCTGCTCGATCAGGTCACGAATGCGTGCGCGAATGTGGTGGAGACGGTCGAAGCGGGGATGCGCTAGTCGGCGTGCCGGCCCCGCGCCAACCGGATTCCTTCCACGATCAGGGGAACCATCCATACCGCGCGGCGCAACCACGCGCGCGCGGTGATCGGCGCCAGCAACGTAAATACCGTGATTGCTCCCACCAGCGAGCGGTTCCGCCGCACGCGCCGGGCCACATCCACGACCGTCTCGGCGATCGCCAGGCGGTGACGTATGTCGCCGAACAGACCGGCCACCTCCGTGCGATTCCGGTCGGACCGCGCCACCAGGGCCGCCCGTTGCAACGCCAGCTCCTGCATCCGCGTCATCGCTCACCCCGCAGGTGCGCGCGGTCCTTCTCGAGTTCGCGCAGACTGGCGTCAAACGGCCGCGGCTTGGCCGCGGCAATCCGCTTGATCGACCGGTAACCGATCGCCGCGAAACCCAGGAATGTGACTGCAATGATCGCCGCCGCCCACGGCCGGAATGACGCGGGCACAAACAGCAGCACCATCACAGTGAGAAACGAAACACCGAGGATGGCCGCGAGGGCCGAGACAATCGACCATACCAGCGCCGCGACCAGCCGCGTCAGCTCTTCCTCGAGTTCGGTCGAGAGCAGTTCGACACGGCCCTGCAACAGCTCGAGCACGCGGTCGATGAGCGCCTTCAATGATTCAAAGATGCCGCGCGGGGCGTCGGTACCCATGCCGGTCAGTCGCGGCGGCCCATCCGGCCCACGATATACCCGATGCCGAGCGCAATCGCAGCCGTGGTCCAGGGATTCTCGCGCACGTACGTGTCTGCGTTGCGGCCCACGGACCGGGCCCGGTCACGCGCACCCTCGCCGGCGTCGTGCAGACGTTCCTTTGCATTGTTGAGTGATTCTTCGACGCGGGCGCGGACGTCTGAAAATTTGTCGCCCGCCTCGTCTTTCGTGGCGTGCAGCAGCGCATCCACATCGTGTACCACGGCGCGCAGGTCCTCCAGCACCGCGTCCACGGACGCGCGATAGCCGCCTTCCTCGTTCATTTCTCGTGACATGTCGATCTCCTTTAATGTGGAAAACCGGATTCGATGTGTTTGCGGCGGGATTCCCGGCTGACGAAAAGCTTTCGCACGCGACGCCGGGAGGCGTAGAATCGGAGCGATCCGGATATCCGCTGTTCTTTTCGAGGGTACGTCGAAATGGACCGCGGGTCAACCGCCCGGACTGCACTCGCGCGTACGCGCGACCGCCGAAAAGGGAGTTCGTCATGGCCGGTCGGATGCGTCAGGGAATAGTGACCACCATTGCCGTTCTCAGCGTGTTGACGCTGTTGCTCGGCACCACCTACACATACGTCGCCCGTACATTTTTCAACGCCGACGTGTTCGCGTCGCGGGTCGCGGACGGATTGCAGGAACCCGAGTTGTCTGCGATCGTGGCCGGACAGCTGGCGGACGAAGTGATTTCGCTGCGCGAGGACCTGATCGCGTACCGGCCGTTGATCGTCGGCGCTCTCCAGCAGGTGGTGCGTTCGACGCCGTTTCGCGCGGTGGTACGCCGCGCCGTCAAGGAGACGCACGAGACCATCATTTCCGAGACCGGAGAGGGCATTGCCCTCACGGCGTCCGACCTGGGCGTGGTCGTGCGCGACGCACTGAAGAAGAATCCCGAAATTGCAAAGAAGGTCCCGGCCGGCGTTATCGAGAAGCTGGGATCCACCAAGCAGTGGGTTCCCGGAAAGGTACTGACCCGGGTGCTGAAGATCGGCCAGCGCCTGCGCACACGGGCCGCGATTCTGCTGCTTGCGGGGTTTGTGTTCGCGGTGCTTGGCTTTGTGCTGGCTATCCGCAAGGACACATACCTGCTGCGCTTTGGCATTCTGATGGCAGTGTCCGGGTTTGTGATTGCCGGCGTGGCGCGGTTCGGCGCTCCCGCCGTGACACTGGTCATGGGCCGTGACTTCTCGGGACAGCTGGCGCGCGGGTTGTGGCCCACGTTTATCGGCCCGCTTTCCATCCGCATGTGGATCTTCTGCGCCATGGGAATCGTGACGGTGGCAGGCGTCACGTCGACGTTCTCGCGCATCAATCTGACGTCCCTGTGGCGGATCGTGTGGCGCGGCGTGGGTGCACGTCCGCGCAATGTGCCGCTGAGTTTCCTCCGGGGCACGCTCCTCGCCATTCTGGGCGTGCTGGTTGCGTTCAACCCCACACCGTCGCTCCAGATCGCGGTGGTGGCCGCGGCTGCGATCCTGTTCTTCTTCGGGATCCAGGAGATCTTCGCCGCCATCGTGGACTGGCTTCCCCGCATCGAACACACCGTGACCCGGCGGAGCGAAAGTTCGCTGTTCGTACGCGGCGTGCTGGTTACCGTGCTGACGCTGGCCGTCATCGGAGCGGGAGTCCTGTGGCTGGACCGGCACGAAGTACACACGCCGGTGACGCGGGTGGTGACGGCGTGCAATGGCAACGCCGAGCTGTGCGACCGGCCCCTCAATCAGGTGGCGTTTGCGACCACGCACAATTCGATGGGTGGCGCCGACATCGCCGACTGGATGTTTCCCAATCAGGAAGCCGGAATTCCCGCGCAGCTCAACGACGGGGTGCGCGGATTCCTGATCGATGTGCACTACGGTATTCCCATCGGCAACCGGGTGAAAACGGTCCTCGATACCGAAGTGAACTCGATGGAAAAGTACGAGGAGGCGCTGGGGAAGGAAGGCGTGGCGGCGGCCATGCGCATCCGCGAGCGGCTGGTGGGAGAACCGACGGGTGAAAAGGATGTCTACCTGGCGCATGGATTCTGCGAACTGGGAGCGACGCGTTTTGTCGACGCCCTGGAGGGGATTCGTGATTTCCTCGTCATGCATCCCGGCGAAATCATCATCATCATCATCCAGGATGAAGGCGTAACGCCCGCCGACGTGGCATCCTGCTTCGAACGCAGCGGCCTCCTGGCCCTGGTCTACAAGGGGCCCGTGCAGAAGCCGTGGCCGACGTTGCGCGAGATGGTGGACAGCAACCAGCGCGTCCTGGTTCTGGCGGAGAACCACTGGGAGGGCGTGCCCTGGTATCACGGCGCGTACGAGGTGTGCCAGGAGACGCCGTACAAATTCGAAAAGCCGGAAGACATGTCCAACCAGCCCAACCGCGGCGGCACCACCGGCTCGTTGCTGCTCCTGAACAACTGGATCGAAACCACGCCCACGCCGCTTCCCAGCAACGCGGCGATCGTGAACTCGTACGACTTCCTGCTCAAGCGCGCGCTGGCGTGCAAGAAGCAACGGGGCATGATGCCCAACCTGGTGGCGGTGGATTTCTACCGGACCGGGGATCTCTTCCGCGTGGTCGACGCGCTCAACGGCGTCGAAGAACCGCAATCCGCATCTACCAAGTAGGTCCTGACCCCTATCAAGACCCGCACGAACGACATGGGCGGACTCGCGCTCCTGCTCGCCGCACGCAGCTTGTGGTTCTGAGCGCGCGTCTCAAAGTCGCGCACCGTCCGCCATGGTCGTTCGCGCTTGTGCTAGCTCAGGCGCGCGAGTGGGTGGCACCGGACGGGGGCCCCGGCAACGAGCGAAGCGAAGTTGTTCCGGGGTGGCCGGTGACAGGACCCGCGAGCGCGCTCAGCACAATCTTTAGACAGTGTGAAGCAGGCGAAGCGCGGAACGGTGCGCCGTGTCCGCGTCGTCGACGCGGCGCTCCAGTTCGCATTCGAAGAATGAGATGTAGGTGCGCAGGCCGCGCGTGCGCTGCACAATTGCTTCCCGAGCCACCGCGAACACCAACCGGCCGTTTTCCTCGGAGAGCTTTCCGCGATCGTCCATCAGACGCCGGGGCAGTTTCACATAGCTCGGCCACTCGTCGTTGAGGGTCCAGTGGCGCGCCAGCGAGTACACGTCGCAGGCTTTTTCGCCCGCCGGGAAGCCGAGATTTCGGCACTGGAGCAGATGCGTCAGTTCGTGGGAGATGGTGTGATACGACAGACGCGAGGGGTTGAGCCAGATGCGTGTTCCCCCCGGTACTGCCATGCCGCTGGCCGCGCGCGTGAGGCCCACTACCACGGTTTCGCCCTCGAGCTCGGGGAAGTAGCGTCGCACATACGCGACACGACGCAGCACGTCGTTCTTGGAACGATGCTTGCGCAACACCGAACTCGCCACCACGCGCGGCGGGGCGACGTCGGGCGCCGACAGAAACGCAAGCTCGAGTTGCTGCATCGAGGCCGAAACTATCGGAAGGCCGCTAATTCTGTCGAGAATTTGTTTGTCTTTCCAACCGGAATGTTTCCGAGAACGCGTGACCGGATAGATCCACCCGCTTGCGGTCGATGGAACCCGTGAGGCGGGCGGTTCCTTCCATCTGAATGAAGAATGACCGGGCATTGGCATCGGCACGAAACAGACCCTGCTTACCGGCGCCGGTTTCGGACTCCACCCGGCGCTTCACGTCGATCTTCAGCTCGACCGGATCCTGTCCAACGCGGGCGTGCATGCTGATCGTCTGTGGCTGTGCCACGCTGTCCGCCGGCGTCCGGGCCCAATCCACGTGGTAAGACGACGTGAGTACGAACGGGCGCGGACCCCGCGAATCGAACATGGCGAAGAGCAGCGGCTGACGCGCCAGTTCGCCGGCAGTCCGGGCAAAGCGCCCGTAGAGGATGCTGACGCCGCCGTCCAGATGCACCACGCCCCAGTCCCACACCGCGTCGCGGAAGTGCCCCCAGTTATGATCGTGGTAGCCAATGCCATCCAGGGCGATGTCCTTACCGTTGATATGCAACCGTCCTGTCAGATGGCCGCGCACCACCGGCACCACGTAGCCGAAGGGAACCGTCGCGCCCATGGGCGTGATGGGTGGAACGTACAGGTGGGGAGTAGCCTCGAGGTCGAACTCCAGCGTCACCGGGTGGCCCGTCGAATCGGACGGTGCCACGCTCACGCGATAGCTACCGCCTTCCCAGGTGACTGTGTTCAGTCCCACGGTGAGATCGGGTGAGAGTTGCGACGCCGCAATCTCGCGTCCGGGAATCACGTCCACGATGCGCGTACGCTGGCCGGTTTCGTCCACGTACTGGAACAGGAGCATGCCGCGCGAGTAACCGCTGGCGGCGAGGTCCCCCTCGTAGGCCAGCGCGTTGATGGAGACGTACAGCGAACGACCGGCGTCATCGTGGTAGTTGAAGTAATGCCACTCCGCCCAGGTCCGGGTGGAATCGAGGACGGGTTGATGGAAGGCGTCGGTCCGCGACAGTTCCTGGATGAAATCCGGGTCGGTGTACGTGCGTTCGCCGGCACCGTCGTGGAGCGCGGCGGGAAACGCCGGCCACAGCGAGGCAAACCGCGACGGCACCACGCCGTCCATGCGCACCAGTTGCTCCTGGCCGTCATGGGAGAGCGTCGCGTAGGTGCGCGTGATCTCGGGCGAGACGTTGCGCAGCCCGGGAATGCGGTCCGGCGTCAGAAACTCGCGCGTGAGATAGCGCGCATTGGGAATGTCGAAGTTCATGGCGGTGACACCGCCCGTCTTGAGCACGTTCACATCGATACCGGCGGGCAGCAGCACCACATCGCCTCCACCGGTGAGATCTTCGTCCAGGGCCTGCTCGAGAACCGCACTTCCCACCGACAGCAGCACCGTCATCACCATCACGCCCACCGCAAACCCCAGCAGCAGAAACAGCGTGCGATAAGGGCGGAAGCGAAGCCCTTTGGTGATGAAGGTCGCCGTGTTCACGCCCGCGCCCCTTCCATCTGGACCACGCGGTCGCCCAGTTCGGCCGCATGCGGATCGTGGGTGGCCATCACGACGGTGAGGCCGCCGCTCTGCAACTCCTTGATCAGCTTGAGGATGCTGGCGCCCGTCTTGCGGTCGAGCTCACCGGTGGGCTCGTCGGCGATGATCAGGTCGGGCTGGTTGGAAAGCGCACGCGCAATCGCCACCCGCTGCATCTCTCCGCCCGACAATTGGTGGGGTCTGTGTCGTAAGCGATGTGCCAGACCCACGCGTTCGAGAAGAGCCCGCGCACGCGCGTCGCGTTCGCGGTGCGGCGTCTTCGATTCAATCATGGGAAGCTCGACGTTTTCGAACGCGGTCAGCATGGGGAGCAGATAGAAGCGCTGGAACACGAACCCGATGCGGTTCAAGCGCAGCTCGGCGCGCCGGCGCTCGGTCATGCCGGTCACATCTTCGCCAAAAACGTGCAGGCGTCCCGTGGTGGGGACGTCGATGCATCCGAACAGATTGAGCAGCGTCGTCTTGCCGCAGCCGCTGGGGCCCATGAGCGAGACGAACTCACCGCGCGCGATCGACAGATCGACGTCCTGCACGGCGTCCACCCGTTCCGAACCCATGCGGTAGGTTTTCCCCACGCCTTCGGCGCGAATCAGAATATCGGAGGACGTCACTACACCACCTCTTCGTGCAGTGTGCGCGGAATGTCGACACGCGCGGCCTGGATGGCCGGCAACAGCGCCGCCAGAATGCCGGCCACACCCGACATCGCCACCGCGGTCGCAATTTCCCGCCACGCGGGGATGAAGAAACGATAGCCGGACGGCAGACTTGGCGACTGGGTCAGAATACCGTCCAGGTAACCCGCCAGGAACCATCCCAGCACCGACCCCAGTACGGCGCTCATCGCCAGCAGCAGCGCGCTCTCGGACAGGATCATGGCCTGAATCGAGCGCCGGCGAAAGCCCATGCTGCGCAGCGCCGCAATTTCGCCGCGCCGTTCGCCCACTCCGATGGTGAGCACGACCGCCACCAGCAGGAATGTCACCAGCAGGCTGATGGTGGAAAGAATCAATGCGAACTGTTTGAAATACGCCAGCTGGCGTTGCAACGCCTCCATCAGCGAATCCATCGCATACACGGAGAGATCGGGAAACGTGTCAGCGAGCGAGGCCGCGACCGAGCGTTGTTCGTCCAGCGGCACCAGGTGTCCTTCGTCGCTCCTGAGTTTGACCAGAACGAACGACGCGGCATCGCCGGCCTGTCGCATTTGCTGCACAGCCTCGAGCGGCAGGATGGCGGTGCGTTGTCCGGGAAGATCGAAGGCGATGTGGATGGTGCCGGTCACCACGGTGCGCAGTCCGCGTGAAAAAGCCAGGGTGGCGCCGGGCGCGTCGCGCTGCAGCGTGAGTGTGTCGCCGATGGCGACGTGCAGGTCGCGCATGGCATTTTCGTTGAGCAGGAGTTCCACCGCGCGGTCAGGACCCACGCGGTCCGGGAGATCCTTGCCTGCGATCACCGCATACAGCGACTGGCGCTCGCCGTCGACGCCCATCGCGAACACGGGAATCGAATCGACGTGCAACGTCGTGCCCAGAACGCGCAACGTCCGGTCCACGCGCGCATCGGCGTGCAGCGCATCCACCACGCGGCCGCTCTCGTCGATGACGGCATCGGTGGCGAAGGGAAGCGTGCCGCGCGGACACACGCGCACTTCATATCCCACCGACGAGAGTACGCGGTAGAAGGTCTTCTCCATGCCGTGCGCCAGCATGCGCATGTCGGCGAGCAGCGCGATGGCCATGGAAAGCGCGAGCACCGTGAACAGGGTGCGCAGACGGTGGCGCATCACATTGCGAATCGCGACGCGCAGCATCATCGCCCCAGCACCTCGTTGATCTCGGACTTGTAGAGATAGGTGGTCGCCAGCGATCCCAGCACCACGCCCACCAGCGATGCAATCGCAAACGCCAGCACCACGTGCCATCCCGCGATCGACGAAAACACCAGCGTGGTGTCGAAGTAGTTCCGGTAGTACGCGTTCACGGCGCGCGACACGAGTACCGCCAGTCCCACGCCCGCCGCCGCGCCCGCGTTGGCCAGCAGCACCGTCTCTCCCACCACCACCGTGTAGATGCGACGCCGGGAAATTCCGATCACGCGCAGAACGCCCAGGGAGCGGCGCAGCTCCTGCACCTGCAGCAGCACGATGGCGGCCAGGAACGCGGAACCGGTGAGAATCGAAAGCACCGAGATGGCGCGGTGAAAGTTCGAAATCACCACGAATGTCTGCGACGACTCGCGGGCGACGTCGCGCGCACGATAGGCGCGAAATCCCAGTTGGGTGGCGTTGAGCGCCTGCACCAGCGAATCGGCGTTCGCACCGGGGGTGAGCGAGAGCACGAACCGGCTCACGCGATCGTCGCGTCCGGAGAAATCTTCCAGCGCGGTAATCGGTGTCCACGTCTGGCGGCTGGTGCGCGAAATGCCGGAGGGATCGGGAGGTGGCGAATAGAACCCGGAAACCACAAACGGTGTCTGTTCGCCTGACGAACCCGGAAGTCTCAACTGCACGGTGTCACCGGCCGCGATGTGCATTTCCTGGCCGAGCCGCGATTCCAGCACGATGGGCGCGGGCGCACCGCTGTGGCCGGATACGGAGATTCCAATCAGAAGTACAAGGAGTGCGTGCATGCTCGTGCGTGCCGTGGTGTGGTGCGCGCTTGAAGATACGGTCGCTCGCAATCGGCGGCCAGAGAATCTTCGTGGCGGATACCTCACGACGAGCGGTAGACTCGATGGCGATGCCCGCGCGGGTTCTATTTCTCGCCGCCGACGCTCTCGACCGGGACCTTGTCCTGCAATGGGCGGGTGACGGCACGCTTCCCACCTTTCAACGCCTTCTCGACAGCGCCGCCTGGGGCGTGAGTGAAAACCCGCCCGGCCTGTTCGTGGGCGCGGTGTGGCCGTCGTTCTGGACATCGGTCTCTCCCGCGCGCCATGCGCGCTACTGCTATGAACAGCTCCGTCCCGGCTCCTACGAGATTGTGCGTGTGCGCCCCACCGACACCCACGCGCCCGCCTTCTGGAATGCGCTCAGCGCTGCGGGGCGCCGTGTTGCCGTCATCGATGTGCCCAAGACATTCGTCGCGGAAGGATTCAACGGCTGCCACATCGTGGACTGGGGCACGCACGACCCCGACTATCCCGGTCCCGTAACGTGGCCTCCGTCGCTCGCGCAGGAACTCGTGTCAACGTATGGCCGCGATGTCGTCGGAAACTGCAACACCCACGGCCGCGCCGGCGAGTACCAACGCCTTCGGGATGAACTGCTCGATCGTATTGCACGCAAGCGGCGCATGATTCTCGACCTGCTCACGCGGGAGTCGTGGGACGTGATGCTGGCGGTGTTCAGCGAGAGTCATTGCGTCGGACACCAGTGCTGGCATGTGCACGATCCCACGCACGCGCGCCACGACGCCGCGCTGGCCGCCCGTATCGGCGATCCCATGCGCGACGTCTACATCGCCATCGATACCGCCATGGGAGAAATCATTGCCCGCGCCGGCGCTGATACCGACGTGATCGTGCTGGGGAGTCACGGCATGCGTTCGCACTACGACGCCACCTTCCTGCTGGACCAGATGCTGTGGTGCGTGGAACACCCGCACGGAATATCCACTCCGTTGCGGCCGCCATTCGCAAAGCGGGTGTGGGCGCGGACGCCGCATTCCGTACGCCGCATGTTTGCGCCGCTCAAGCAGCGCATGAAAGACCGTCTCGACCCCAATCCGCTGGCGTCGCGCCGTTTCTTTCCCGTTCCCAACAACGATGCCTACGGCGCCATCCGTCTGAATCTGGCGGGACGCGAACCGGCGGGGCGCGTTGCGCGCCACGAGTTCGACGCCGTGTGCGCGTCGCTGGAACGCGACCTGCTTGCCTTTACCAATGTGGACACCGGCGAGCCCGTGGCACGCCGTGTGTGGCGCGTGGATTCGGTGTACGCAGGGCCACGCATGGGTCATCTGCCCGACCTCATCGTGGAATGGAACCGGGATGCGCCCATCGCGCGCGTGCGCTCGGAGAGAACCGGCGAGATTGCCGGTGTGTACACCAAATGCCGGACCGGTGATCACTCGCCCGACGGGATCTTCTTTGCGCTTGGCGACGGCGTAGCACCGGGACGCGTCGCGCACAACGTCTCCATCATGGACTTCGGCCCCACCCTCGCGGAGCGAGTGGGAGTGACGTTGCCGGATGTCGACGGCCGTTCGTTTGCGCCGTCGGTCTTTCGTGGAGCCAGTAGATGATATGACCGGGATCGCGGGATTGCGCATGAGCATGCTGGCGCCGGGCCTGGCGCGGGGCGGGATGACGCGCGCGTACAGCCTGGCCTGCTCGCTGCGCGCAGCGGGCGTCGAGGTCGAGATCATCGGCGCGCTGGCGCATGGCGAAGACGTCTACCCCGAGCCGCCGCAGGGCATCACGGTATTGCCGGTGTCGTTTTCGCCGGCGCGCCGCGCGCTGGAAACCCGCCGGCTGGTGCGCGGCGAGGTGCTGTACGCGCTCAAACCCCGCGTCACCAGCTTTGGAATGGCGCTGTCGTGCCGCAAGGGCCGGCGCCTGTTGCTCGACATCGACGATCGTGAGACGGCGTTTCACGCCGAGTTCGACGCGGTGTCATGGCGGGGTCGGGCGCGACGCCGGGTGCGGCGCGCGCGCAATCTCGATGACGTTGCGTATACGCGTTGGATGGAGGAGTTCACCCATCGTGCCAGCGCGATTACGGCCAACTCGCACGTGCTGTGTCAGCAATTCCGGGCCGTGCATGTGCCGAGCGCCAAGGACACCGCCGTATTCGATCCGGCGCGTTACGACGGCGATGTCTGCCGGCGTGCACTCGGACTGGAGGGTCTGCGCGTCATCATGTTTCCGGGGACACCGCGTCCCCACAAGGGTGTGGAAGATGCCGCCGCCGCGCTGGAATCACTGGGGTGGCGGGACGCGCGCCTGGTGCTGGTGGGTGGGCGAGAGGTGGGACACGCCTACGCGCAGGCGCTGGAGGCGAAGTACGGCCCGCGCGTCATCCATCTTCCGCGCTTCGGAATTGACGCCATGCCGTCGGTGGTGGCGGCCGCGCACGTGGTGGTGGTGCCGCAACGCGACACGGCGGTGGCGCGGGCGCAGTTTCCCATGAAGATCACCGACGCCATGGCGATGGCGAAACCCATCATTGCCACGCGCGTCGGCGATATTCCGGCGGCGCTGGACGGCGCCGCCTATCTGGTGGAACCGTCGTCACCGACGCAAATAGCGCGTGCGCTGGAAGCGATATTCGACGATCCTCACGACGCTGCGCGCCGGGGCCGCGAGGCGCGGATACGTTGCGAACGAACGTTCAGCACCACCGCGGTGGCGGAAATATTGCGCGGCGTTCTGGAAGGCACGCAATGAAGCTGGTTCTTTTCGACATCGACGGCACGCTGGTGGATTGCGGCGGCCAGGCGCGGCGGTCGTTTTCCGAGGCGCTGCTCGCGACCGTGGGAAGCGTCGGCGTCCTCGACACCTATGACTTCTCCGGAAAACTCGATCCGCGCATCGTCATGGAACTGCTGCTGGCGATGGACATGTCGCGGGAAGAAGCGGCCAGGACGTTGCCCGTGGTTCGCGACGCGTACCTGCAACGTCTCGAACAGTCGCTGGATGCAAAGCGCATGCGCGTGTTGCCGGGAGTTGGGGAACTGCTCGACGCGCTGGTGGCGCGCGACGACGTTGCGCTGGGACTGCTCACCGGCAACTGGGAACGCGGCGGGCGCATCAAGCTGGGGCGGTTCGATCTGAACCGCTACTTCCCGTTCGGGAGCTTCGGCGACGACGGCATGGACCGCAGCGAACTCCCGCCGATTGCGATCGCGCGCGCGGCGCAGAAACATGGCCGCGAATTCACCGCCCGCGACACCGTGATCGTGGGTGACTCCCTGCTCGATATCGCCTGCGCCCACGCGCACGGCATCCGTTGCCTGGCGGTGGCGACGGGGAAGACCGACGCCGCGGCGCTGGCGGCCGAGAACCCGGAATGGCTGGAAGATGATCTGAGCAAGGCGGTTGCGCATCCGGCCTTCGCCCGCGCCGGATAACCTCGCCCGGCCCGCACCGTACTTTCGCCTTGCTTCCGGTCCCCGGCGCCCCTAATATGGTTGAGGATCCTTTTAAGGCTGGTCCGGGAGACCAGCAAGGGGTCGAGAAAAAGACATCGGCGCGCCGCAGCGCCGCCGCTCTTATCCCTCCTCTGAAACCTCCCGGAGGGTTTTTTTGTACCCTCCGGTGGTCTCCCGACCGCGACCGGTGCGTGACGCGCCGGGCACTCAGTCTCGAACCGCCGACTCGCCATGTCCGTCTATTATAAAGCTGTCCTTCTCGACCGAGACGCCATCCGCCGCGCCATCAAACGCATTGCGCACGAAATCGTCGAGCGCAACGGCGGAGCCCAGAACCTGGTCGTGGTCGGCATCCGCCGCCGCGGCGTTCCGCTGGCCAAACGCATCGCCGATTACATCGCGCAGATGGAAGAGCAGACCGTGCCGGTGGGCGCGCTGGACATCACGCTCTACCGCGATGATTTCCAGAACGTGCTCAAGCACCCGCAGGTCGGCAAGACTGAAATCAATCACGACATCACCGACAGGATTGTCGTTCTCGTCGACGACGTGCTCTTCACGGGCCGCACCATCCGCGCGGCGCTCGACGAACTGATCGACTTCGGCCGTCCGCACCGCATTCAGCTCGCCGTCCTGGTCGATCGCGGCCACCGCGAGCTTCCCATCAAGGCCGACTACGTGGGCAAGAACGTGCCCACATCCGAAAACGAAATGGTCGAAGTTCACCTGGAAGAGATCGATGGAGACGACGAAGTGCTCCTCGCGGAGAAAGCGTCATGAAACATCTGCTCGGTTTGGAAGGTATCAGTGCCGAAGAGATCACGCGCTTCCTCGACACGGCCGAGTCCCTCAAGGAAGTCTCGGAACGTTCCGTGAAGAAGGTGCCGGCCCTGCGCGGTGTCACCGTGGCCAACCTGTTCTTCGAGAACAGCACGCGCACGCGCATCAGTTTCGAGCTGGCGGAAAAGCGGCTCTCGGCCGACAGCGTAAACTTCACCACCTCGGGAAGCAGCGTGCAGAAGGGCGAATCATTGCGCGACACCGCGCAGAACATTGAGGCCATGCGCGTGCAGATGATCGTCATCCGGCACTCGGCGGCGGGTGCACCGCACTTCCTGGCCAGCCTCCTGAACGGCAGCGTCATCAACGCCGGCGACGGCGCGCACGAGCACCCCACTCAGGGACTGCTCGACATGTTCACGCTGCGCGAGCGCTGGGGGGGCTTCGACGGACGCCGCGTGGTGATCGTGGGTGACATTGCGCACAGCCGGGTGGCACGCTCCAACATCCACGGCCTGGTGACGATGGGCGCGAAAGTCACGGTGTGCGGGCCTCCCACACTCATTCCGCATGACGTCGAGCGTCTCGGCGTCACCGTTGAGACCGACCTCAAGCAGGCGCTGGAAGGCGCCGACGCCGTGAACGTGCTGCGCATCCAGATGGAACGCCAGCAGCGCGGTCTGTTTCCCAGCATCGACGAGTACGCGCGCGTATGGGGAATCAACCGCAGCGTGCTCAAGAACGCGCAGAAGAACTGTATCGTCATGCACCCGGGGCCGATGAACCGTGGCATCGAGATCGCGCAGGATGTGGCCGACGGCGAACACTCGGTGATTCTGGATCAGGTGACCAACGGCGTCGCGGTGCGCATGGCGGTGCTGTATCTCCTCTCGGGCGGCGCGGCCGTGGAATCGGAAGAAGAAGTGCCGCAGCCGACGGAGGCCCGGGCGGCGCGTGAAGGAAAACAGGTGGCGTGATGCTCAAGCTGAACCAACTCTCCCATCGTTCGTACATCATCGACAACGTCACGATTGTCGATCCGAAGAAGAACACCGCCTTCGCCGGACACATCGCAGTTGTTGACGGAAAGATCGACGCCGTGCAGCCGGGCCGCGCCCAGGAGCCCTCGCTGCCCGTCTACGACGGTGAGGGGTTGCACCTGGCGCCGGGGTTCGTCGACATCCACGTGCATCTGCGCGAGCCCGGATTCGAATACAAGGAAACGGTGGCCACCGGGGCCGCCGCGGCGGTGGCGGGCGGCTTCACCTCGGTGGCGTGCATGCCCAACACCAACCCGGCCATCGACGACCGGTCGGTCGTGGAATTCATTCTCGCTCAGGCGAAGATCGCCGGGCTGGCGCGTGTGTATCCCGTCGCCGCCGCCACGCGCGGACGCAAGGGCGAGATTCTCTCCGAGTATCATGAGCTGGTGAGTGCAGGAGCGGTGGCCGTCAGCGACGACGGATCGCCGGTTCCCACCGCCGACATGGCCCGGCGCGTGATGGAGTACGCGGCGCCCCTGGGCATCCCCTTCATCGAACACTGCGAGGACATGTCGGCGAGCGCCGACGGCGTGATGCACGAGGGGGCTTCGTCCACGCGCTTCGGTCTCAAGGGTATCCCGGCCTTCAGCGAGGAAGTCTGCCTGGCGCGCGACCTCACGGTTCTCAAGTCGGTCAAGGGAGCGCGTTTTCACGGCGCGCACATGTCGACGCGCGGATCGGTGGCGTTGATCCGGCGCGCCAAGGAAGACAATCTTGCCGTCACGGCGGAAACGGCGCCCCACTATCTGTGCCTCGAGGACAAGGATCTCGCCACCTACAATACCAATCTCAAGATCAACCCGCCCCTGCGCGGCGAAGAAGATCGCCTGGCGATGATCGAAGCCCTCAAGGACGGCACTATCGATTGCATTGCCTCCGACCATGCACCCCACGCGCCGCACGAGAAGCAGGTGGAGTTCAACGCGGCGCCCAACGGATCGGTGGGGCTGGAGACGATGTTCCCGCTGGTGGTGACGCACCTGGTGCGCACGGGACACATGACTCTGCCCCAGGCGCTGGCGCTGATCACCCACCGTCCCGCGGAGTGCCTGCGCATCCCGGGCGGCACGCTGGCGCGCGGCGCGGCCGCCGACCTGGTGCTGTTCGACCCCGACCAAGAATGGGTGGTGCGCGCCGAGGATCTGCACTCTCGCTCCCGGAACTCCGCATTCCTCGGCCATCGTGTCTACGGAAGCGTCAAGCACACGCTGGTGGGCGGCGTCAACGTGCTGTCCACGCAGGTTGGTGTGTAACATGCAGCCGCGGCGAACGATCGTCGGGATCGTGGGCATGGTGGCGCTGACCGCCCTGATGAGCTGCGCGTACTTCAACACGCTGTACAACGCCCAGAAGAAGTACGACGACGCGCAGCGGGCGGAGAACCGTCAGAACCAGCAGCAGCAAAACCAGGTCATTCTGAATGACGAAGGCATGGCGGTGGGCCGGCGCACCAACTACGTGCAGGCGGCGCCCGTCAACGTCTCCGTCTACGAAGACGTCATCGAGAAGTGCAAGCACATGATCGCCCGCTATCCGGACAGCCGGCACGTGGACGATGCCATGCTGCTGATCGGAAAGTCGCTGTTCGCCCTCAGCCGGTACGACGAAGCCGTCGCGGCTCTCGACTCGATGCTGACCCGCTATCCCAAGACCAATCTGCGCCAGGATGCCGAGTTCCTGAAGGGCAAGTCGCTTGCGAAAGCCGAGCACTACGAAGATGCGGCGGACGAACTGACCCACTTTGTCGACAGCTACCGCAAGAATCACAATCGCCCGGAAGCCTTCTATCTCCTGTGCACCAGCCTCATGCAGCTGGGATTGAGCGACAATGCGGTCGCCCAGTTGCAGCGTCTCGAGAAAGACCACGGCCGCTCCGACTGGCGGTACCGGGCGGAGACCGACATGGCCTCGATCCTGATCGACAAGAAACAGTACAAAGAGAGTCTGGCGGTGTACGAACGACTCAGCAGTTCGCGTATTCCCAAAAAGATGCGCTATGACGTGTGGATGGGAATGGGACGGTCGCAGGTCGAGCTGGGCGAGTACAGGGACGCGCTGGTCACGTTGGACAAACTCCGGAACACACAGAACGACCCCACACGGCAATCGGAACTGCTGCTTTTGCGAGCGCGCGCATTCGCGGGGGCGGATTCAACCGACCGCGCCATCAATGTATACAAGAGTGTGGTGACGCGCTTCCCCCGTACCGCCAACGGTGCCGAGGCGTCGTACCGCCTGGGCGTTATCTACGAGGCCATGGACAGCCTCCAGACTGCACAGAAGTGCTATCAGGAAGTGCCGCGTACCTTCAGCGGTTCGGACTTCGCCGAAGATGCCATCAAGCGCGCGGGCGACATCGGTCGTGTGCTGCGCCTGCAGCAGACCGCCGGCGACAACAGTCCGGAAGCGATCATCCTGCGCACCTTCTCCATGGGCGAACTTCAACTGCTGCAATTCAACAACACCGACAAGGCAATTGCGAACTACAAGAAGATCGTGGACGACTATCCGGACAGCGAGTTTGCGCCCAAGGCAGCCTATGCGCTGGGATACATCTACGGTGTCGTGCTGCGCGATTCTGTGAAGGCGCACGAGTGGTACAACGTGCTGCGAACGCGGTACGGCGATTCGCAGCAGGCCGAACTGGCCTATGCTTTCTACAAGGGCGCCACACCGCCTCCTCCTCTGGTCGACTTGATGAAGGCCGCGGAGAAGAAGCCGCAGAACGGCACGACGCACGCGCCGGCTCCCGCGGACAGCGCGCACCACCCGGTGGCGGCGCCGGATACCACCCACGCGCGCGTGTTGCCCGACTCGTTGCGCAAACCCGTTCCCCAACCCCCCGACACCAGTGCGGCCGACACCACTTCGCATGGAAACTAGGACCGGCGACTCGTACATCTTCGTTCCATCCAACGCGGGAGAATTCTCCACGCGTGTACTCGAGAACATTCAGCTCAGCCGCCGCTACTTTCTGCTGCGTCTGGCGCGTCCGGCGGGGTTCGTCGATCCCATGGCGGGACAGTTTGTCCACGTGTCGGTGCCTTCCGCGGGTGCGGGCGAACGTTTCTTCCTGCGCCGGCCGTTCAGCATCCATGATTGCACGAAGGACGCCATCGACCTCGTGATCGTCGAAGTGGGGGAGGGAAGTCGCGCGCTGCGCGGCGCGCGTGCGGGTGACATGGTGGATTTCTACGGCCCGCTGGGCCACGGATACCCGTCGCTGCCGGGCATGCGCGTGCTCGCCGTCGGCGGTGGCGTGGGTCTGGCGCCGCTGTACTTCTACGGATTTCGCGCCCCCGGCGGGATCGGAGAAAACTACCGTCTGCTCTACGGCGCGCGCACCCGGGACGATCTGTTTCTCGAGCATGTCGCGCTGGAGCGTCGCGGGGTCGCGCTGGCGACCGATGACGGCAGCTACGGATTCCGCGGGAATGTCGTGCAACTGGCCGAGCATGAACTGGAACGCGAGGGCGCCGATGCCATCTTCTCATGCGGACCGACGGTCATGATGCGTGCCGCACAGCGACTGGCGCAGTCACGCGGCATTGCACACTACGCGTCGCTGGAGAATCGCATGGGCTGCGCGCTGGGCGCGTGCCGCGCGTGCGTGGTGCCGACCACGCTGGACGGGGCGTCACCGTACCGCACGGTGTGCCACGACGGACCGGTATTCGACGCGAGCGTGCTCGTCTGGGACGAGCTCCCGGTGCCGTGAACGACGCGCGACAGCGCGTCCAAACCAGGGTGAGAAGGAAGATGAGCGACATCAGTATACAGATCGGACCGATCCGGCATAAAAATCCCGTCTTCATTGCATCGGGGATCTGTGGCTACGCCGAGGAGTACTCGCCGCTGGTGAACCTGTCGCGGCTGGGTGGGGTGGTCACCAAGACCATCACCATGCTCCCGCGCAAGGGCAACCTGCCGCCGCGCATTCACGAACTGCCGCACGGCATGCTCAACTCCATCGGTCTGGAGAACGTCGGTCTCGATCGCTACCTCTCCGAGAAACTGCCCCAGCTGAACCAGCACCGCGACATCGGCGTGATGGTGAGCGTGGCGGCGGAAACCGAAGAGGAATTCATCCGTCTGGCGGAGGCGTTCGCGGCGCGCGACGGCTACGACGGACTCGAACTCAACCTCTCGTGTCCCAATGTGGCCGGCGAAGCGCTGGACCAGGGACGCAACCCGCAGCTGGTCGAGCGCATCGCGCGCATCGTCAAGGCGCGTCTGCCGAAGAAATCACTGTGGATCAAGGTGACCCCCAACATCACCGACGTGGGCAGCGTGGCGCGCGCCGCCGAGCAGGGTGGAGCCGACGCCATCGCCGCCATCAATACCGTCATCGGAATCGACTTCGATCTCGAGACCGGCAAGCCGGTGTTCGCGCGCGGTAGCGCCGGATACTCCGGTCCCGCCATTCTTCCCATCGCTCTGCAGAAGGTGTGGGAGTGCGCGAAGGCGGTGTCGATTCCCATCGTGGGCATCGGCGGTATCTCATCCATTGATGACGCGCGCAAGTTCTTCCTCGCCGGCGCCACCGCCATACAGGTGGGTACCGCGCTCTACGCCGACCCGGCTCTTCCCGAACGCATCGTGGATGCGTTGGAGAAGAATCCCGAATGGATCACGGCGCGCGCGTTGCCACGCCCCGTCTCTCCTCGCCGGTAAACTCGCCTCCACGTACGACCCTATTCCCCGATTCCGCGTTGCGCGGAGCGCGTTTCGTTCACCTCGCCCCGGGGGAAAGGCCGCATGTTGAAGACGACAACGTTGCTCACCGTCATTTGTTTGTCCCTCTTTCCTTCCAGATCCAGTTTCGCGCAGTGGACCGTTGACGGCGGTGCTGTGTGCACGCTCGCCGGCGGACAACATCATCCCGTGGCGGTGGCGGATGGCGCGGGTGGTGCGCTGATCGCGTGGGAAGACTCACGCAACTCTCCCGTGTCGGGTATCGATGTGTATGCACAACACATCGACGCTGACGGAAGGTCCCTGTGGACGGCGGGCGGAGTGCCGGTGTGTTCCCACACCGGCAACCAGCAGTATCTCGCCATCGTCGGCGACGGCGCGGGTGGAGCCGTGGTTGCGTGGGGCGACCGGCGCAGCGGCTCCTACGCCGTGTACACACAACGAATGTCGGGCACCGGAACACCGGTATGGACCAACGACGGTATCCGCCTGTGCACGGCGTCGCCCGAGCAGAATTTCGCCGTGATGGTTTCGGACACGAAAGGGGGCGCCATCGTCTCGTGGCTCGACACGCGCACCGGCGATTACGACGTGTACGCGCAGCGCGTGGACGGCAACGGGGTGCTGATGTGGGGTCCCGCGGGCATCGCCGTGTGCGCGGCGGCGGGCTTTCAACATTCTCCGTACATCGCGGCGGATGGATCCGGCGGCGCCATCATGGCGTGGACGGACGATCGCAACGGTGCGCCCGACATCTATGCGCAGCGTGTGAATGCCGCGGGCTCGACGCTGTGGACGCTGGGAGGCGCGCCGGTCTGTCAGGCCGTTCTCGCACAGATCGGCGGCTCGGTCGCATCGGATGGAAACGGTGGCGCGATCATCGTGTGGTCGGACAGTCGGCTGGGCAATGCAGTATCCAACCGGGATATCTATGCGCAACGAATGAGCGCTGCCGCCGCGCCGATGTGGGCCGTCGACGGAGTTCCGGTGTGCACGGCCAGCGACGAACAGTACTACCCGCTGGCGGTTTCCGACGAAGCGGGCGGAGTGCTGGTGGCCTGGCACGACCAGCGCCTCGGCAACTATGACATCTTCGCGCAGCGCGTCGACGCGTCCGGTTCGCCGCTGTGGGCACCCGACGGCGTCGCGCTGTGCACCGCACCGGGCACACAGTCGTTCGTCTCCATGGCCGCGGACGGCGCGGGGGGCGCCATCGTGACGTGGCCGGACGCGCGCGACGCAACCACGGCAAATGACGTGTACGCGCAGCGCGTGGACGGATCGGGCGCGGTTCGCTGGCAAAGTGACGGCGCGCCGCTGTGTACGGCGACGCGCGAGCAGTCGTCACCGGCCGTGGTGAGCGACGGGGCGGGAGGCACGATCGTGGCGTGGGATGACGCGCGCAGCTGGAACGGAATCACGTTGCCCGCGGATGCGTATGTCGATATCTACGCGGGGCACGTGCGTGCGGACGGGTGGGTCACGACCGGAATCGCCGCGCATTCGCCGCCGGCCCGGATATCCCTGGCCGGGAACGCGCCCAATCCGTTTTCATCGACGACGCGCTTCGATCTGACGATCGCCGATCCGTCACGCGTGCTCGTGGATATCTATGATGTGTCGGGCCGGCGGATTCTGCATCGCGAAAGCAAAACCATGCCCGCGGGCGTGGTGCCGCTCAACTTCGACGGTCGTGATCAGGCGGGCCGGCTCCTGCCCAGCGGCGTGTATTTCTGTCGCGTAGACGCCGACGGCGAGTCGATCGTCCGCAAGATGTTGCTGGTGCGTTGAACTCAGTTCGAACGTCCCGGGCGACGTGCGCGCTTGGTGCGCGTCGCCGGGGTCGCCGGGAGTTCCGACAGTTCGCGCGCGTAGTGCTCGGCCAGGCTGCCGCACACCACGTCACACAGTTGAAAGACGCGGGCGTCGCGGATGGAGTAGTAGACGAATAGTCCCTCGCGGCGGCGCTCCACCACGCCCGCGCGCAACAACAATTGCAGGTGTTTGGACACGTTGGCCTGGCTGGCGCCGGTCGCTTCCACCAGCTCCGCCACCGACTTCTCGCCCGGCTCCAGCGCCTGCAGGAGCCGCAGCCGCACCGGGTCTCCCAGCACGCGAAAGCGTTCCGCCACCAGCTCCATAGTCTTGTCACTCAAGGGCTTACTCGCCATTCTGCGGCCTCCTTGCCACACCGCTTGACAGGGTGCGGCTGCTCAACTATACTACCATCTAGTTATATAGTTGTCTAGTCGTATACAGGAAGTATGGGCAACCGGGTGGCGGCGCGCAAGCGCAATGACCGCCTCACAGGAGGCTCTTCAACCGATGACTCTGATACACGTACTGATGCCGGTCATGCTGGCGGTCACGCCGGCCGACAGCGCGGCGGCGGCTCCCGATACCGCGGGGGTGTTGACGCTGCGTGCCGCGGTGGAGAAGGCGTTGGACAACAGCCCGGCGGTGTTGCAATCGCAGGCGCAACGTGACGCCGCGAGCGCCGCGCGCGGCGAAACCCGGTCCATGCGTCTTCCCCACGTCCAGATCCGGGAAATCGCCATGCGCACCAACGCGCCCGCGGACGCGTTCGGGCTGACACTCATGCAGGAGCGTTTCTCGCTGGCTGACTTTTCCATGAGCGATCCCAACAATCCCGATCCCGTCAACAACTTCGCGACTGAATTCGAGGCCACGTGGCCCATTTTCGTGGGCGGAAAAGTGATGGCGGGCGTGAATCAAACGCGGGAGATGGCGGCGGCGGCCGACGCCGGATACGGACACACGCGAGCGGCCATCGCCCTGGCCACCGCATCCGCTTATATGGATGCAGTGCTGGCCGAGCGGTCGGTGGAACTGGCGCGGCGCGCGCGCGACACCACCGCGCGCCACGTGTCGCAGGCCCAGGATTTCTTTGATGCAGGCATGATGGTGGAAAGCGACCTTCTGCTGGCGCGGGTGCAGCTGGCCCATATGGAGGAAAACGTCATCGCGGCCGATAACGGCGCACGCATCGCGCGCGCTCATCTCTTCCAGATGATGGGCATCGACCAGGCCTCCGCATACACGCTCGATCCCGATGTGGGATCCATCGATGTTCCGTCTGGAACGACGGAACAGGCGCTGGCGGGCGCGTTTCAGCGTCGCAACGACGTGAAGGCGGCGGAAGCGCAGTTGCGCGCCGCCGAGGTGGGCGTGAAAGGCGCGCGCAGCGGGTACTGGCCCGAACTGGCGCTGATCGGCCGCTACAGTCTCAACGACGACAAGATTTTTGGAGCCAACGGTGAGAGCTATGCGCTGATGGCGGTGGCGCGCTGGAACATCCTCGACTGGGGACAGACGCGCGCGCAGGTGGGCGGGGCCAAGGCCCGCTACGCGGCCGCCGAACAATCGCATCGTGCTCAGCTGCAGAACGTGGAATTTCAGGTACGTCAGGCATCGTTGCAGGCCGATGAGGCGCGCGCTCGGCACGACGTGGCAGTCGGGGCCGTGGACCAGGCCGAGCGCGCGTTGCACATCGTCGAGGATCGATTTGCGCAGGGAGTGGTGCGGATCGCCGATGTGCTTGATGCCGAGACGGCTCTCGATGATGCGCGCGTGCGCGAACTCAATGCCCGCTTCGATGCCCAGCGCGCTCTGCGCACGCTGGCGTTTGCAACCGGTCTTCCCCCTGTTCCGGAGGTTACGCAATGAACTCGGTCCTTCGTGCCACGCGCAACGCCGCGTGGCTGACTCCTTTCCTCGTGCTCGGGCTGCTTGCCGGTTGCCAGCACAAACCAGAGACGCACGCATCGTCGTCCGCGCCGGTTGCAGTGCAATCCGAAGTGGTGGAAGCGGGCCCGATGGCGCGCACGGTGGAAGCGGGCGGATCGTTGCATGGCGCGCGCGAAGCGGTGCTGGCCGCCAAGGTGATGGCGTCCATTCGTGAGATACGCAAACTGGCCGGCGAACCGGTGAAGAAAGGCGACGTGCTGATCGTGCTCGATGACCGCGAAGTCGCGGGCAACATCGGACAGGCGGAAGGCGCACTGGCGCAGGCCGAGGCGGCGGCGTCGCTCGCGGAGTCCAACTACAAGCGCTACCAGCTGCTGTTCGAGCGCGGCTCGGCGTCGCAGCTCGAACTCGACCAGGCGCGCTTCGCGCACGAAAGCGCGCAGGGCGCCGTGAAACAGGCGCGCGCCGCCACCCAGACGGCGGACAGCTACCAGAGCTACGCGCTGATTCCGGCGCCCTTCGACGGTCGCGTGGTGGACCGCATGGCGGAAGTGGGGGATCTCGCCGCGCCGGGACATCCGCTGATGCGCGTCGAGGATGCGCGCCGCCTGCGCCTGCACGTGTCACTGTCGGAAAACGAAACCGGCACGGCAACGGTGGGCGACAGCGTGCGCGTGGACGTGCCGTCGGTTCCGGGGCGGACGTGGACGGGTACCGTGGCCGAAGTGGTGCCCGCGGTGGATCCCGCCACGCGCACCACCCTGGTGAAGATCGATCTGCCCGAGGATGCGGCCCTGCGCTCGGGAATGTTCGCGCGCGCCCGCTTCACGGTGGGAAAGCGCGACGCGCTGCGCGTGCCGCGGTCGTCGGTGGTGGAGCGAGGTGGAATGGACGGCGTGTTCCTGGTGGAAGACGGGAAGGCGTCGTTCCGTCTCGTGCAACTGGCGGGCGATGGTGTGGGTGAGCACGTCGAAGTCCTCTCCGGTCTGCGCCCGGGGGATCGCGTGATCCTGGCGCCGGCCGCAACGCTTGCCGAAGGGTCCGCCGTCGAGGTGCAGCCGTGACCGATCTCGATCGCGAAACGCGTGCGTTGAAGATGTCGCGCCGCAGCCTGGGCATGTCGGGCCGGGTGGCGCGCGCCTTCATCAACAACAAGCTCACGCCGCTGCTGGTGCTGGCGGCGCTGGCGCTGGGGTTGTTCTCCGTGATGGTGACGCCGCGCGAAGAAGAACCGCAGATCAAGGTGCCCATGATCGACGTCATGGTGCCGTTCCCGGGCGCGAGCGCGAAGGAAGTGGAAGAACGCGTCGCCACGCCGCTGGAGAAACTGCTGTGGGAGATTCCCGGCGTCGATTACATCTACACCACCTCGAGCCCGAACTTTGCCATCGCAATCGTGCGCTTCAAAGTGGGGCAGGACGCGGAGGCCAGTTCCGTCAAGGTGCACACCAAACTGATGGCGCACCCTGACGTGATTCCGCCCGGCGCCGGTCCCGCGCGCGTGACACCCAAGGGCATCGACGACGTGCCGGTGGTGGCGCTCACGCTGTGGAGCGATGGCCTCGACAGCTACGCGCTGCGCAAAGTGGCCGACGAAGTAGCGCTCGAGATCCGCAAGATCGACAACATCTCCGAGGTCACGGTGATCGGTGGCGAACCGCGGCAGATCACGGTGCAGCTCGACCCGGCCCTGTTGCGCGCGAGCAACCTGAGCGCCGTGCAGATTGCCGAGGCGCTCAAACAGGCCAACTGGAATCTTCCCGCGGGATCGTTCGCAGCCGACAATCAGGAAGTGCTGCTGCAGGCGGACGGATCGCTGCGCAGCCAGGCCGATGTGCAGGGAGTCGTCGTGGGCGTGCGCAACGGCCGGCCGGTCCGGCTGGGGGACGTGGCGCGCGTCGTCGACGGCCCCGCGGAACGTTCCACCGTGGTGCTTTTCGGCGCGGGGGCGCGCGCGGATGAAAAGGGCATCGCCGGCGATCCCATCGACGTGCCCGCAGTGACGCTGGCCATTGCCAAGAAACCGGGAAGCAACGCGGTGGCGCTGGCCAGGACCATCGAGCAACGGCTCGAAAACATGAAGCAGACGCTGCTTCCCGCCAACGTGCACGTGACATTCACGCGCAACTACGGCGAGACAGCGCAGGAAAAGTCCAACGAGCTCATTCTACATGTGTTGCTGGCCACGGCGGCGGTGGTCGTGCTGATGCTGTTCGCGTTGGGGCGACGCGAGGCATTGGTGGTTGCCGTCGCTGTGCCGGTGACGCTCGCGCTCACGCTGGCGGCCAGCACGCTCATGGGCTACACGCTCAACCGCGTCACGCTGTTCGCGCTGGTGTTCGCGATCGGTATTCTGGTGGACGACGCCATCGTGGTGGTGGAGAACATCCACCGCCGGCGCGAAATGGCCGAACACCAGCCGCTCTCGGAGATCATCCCCGAGGCCGTCGACGAGGTCGGCAGCCCGACCATCCTGGCCACCCTGACAGTGATCGCCGCCCTGCTGCCGATGGCCTTCGTCACCGGCCTGATGGGGCCGTACATGAGCCCGATCCCGATCAATGCCAGCATGGGCATGCTGATCTCGCTGGCGGTGGCGTTCATCATCACACCGTGGCTGGCGCTGAAGTTTGCCGGCGCGCATCACGCCCATGTCAAGGACGAACGCGACACGAAGATCGCCCACTTCTTCCGCGATCGCCTGTC